>NZ_RFFI01000033.1 GCF_003696205.1 Cellulomonas triticagri
GACGGGCGAGCGCGGCGGCGCCGAGCAGCACCAGCGCGCCCACGAGCGCGAGGACGGGCAGCGCGGGCGCCGCGCCGCCGCCGAGCACGTGCGCGCCGGAGCCCAGCGCGAGCACGGTCGTGGACACGGCGAGCAGCCGCGCCGCGACGAGCGCGCGTTGCTCCGGTGCCGTGCCTGCTGCGTCCACGGCGGGAACGCTACGCCGCCCTGGGGCCGTCGACCTGCCCGCGCGGACCAGATCACCCGCTCCCGGACAGACGCGCGGCCCACGGTCCCCGCCCGCGCACCCCCCGACCGGAGGGTGCCGGGGCGGGAACCGCGGGCCGGCCGGCGGGGGCGGTCAGACCGCCGGGTAGCCGCCGTCCACCTGGTGCAGGCTGCCCGTGATGAACGACGCCTCGTCGCTGAGCAGGAACGCGACCAGCGCGGCGACCTCCTCCGGGGTGCCGATCCGGCCGATCGGGTGCTTCGCGGTGATGGCGTCGATCTGCTCCTGCGGCAGCTGGGCCATGAGCGGGGTCCAGATGTTGCCGGGCGCCACCGCGTTCACCCGCACCCCGCGGGTGCCGTACTCGACGGCGGCGTTCTTGGTGAGGCCGTTGATCGCGTGCTTCGACGCGACGTAGGCCGAGTTGCCGGGCGCCGCGACGAGCGCGTGCATGGACGCCATGTTGACGATCGCGCCGCCCCCGGCGGCCTCGATGGCGGGCAGCTCGGCGTGCAGGCCGTAGAGCACGCCGTTGAGGTTGATGTCGATGACGCGGTTCCAGTCGGCGTCGAGGTCGAGCTCGCCGGTGGGCAGCTGGTTCCGGGCCGCGATGCCCGCGTTGTTCACCGCGAGGTGCAGGGCCCCGTAGGTGGCGACGGCGAACTCGACGGCGGCGACGGACGACGCGGCGTCCGCGGTGTCCTGCTGGAAGGCGCTCGCGGTGCCGCCGTCGGCGGTGATCGCGTCGGCGACGCGCTGCGCGGACTCCAGCCGGATGTCGGTGAGGACGACGGACGCACCCTCGGCCGCGAGCCGCCGGCCCACCGCCTCGCCGATGCCGCTGCCGCCACCCGTCACCAGGGCCACCTTGCCGTCGAACCGCGCCATCACGCGCCTACCTCTCAGTGCGTCGTGGCCGGGCACCGCGCCCGGCCCTCAGGAGGATCAACTCCGACCGATCGGTCGGGCTTCCCGGAGGACCGTATCTCGCGCGTCACAGCAAGGGTCGAAGGTCCTCCTCGGCTTTAGTTGATTCTTCACGTATTCTCGGTGCTCCGACCGGCCGCCCGCGGCCGCACGACCGGAGGAGTCCCCATGCCCGACCGCCGTCCCACCGCGGCCGAGCGCCAGGCCCGCCTGGCCGCCGTCCGAGCCGAGCAGCGCAAGAACGAGCGCCGGCGCACCGTCCTGATCAGCTCGATCGCGGGCACCCTCGTCGTCGCGCTGATCGCCGTCGCCGGGTTCGTGCTCGTCGGCGCGAACCGCGAGAAGGCCGAGCTGCAGGCCCAGGCCGACGCCGAGATCGAGGGCGTCCAGTCCTACGACGGCCTCACGTTCAACCACGTGACCACCACGGTCGACTACCCGCAGACGCCGCCCGCCGGCGGTGACCACGCCGCCGCGTGGCTGAACTGCGGCGTCTACACCGAGCCGGTCCCCAGCGAGAACGCCGTGCACTCCCTGGAGCACGGCGCGGTGTGGGTCACCTACGACCCGTCGCTGCCCGCCGACGAGATCGCCGCGCTCGAGGCGCTCGCGGACAACCAGTCCTACGTGCTGGTCACGCCGTTCGAGGGCATGGAGTCCCCGATCACCATCACCGCCTGGGGCTACCAGCTCGCCGTCGACACCGCCGACGACAGCCGCATCCCGGTGTTCATCCAGAAGTACCTGCTGAACCCCGAGCTCGCCGAGGTCGGCGCGCCCTGCTCGAGCGGCGTGGGCACCCCGGCGTGACCGACGCCCTCCCGCACGACGAGGACCACCCCGACGTCCCGGCCCGCCGCACCGGCGGGTCGGGGCGCGCGGTGCTCGTCGTCGTCGCGCTCGCCGCGCTCGTGCTCGGCGGGCTCGGCGGCGCCCTGCTCGCCCGGCAGCCCGCGCTGACGGCCGCCCCGGACGCCTCGGTCGACGCCGGCTTCGCCCGGGACATGCAGACCCACCACGCGCAGGCCGTCGAGCTCGCCGTCCTCGTCCGGGACCGCAGCACCGACGAGCACGTGCGCACCGTCGCCCTCGACATCCTGCTGACGCAGCAGAACCAGATCGGGCAGATGGCCGGCTGGCTCACCACCTGGGGGCTGCCCGCCGCGTCGTCGGCCCCGCCGATGGCGTGGATGTCCGGCGAGCACGGCCACACCGGCACTGGCGAGGGCGCCACCGGGTACAGCAGCATGCCCGGCTGGGTCACCCGCGAGGACATGGCCCGGCTCACCGCCGCGACCGGCACCGACGCGGACCGGCTGTTCCTCGAGCTGATGATCCCGCACCACCAGGGCGGCGTGGAGATGGCCGAGTACGCCGTCGAGCGCGCCCGGCGCCCGCAGGTCGTCAGCCTCGCCGAGAACATCGTCCGCACCCAGGAGCGCGAGCTCACGGTGCTGCAGGACATGCTCGCCGAGCGCGGCGGACCGCTGCCCTAGTCGTCCCGGGCGCGGAGCTCCAGGCTGATCTGGTCCGCGTCCAGCACCCGCAGCGCCTCGGTGAGGGCACCCGAGCTCGCCGTGCCCAGGTCGCGCACCCGCAGCAGCGACTCGCGCTGGGCGTCCAGCATCGCCAGCCGCAGCTCCCGGATCTGCGCGGCCACCGACGAGAGGTCGGCCTCGGCGTCGGCGTCCTCGTCCACCTGCTCGCCCTGCCGCTCGGCGACCAGCCGCGCCTTCTCCAGGACCACGGCGTCGTACGGAGTGCCGTCCGGGCGCCGCAGCGTCGGGTCCGCGAGCACGTCGACCGCCGCCCGCGCCATGTCCACGGAGAGCCGGTCGAGCTCGGCGCGCTCGTCGGCGCCGTCGCGCGACAGCCCGAGCCGGCGCACCAGCCAGCCGAGCGTGCCGCCCTGCACCAGCAGCGTCCCCGCCGCGACCGTGAACGCGACCAGGATCAGCAGCGCCCGGTGCGGGGTGTCCGACGGCAGCGACTGCGCCGCGGCCAGCGTGACCACGCCGCGCATCCCCGCCCACACCAGGATCGCGCCCTCGCGCGGACCCAGCGGCTCGGCCTGCAGGTAGTCGATGTCCGCGATGCGCCGCGTCACCCGGGTGCGGATCCGCTCGGTGCGGTGCTCCGGGCTGTCGTGCGGCCCGAGGCGCGGCTTGCGGCGGCGGCCGAACACCCGGCGCAGCTCCTGGCGCCGGCGGACGTCCTCCCCCTCGGGGAACCCCGGCGGCACCTGCCCCGGCGCCCAGGCCGCGGGGCGTGCGGGGGCGTCCGGCCCGGCGGCGTCCGGAGCGTCGGCAGCGTCCCCGTCGACCCGCGCCGTGACCGGCGGCGCCCCCGGCACGCCGAGGGCCCGCAGGTCGTCGCGGCGCGTGCGGGCCATCGTGTCCAGCGCGTCCACCCGGTCGTTGATCGCCGAGAGGTAGCCGCGCGCCGTCGCCCCGCGCCGAGCACGCCGGGACAGCGTCCCCAGCAGGAACGCCACGTACCCCGTGCGCACCAGCAGCACCACCAGCGCCGCCATCACCCCGAGCCCCAGCGCGAGCCACAGGTTGCCGTGGTCGTCGAGGACCTCCGCGACCAGGCCGTACAGCTCCAGCCCCATGAGCAGGAAGACGGCGCCCTCGAGCAGCAGCTCCAGGGTGCGCCAGTTCGCGGCCTCGGCGATCCGGTCCTGGGGCCGCAGCCGGACGCTGCCGGTCCCCGCGACCAGCCCCGCGGACACCGTGGCGACCAGCCCGGACGCCCCGAGGTGCTCCGCCGGGATGTAGGCGATGAACGGCACCAGGAACGAGATCGCCGTCGTCAGGTGCGGGTCCGAGATGCGGGTGCGCACCGCGAGGCTCACCTTGCCGACCACCGCGCCGATGGCCACCGCCACCACGACCGCGAACACGAAGTCCGTCGCGACCTCCCAGAGCGACACCGAGGCGGCCGTCGCGACGATCGCCGAGCGCAGCAGCACGAGGGCGGACGCGTCGTTCAGCAGGCTCTCGCCCTCCAGCACGGTGACGACCCGGGGACTGACCCCGGACCGCCGCACGATCGACGTCGCGACCGCGTCCGTCGGGCTGATGACCGCGCCGAGCGCGATGCCGGTCGCCAGCGAGACGCCGGGGATCAGCCAGGAGAACAGCAGCCCGAGCAGCACCGACGTCACGACGACCAGCAGCACCGACAGCCCGCTGATGGCCGTGAGGTCGCGCCGGAAGTCCATCGTCGGCATGGACACGGACGTCGCGTACAGCAGCGGCGGCAGGACGACGCCGAGGATCCACTCCGGCTCGATCTCGACCGCCGGGACCGCCGGCACGAGCGAGATGAGCACACCGAGCACCACGAGCAGCAGAGGCGCGGCGACCCCCACCCGGGGTGCCAGGGCGGTCACGGCGATCACGGCGACGGCCGCGATCACCCCGATCAGCAGCAGGTCCATGGCGGGCGCCCTCTCGTCCGTGCGCGGGGCGGCCGCCGGGGCGCCTCAGACGCCCGCGTGCTCTCCCGCTGTCACCGGGGCCGACCGCGGCAGCCGCAGCAGGTCCTGGTAGTAGCCGATCTTCTCCTCGAGGTGCTGCTGCTGGTGGCGCAGCGTCTCGAGGGTCGAGGCTACGTGCTCCGCGTGGGCCAGCAGCAGCCCCAGTCGCTCGGGGACGGTGGCGTCGGCGTCCGGCCCGGTCGCCAGGGCGAGCTCCGCGTACCGGCGCATCGCCTGGATCGGCATGCCGGTGTCCCGCAGGCAGCGCAGCACCTCGAGCCACTCCAGGTCCGCGTCGTCGTACCGGCGGTGCCCGGCGGGGTCGCGGGCGACGTCGCGCACCAGCCCGATCTTCTCGTAGTAGCGCAGCGTGTCGAGGCTGAACCCGGACCGCCGGGCGGCGGCGGCCGGGGCGTAGGTCGTCATGGCAGCAGTGTGGACCCGGCCCGCGCCCCGCGTCCGGGGAACCGGGCGCCCCTTGCGCTGGAGCGCGCTCCAGCCCCGACGCTGGCGGCATGACGACGACTCCCGCCCCTGTCCCCCCGATCGCCCTCGGCGCGATGCTGTTCGGCACCCGCCTGGACGAGGACCGGTCCTTCGCCCTGCTCGACGCCTACGTCGCGGCCGGTGGCGGGTGGATCGACACCGCCGACTGCTACGCGTTCTGGGAGCACGACTCCGGGCACGGCGGCCAGAGCGAGGCGCTGCTCGGCCGCTGGCTCGCCGCCCGGCCGGGCGTCCGCGAGCGCGTGCGCCTCTCCACGAAGGTCGGGTGCGAGCCGCTGTGGCCGGGCTCGTTCCCGGAGCGCACGACGGGCCTCGGCGCGGACGTGGTGCGCCGGGTCGCGCGGCAGAGCCTGGAGCGGATGGGCGTCGACCACCTCGACCTGCTCTGGGCGCACCGCGACGACCGCGCGACGCCGCTGGACGAGATCGTCGCGGGGTTCGGCGGGCTGGTCGCCGACGGGACGGTGGCCCGGTGGGGGTTCTCCAACACCGCGCTGTGGCGGGTCGAGCGCGCCGCGGGCCTGGCGGACGCCGCCGGGCTCGCCCGACCGACAGCCCTGCAGCTGCGGTACTCGTACCTGCAGCCGCGGCCGATGGTGCGCGGTCGCCTGCACGACCACCGGTTCGGCTGGGTCACGGACGAGGTCCTCGACTACGCCGCGAGCGACCCGGAGGTCGCCGTGTGGGCGTACAGCCCGCTGCTGTCCGGGGCCTACGACCGGGCCGACCGCGCGCCCGCCGAGGGCTACGACCACCCGGGCACGACCCGGCGACGGGCTGTCCTGGCCGAGGTCGCGGACGAGGTCGGGGCGAGCCGCAGCGAGGTCGTGCTGGCCTGGCTCGTGGCCGGCACGCCGCAGGTCGTGCCGGTGGCGGGGGTGAGCACGCCCGCGCAGCTCGACGCGGCGCTCGCCGGGGTGCGGCTGGTGCTGACCGCCGACCAGCGGGAGCGGCTCGACGCCGCCTGGTGACAACGGCGTGGGGGGTGGGCATCACGAAGCGATAACGCTACTGAGACTGAGTATCAACTCGTGCTAGCGTGAGCGCGCTGATCATCCGACCTGCCACCGGAGAGGAGACGGCGCCCAGGGCACCCGTGCGTCCACGCGACGCCGTGCCCGGTCGCCCGCCCCCCACATGAACGTCACCACCCGCCACCGCCCGCGGTTCGCCGCCGCCCTCGGCCTCGGCCTGTCCGTCGCGCTGCTCGCCGCCTGCTCTCAGACCGGGGGCACCACCGAGCCCGCCGCCACCGCCGACGAGACCACGGCCGCCCCCGTCGCCACCGAGGTCGCCACCGCCAAGCCGCGCCTCGTCCTCACCTACGACGGCGGCATCCAGGTGCTCGACGCGAGCACCCTCGAGCTCGTCACCGACATCCCGCTGGAGGGCTTCAACCGCCTGAACGGCACCGGCGACAACCGGCACGTCGCGGTCTCCACCACCGGTGGCTTCCAGATCCTCGACGCCGGGACCTGGACCGAGCCGCACGGCGACCACACCCACTCGTACACCTCCGACCCCGTCCTCACGGACGTCACGTGGTCGGCCGAGAAGCCCGGGCACGTCGTCCCCCACGAGGGCCGCACCGCCCTGTTCGACGACGGCACCGGCACCGTGACCGTGGTCGACTCCGACGACCTCGCGGACGCGGACGCCGACACCCGCGTCGTCACGCTGCCCGCCGCGCACCACGGCGTCGCCGTCGAGCTCACCGACGGCTCGCTCGTCGTGTCCGAGGGCACCGAGGACGCCCGCACCGGCATCCGCGTGCTCGACGCCGACGGCACCGAGATCGCCGCGAACGACACCTGCCCCGGCGTGCACGGCGAGGCCGTCGCCGCCGACGAGGCCGTCGTGATCGGCTGCGAGGACGGCGCCGTCGTCTACACCGGCGGCACCATCACCAAGGTCACCGCCCCCGACGCCTACGGCCGCATCGGCAACCAGGCCGGCACCGAGGCCTCGCCGATCGTGCTCGGCGACTACAAGTCCGACCCCGACGCCGACCTGGAGCGCCCGACCCGCGTCTCCCTGATCGACACCCGCGACGCCTCGCTGCGCCTGGTCGACCTGCCCGCGTCCTACACCTTCCGCTCCCTGGCCCGCGGCGACGCCGGTGAGGCCCTGGTGCTCGGCACCGACGGCGCGCTGCACGTCATCGACCCCGAGTCCGGCACCCTCACCCGCTCGATCCCCGTGATCGACGCGTGGGAGGAGTCCGAGGTCTGGCAGGAGCCGCGCCCGGCGATCACCGTCGTCGACGACTCGGCGTACATCACCGACCCGGCCACGAAGTCCGTGCACGCCGTCGACATCGAGACCGGCGAGGTCTGGCTGTCCACCACCCTGGACGTCGTCCCGAACGAGCTGACCAGCGCGTCCGGCGCCGTCGCCGAGCACGGTGACGACCACGCCCACGAGGACGACGCCGCGCACGACGAGCACGACGAGCACGCCCACGAGGACGAGCACGACCACGCGCACGAGGACGAGCACACCGAGGGCTGATCCCGCCCCGACCGCTCCCGGTCCTGCCCGGCACGCCCCCGCGCGTGCCGGGCAGGTCCGCGTCCCGCCCCGCACCACCCCGGAAGGACCCCGTGGCCCGCACCACCCCCCGCCCCCCGACCCGCCGCACCGTCGCCGCCGCCGGCCTCGCGCTCGCCGCCCTCGCCGGGGCCGCGGCCTGCTCCCCCGGTGACAGCGCCGCCGACGGCCACGAGGTCGTCGCCGCGTTCTACCCGCTGCAGTACGTCGCCGAGCGCATCGGCGGGGAGCACGTCTCCGTCTCCTCGCTGACCCCGCCGGGCGGCGAGTCCCACGACCTCGAGCTGTCCCCCAGCGCCGTCGCCGGGCTCGGCGACGCAGACCTGGTGGTCTACCTCTCCGGGTTCCAGGCGGCCACGGACGCCGCCGTCGACTCGACGTCACCCGCGCACGTCGTCGACGCCGCCGAGGTCGCGGCGCTCGAGTCCGGCCCCGACGGCGTCGCCCCCGGCAGCGGCTCCGGGGCGCTCGACCCGCACTTCTGGCTCGACCCCACCCGCCTGGCCGACGTCGGCCAGCAGGTCGCCGACGCGCTCACCGCGATCGACCCCGAGCACGCCGACGAGTTCGCCGCCGCGGCCGCCGACCTGGCCGCCGACCTCGACGCCCTCGACACCGAGCTCGCCGACGGCCTCGCCGCGTGCCGGGGAGCCACCCTCGTCGCGTCCCACGAGGCGTTCGGCTACCTCGCGCAGCGCTACGGGCTGCACCAGGTCGGCCTGTCCGGGATCGACCCCGAGGTCGAGCCGTCGCCCGCCCGCCTGCGCGACGTCGCCGCGACCGTGCGCGACGAGGGCGTGCAGACGCTCTACTTCGAGGTGCTCACCAGCCCGAAGGTCACGCAGACGCTCGCCGACGAGCTCGGGGTCGCCACCGCCGTCCTCGACCCCATCGAGGGGCTCGCCGAGGGGGACGACCGGGACTACCTCGACATCATGCGCGACAACCTCGACGCGCTGACCACAGGGCTGACCTGCTCGGCCTGAGCACTGCCGGAACACAGGACGGGCCCGTCACCTCGCGGTGGCGGGCCCGTCCTGCGTTCCGGCGTCAGTGCGTCCGGAGCGCCTCGACGAGGTCGGCCTTGCGCATCGTGGACCGCCCCGCGATGCCGAGCTCGGCAGCGCGGTGCCGCAGGTCGTCGACGGTCCAGTCGTCGTACGAGCCGGACTCGCCGCCCTTGCGCCCGACGGCGCTGCGGCCGCGCGCGGCGGCAGCGTTGGCGATGCGCGCGGACTTCTCCTTGCTGTTGCCCTCGTCGCGGAGCTCCTCGTAGAGCCCTTTGTCCTTGACGCTCGGTCCCGGATCCCGTCGCGGCATGTCCGTCTCCTCCCCGGGACGCCGGTCCGGCGCCCTGCGTCCGACGATGCCCCCGCGCGGACGCGGCCGCACCCCGGGCGCCGTCAGGCCGCGCGGTCCCCGAGCCACGGCGCGAGGACGTCCTCGGCCCCGAGCCACGGGTGCAGCCCGCGCGCGTGCTCGGCGGGGGTCAGCAGCACCTCCTCGAACGCCGCGCGCAGGTCCGCCCGGACGTCCTCGACGCCCGTGAACACCAGCCGGGTCGTCGCGGGGCGGCGCCCCCAGGTGCCGAGGTCGCCGACGCTGAGCTGCCCGCCCGCGCCGTCCCACGCGCACACCGAGTCGGGGCGGGTCGGCACCCAGAAGTGCCCGCGGCTGCGGTGCCGGCCCTGGCCGAGCCGGGCGACGTCCTCCACGAGGCGGCCGGGGTGCAGGGGCCGGTCGGCGCGCAGCTCCAGCGTCCAGACGCCGCGGTCGGTCGGTGCCCCCGGGACGGCGGCGGCGTGCAGCGGGTCGAGGCGGCGGTCGGCGGTGCGGGCGTCGTGCGTCCCGGACAGCAGGGCCGTGACGTCGGCGGCGTAGATGCCGTCCACGCGGGCACCGTCGGCGGCGCGGACGTGGTCCAGCAGGTCGGACGCCACGGGGTGCTCGTGGCGGTCCCCGGCGACGAGGACGACGTCGGCGTGCCCGACCTGCGCGGCGAGCGCCTCGCCGACGGCGCGCTCGTCGTCGTCGGTGAGGGCGAGGTCGCGCTCGGCGAGGAGGTCGTCGCCGAGCAGGTCGTCCTCGAACGTCGCGAGGTCGAGCGCGGACACGACCCGCGCGAGCCGCAGGCGGCGCAGCGGTCCGCGACCCTGGGTCGCGGCACCGAGGGCGCGGGTGACGGGGAGCGACTCGGCGGAGACGGGCAGCGCGAGGAGCACGGCGTCCCACCGGGGGTCGCGCGCGAGGCGGGCGAGGGTCGGGACCGCGTCCTCCCGCACCGCGCAGGACAGGCACGCGTGCTGCAGCGGCACGAGCACGTCCTCCACGACGCCGGTGGCGTCGGCGACGACGCGGCGGATCGCGCCGCCGTCCGGACCGTCGTGGATGTCGTGCCGCAGCACGACCGTGCGGGGGTGGTCGACGACGACGCCGAACGCCACGGCGTCGCGCAGCAGCGGGTCGACGGTGGCGAGCACCACCAGGGGGCGGGGGTCACGGGAGACGGGCATAGGTCGAGCCTACCCCTTACTGATAGCGGTTCTCATGATCTATAGTGGTGACCATGTCCGCTCACTGCCAGGTCCTCGGTACCTCACCGGGGTTCGGCCACTCGATCTCGCACTCCCACCGGCGCACCAAGCGCCGGTTCGACCCGAACATTCAGAAGAAGCGCTACTGGGTCCCCTCGCTCGGCCGGATGGTCACGCTGCGGGTCTCCGCCCGGGGCATCAAGACCATCGACAAGCTCGGCATCGAGGTCGTCGTCGCCCGGATCCTGGCGCGCGGGGAGAAGGTCTGATGGCCCGCGCCGCCGACGTCCGCCCGATCATCAAGCTGCGCTCCACCGCGGGCACCGGCTTCACCTACGTCACCCGCAAGAACCGCCGCAACGACCCCGACCGCCTCGTGCTGCGCAAGTTCGACCCGGTCGTGCGCCGCCACGTCGACTTCAAGGAGGAGCGCTGATGGCCAAGAAGTCCAAGATCGCCCGGAACGAGCAGCGCAAGGAGGTCGTCGCCCGGTACGCCGAGCAGCGGCTGGCCCTCAAGCGCGCCGCGGTCAACCCGCACGCCAGCGCCGAGGAGCGCGCGCTCGCGCGCGCCGCCCTGCACGCCCTGCCGCGCGACGCGTCCCCGACCCGGGTGCGCAACCGCGACGTCGCCGACGGCCGACCCCGCGGGTACGTCGGCAAGTTCGGGCTGTCCCGCGTGCGGATGCGGCAGATGGCGCACCGCGGCGAGCTGCCCGGCGTGACCAAGTCCAGCTGGTGAGGAGACCGAGATGAAGCAGGGCATCCACCCCGACTACCACCCCGTCGTGTTCCGGGACATCAGCGCGGACTTCGCGTTCCTGACCCGGTCCACGATCACCTCCGACAAGACGATCGAGTGGGAGGACGGGAACACCTACCCCGTGGTCGACGTCGACGTGTCGTCCGCGAGCCACCCGTTCTACACGGGCAAGTCGCGCGTGCTGGACACCGCCGGGCGGGTCGAGAAGTTCCGCCAGCGCTACGGCCTGGCCACACCCGAGGAGACCCGATGAAGGTCCGCGCGTCGCTCGCGTCGCTCAAGAAGAAGGAGGGCTCGATCGTCGTGCGCCGCCACGGCAAGACCTTCGTCATCAACAAGAAGAACCCGCGCTGGAAGGCGAGGCAGGGCTGATGGCCGTCCCCAAGCGGAAGATGTCCCGCTCGAACACCCGCGCGCGCCGGTCGCAGTGGAAGGCGAGCGCCACCCCGCTCACCCGGGTGCGCACCCCGGACGGCCGCGAGGTCGAGGTCCCGCGCCGCCTGGTCCGCGCCGTCGAGCGCGGCCTGGTCGACCCGCGCTGACGCGCCCCGTCGCCCCACGATCCTCGTCCCGCCATCCCGTGGGGCGACGCGAGGACCGTGGGGCGTCGTGCGTCCGCGGGTAGCGTGCCCCGGGTGAGCAGCAGCGGGACGAGCGTCGACGTCACCACGCCGCAGGGGGTCGCGCGGGCGCACGTGCTGCTGCCCGAGGGCGCGAGCACCGGCCCCGACGGGCGCGCCGTGCTGCCCGGGGCGCTGGTGCTCGGGCACGGCGCGGGCGGCGGGATCGACGCCCCGGACCTCGTCGCGGTGTCCGCCGTGGCGCTCGACCTCGGGCTCGGCGTGGTGCTGGTCGAGCAGCCCTACCGCGTCGCGGGCAAGCGGATCGGCCCCCGCGGCGCCGCGCTCGACACCGCGTGGGAGGCCGTCGTCGCGCACCTGCGCGCGCACGTCCTCGACGCCCCGCTGGTCACCGGCGGCCGGTCCGCGGGAGCGCGCACCGCGTGCCGGACGGCCGCCGCGACCGGGTCCGCCGCCGTGCTGTGCCTGGCGTTCCCCACGCAGCCCGCGGGCCGCCCTGACCTGCCGAGCCGCCTGCCGGAGCTCGACGCCGTCGCGGTCCCGACGCTGGTCGTCCAGGGCGCCACCGACCCGTTCGGCGTCCCCCCGGCCGCCCCGCACCGGGAGGTCGAGGTCGTCGCCGGGGACCACGCGCTGAAGAAGGACGTGCCCGCCGTCGCGGCGGCCGTGCGCGACTGGCTGGGGCGCACGCTCCCCCGGGCGTGACCCTCAGCCGTCGAGGAAGGTCCGGATCGCCTCGGTGACGAGCGCGTGGTCGTCGGCCTGCGGCAGCCCCGAGACGGTGACCACGCCGACGACCCCGACGCCCTCGACGTGCACGGGGAACGCCCCGCCGTGCGCGGCGTACTCCTGCAGCGGCAGCTCGGTCGCGGCGGCGAACGTCGTCCCGCGCTCGCGCGCCCGCAGCCCCTGCAGGAACGAGGACGTCCCGAACCGCTCGACGACCCGCACCTTGCGCTGCACCCACGAGTCGTTGTCCGCGACCGTGCCCGGGCGCGCGGCGTGGAACAGCTGCTGCGTGCCGCGGCGGATGTCGACCGTCACCGGAAGACCGCGCTCGGTGGCGAGCCGCACCAGCAGGGAGCCGAGCTCCCACGCGTCGTCGTTGGTGAAGGTGGCGAACCGCAGGTCGCGCTCCTGGCGCTCGACCTCGGCGATCAGGGCACGGACGTCCGAGTCGGTCATGGTCCCGATCCTGCCACCGACGCCCCGCGCGCGGGGACCTCGCCTTGACAAACCCGGTTGCCGGATCGGCAATGGATGCCATGCCCCGCCACCCCGCAGCGCCCGCACCGACTCCCCCGCCCGTCGCCGGCCCGGCCGCGGCCGGACACGAGCCCGGCCACGAGCCCGGTGACCTGGAGCCCGTGCTCGACGCCGTCGGCCCGCGCCTGCGCGACCTGCGCCAGCGGCGCGGCGCCACCCTGGCCGACCTGTCCCGCACCACCGGCATCTCGGTCAGCACGCTGTCCCGCCTGGAGTCCGGGCAGCGCCGCCCGACCCTGGAGCTGCTGCTGCCGCTCGCCCGCGCCCACCAGGTGCCGCTGGACGAGCTCGTCGGCGCCCCGGAGACCGGCGACCCCCGTGTGCACCTGTCCCCGGTGCAGCGCGGCGGCACGACCTACCTGCCGCTGACCCGCCGCCCCGGCGGCCTGCAGGCGTACAAGATCGTGCTCCCCGCCGGGCACCACCCCGGGCCGCCGGAGCCGAAGACCCACGAGGGCTACGAGTGGATGTACGTGCTGTCCGGCCAGATCCGGCTGCTGCTCGGCGAGCACGACCTGCTGCTCGGCCCGGGCGAGGTCGTCGAGTTCGACACCCGGGTGCCGCACTGGATCACCAACCCCGGACCGGGGGCCACCGAGGTGCTGACGCTGTTCGGCCCCCAGGGCGAGCGCATGCACGTCCGCGCCCGCCCCCGCCGCCGGACCGCCGCCGACGCCTGACCCCACCACACCCCTCCTCCCGCGCCCCACCCCGCACCGTTGCAGCGTCGACTGGTCAGCAGATGCGGGATTCGAGCGCCGCTGACCAACACCTGCTGACCACTCGCCGAACGACCGGAGCGGAGAGGCGCGCTGCGGGGGTGCGCGGGGCGGGGGTGGGGCGGGGGTGGGGCGGGGGTGGGGCGGGGGCGGGGACGGGGTAGGTGGGCGCGTGCGTCAGGGTCAGAGGGTGGCGGCGAGGGCGAGGGTCGCGGCGCCTACGCAGAGCGGGGCGAGCCACAGCCCCTGCACCACGAACGCCCGCACCGGGACGTGCACGAGCGCCTGGCGGCAGCGCTGCCACCACAGCACCGTCGCGAGCGACGCCCACGGCGTGAGCAGCGGACCGACGCCGGTGCCGATGAGCACGGCCGCGAGCCGCAACGGGTCGGACCCCGCGACGGGCTCGAGCACCAGGTAGGCGGGCAGGTTGTTCACGAGGTTCGCGGCGCCCGCGGACAGGCCCGCGACGCCGAGCAGCGCCCCCGCGGTCGTGCCGTCCGGGGCGAGGGCCGCGAGCGCGTCCCCGAGCCCCCGCACGTGCAGCGTCTCGACCGCGACGAACAGCGCCGCGACCACGAGCAGCATCCGCCACGGCACGAGGTCCCGCGCCCGGACCGGCAGCGGACGCCGCCGGAGCGCGAACGCGGCGAGCAGCACCACGGCGGCCCCGAGCGCGACCGCCCACACGGGCAGCCCGGCGACGAAGCCGACGGCCATCACCGCGGTGGTCCCGCCGGTGACCAGCAGCAGCGGGCGGTCCGGGGGCACGTAGCGGTCCCCCGGCGCGAACCGTCCCCGCAGCGCGTGCCGCCCCCGCACCGCCAGCACCGCCACGGTGACGACCACGGCCGCGAGCGCCGGCGCCCACATCAGGCCGACGTAGCCCACGTCGGCGTCCCGGAACCGGTGGTCGGCCAGCAGGTTCGTCAGGTTGGACACCGGCAGCAGCAGGGACGCGGTGTTGGCGAGCGCGACCACCGTGAGCACGAGCAGCAGCGGCGACGTGCCCGTGCGGCGCGCCAGGGTGATCGCCAGCGGGGTGAGCAGCACCGCCGTCGTGTCGAGCGACAGCAGCACCGTGGACGCGACGGCGATGGCGACCAGCAGCAGCCACAGCACCCAGCGCCGCCCGCCCGCGGACCGCGCCGCGGCGTCGGTGGCGACGTCGAACAGCCCGGCGGCACCGCACAGCTCCGCGACGACGGTGAGCGCCGCGACGAACGCGAGCACCGGGCCGACCCGGGCACCGAGGGCAGCGGCGTCCGCACCCGGCAGAGCGCCGGACAGCACGAGGGCTGCGGCCGCCACGGAGGCGACCGCCCACCACGGGACGGACCGCCGGCGCCGGGACACGGCGGAACTCTAGGTCCCGGCACCCGCCGCGGCACCCGGGCCGCTCGGGGTCGTCACTCCCGGCTCAGTCCAGCAGCCCCGCCGCGAGCGCCGGGGCGATGACGGGCGTGAGCGGCAGCCGGGGCACCAGGGTCGCCTGCACCGCGTGGTACAGGTCGGCCTTGCCCTCCCAGACCGTGCGGGACACGGTGTTGTCGGTGCCGAGCTCGTGCCACCAGGAGCCACCCTCGGGGTCGATCAGGTAGTGCTCCGTGTAGTCCCACCAGGTCGCGTACCAGTCGTCGAACCGCTGCTCGCCGGTGGCGGCGTACAGCGTCGCGGCGGCGGCGATGCCCTCGGCGGCGACCCAGTGCATGCGCTCGCGGACGACCGGCTGCCCCGACCAGTCGACGGTGTAGACGAAGCCGGGCGCCCCGTCGACGGACCAGCCCTCGCGCACGGCCGCGTCGAACAGCGCGACGGCGTCGTCCAGCATCCAGGTCGGGGCGACGTCGCCCGCCGCGGTCAGCGCGGCGCGCGCGTGCAGGGTGAGCCGCGCCCACTCCAGCCAGTGCCCGATGGTCGCGCCGTACGGCCGGAACGGGTGCGCGGGGGCGTCGGCGTTGTACTCCAGGTCCGCGACCCAGTGCGCGTCGAAGTGCTCGGGGATGCGCCAGGCGTTGTCCTTCGCGAACCCGTCCACGACGCGGGTGAGGATGCGCACGGCGCGGTCCAGCCACACCCGCTCCCCCGTGACGCCGTGCGCCGCGAGGTACGCCTCGACGGTGTGCATGTTCGCGTTGACGCCGCGGTACCCGTCCAGGGTCGTGAACGTCCGGTCCCAGGACTCGACGGCCATCCCGGCCTCGTCGTCCCAGAACCGCTGCTCGGACACCGCGAGCGCCTCGCGGAGCAGCGCGTCCGCGCCGGGGCGCCGGGCGGCGGCGGCCGAGGACGCCGCGAGGACGACGAACGCGTGCGGGTAGGCCGCCTTGCTGTCGTCACGCGGGGTGCCGTCGGCCTCGACCTCGGCGAACCAGCCGCCGTGCTCGGCGTCCCGGAACAACCCGTCCAGCGCGGCGAGCCCGTGGTCGACCAGCGGCGCCGCGCCGGGCCGGCCCAGCAGGTGCGCGAGGGCGTACACGTGCGTCATCCGGCAGGTGATCCACAGCTCGGCGGGTCCGGGCAGGGGGCGCCCGACGTCGTCCAGGCGGAGGAACCCGCCCGTCGGGGCGGCGGACGCCCGCCCGAAGGCGAGCAGGCGGTCGGTCTCGGTCTCCAGCCAGCGGGCGTGCGCGGGCGTCGTCAGCCACGTCATGGGTGTCACCCTAGTCACACCCGCGCCCACGACATCGCCCCGAATCCGCTGGCCGGACCGGGCGCGCCGGGTATGTCCGGGTCGTCCTGAGGCTTTGACACCCGTGAGCGCCCACCGGGAGGATTGCGGTGGTCTGGACGACCGGCGTGCCCTCGCCGGACCGGTGCACCCCCCACCGGCCGTCCGCACGCCCGCCCCCGAGGACCCCGTCATGCCCCACCTGCCACGGCGCCCCGCGCGCCCGACCCGCGGGGGCCGGCCACCTACGTGCCCGCGCCCCGGACTGGCGGGCGCGCCAGGAGCGGCCAGACTGGGGACGAAGGCGCAGGTCGTGGCCTCGACGGTCCCTGTCGCGGCAGCGACCCGTCCGACGTCCGCACCGGCACCGAACACCCGGCACCCCGACGCACCAGGAGCAGCCCCGTGGCACCCGTGACCGACCGGCCCGCCCCGGCCCTCGACGGCCTCGACGCCGTCCTGTTCGACCTCGACGGCGTCCTCACGCCGACCGCCGTGGTGCACATGCACGCCTGGGCGCGGCTGTTCACCCCGGTGCTGGCGGCGCGCGGCGCGGCGCCGTACACGGACGCCGACTACTTCGCGCACATCGACGGCAAGCCGCGGTACGACGGCGTCGCGACCCTGCTCGCCTCGCGCGGCATCGACCTGCCCTGGGGCGACCCGACCGACTCCCCGGACGCCGAGACGGTGTGCGGGCTCGGCAACCGGAAGAACGCCGTCTTCACCCAGGTGCTCGAGACCGAGGGCGTCACGCCCTACCCGGGCTCGGTCCGCCTGGTGGACGCGCTGATCGCCGACGGCCGCAAGGTCGCGGTGGTCTCCAGCAGCCGCAACGCCGTCCCGGTGCTCGCCGCCGCGGGGCTGACGGACCGGTTCGCCGTGGTCGTGGACGGCCTGGTGGCGGCCGAGCGCGGCATCCCGGGCAAGCCCGCGCCCGACACCTACCTCGACGCGGCGCGCCAGCTCGGCGTGCCGCACGACCGCGCGGTCGTCGTGGAGGACGCCGAGTCCGGCGTCGCCTCGGGCCGCGCGGGCGCGTTCGGCCTGGTCGTGGGCGTCGACCGCGGCGCCGGCGCCGACGTGCTGCTGGAGCAGGGGGCTGACCTGGTGGTGGACGACCTCGCGGAGCTCGTCACCACCCCCGACGACACCGAGAGCACCCTGCCGTGAACCACTCCCTGTTCACCCCCGACCCGCTCGACCGCCACCGGTTCCCGACGGACCCGTGGGCGCTGCGCGAGACGCGGCACGACGCCGCCGACCTGGGCCGCACCGAGACGCTGTTCGCCGTCGGCAACGGCTACCTCGGCATGCGCGGCAACGTCGAGGAGGGCCGCGACTCGCACAGCCACGGCACCTTCATCAACGGGTTCCACGAGACCTGGCCGATCCGGCACGCCGAGGAGGCGTACGGGTTCGCGCGCGTCGGGCAGACCATCGTCAACGTCCCGGACGCGAAGATCCTGCGGCTCTACGTGGACGACGAGCCGCTGCTGCTCACCGTCGCCGACCTGCACGAGTACGAGCGGACCCTGGACTTCCGCGACGGCGTGCTGCGCCGGTCGCTGGTGTGGCAGACCCCCTCGGGCAAGAAGGTCCGGGTGCGCTCGGAGCGCATGGTGTCGTTCGCCGAGCGGCACCTCGCGGTCCTCACGTACGAGGTCACGATGCTCGACGCCGACGCGCCGGTGGTCGTCAGCAGCCAGCTGCTCAACCGGCAGGACGGCCAGGACGAGTACCACGTGCGCGCCGCCGCGATGGGCGAGGGCTTCGACCCCCGCAAGTCCGAGACGCTCACGGACCGGGTGCTGGAGCCGCGCAGCCACTGGGCGGGCGACGGCCGGTACGTGCTGTCCTACCGCGCGAAGGCGTCCGGCATGACGCTGTCCGTCGCGGCGGACCACACCATCGAGACGGACAACGCCTACGAGGAGCTCTCGCTCGTCGAGGAGGACCTCGCCAAGCACGTCTACCGCGTGGACGCGAAGCAGGGCCAGACCATCCGCATCACCAAGGTCGTCACCTACCACTCCTCGCGCGGCGTCCCGTCGCGCGAGCTCGCCGACCGCTGCCGCCGCACCCTCGACCGCGTCCAGCAGACCGGCGTGGAGCGCCAGCTCGCGGACCAGCGCGCCTGGCTCGACGACTTCTGGGCCCGCAGCGACGTCGAGGTGCACGGGGAGCCCGAGCTGCAGCAGGCCGTGCGCTGGAACCTGTTCCAGCTCGCGCAGGCCACCGCCCGCGCCGAGGGCAACGGCATCGCCGCGAAGGGCCTGACCGGCTCCGGGTACAGCGGGCACTACTTCTGGGACACCGAGATCTACGTCCTGCCGTTCCTGACGTACACCTCGCCGCGGGTGGCCCGGAACGCGCTGCGGTTCCGGTACACGATGCTCGACCACGCCCGGGCGCGCGCCGCCGAGCTCAACCAGCACGGCGCGCTGTTCCCCTGGCGCACGATCAACGGCGAGGAGGCGTCGGCGTACTACGCCGCAGGCACCGCGCAGTACCACATCGACGCGGACATCGCCCACGCCGTGCGGCAGTACGTCGCGGCCACCGGCGACGACGACTTCCTCGCCCGCGAGGCCGTCGACATCCTCGTGGAGACCGCCCGCATGTGGGCGGACCTGGGCTTCTGGCGCGGCAGCAACGGCGACTCGACGTTCCACATCCACGGCGTCACCGGGCCCGACGAGTACACGACCGTCGTCAACGACAACCTGTTCACCAACGTGATGGCCCGCGCCAACCTGCGCGGCGCCGTCGAGGCGGTGGACCGGCTCGCGCACGAGCGCCCGGACGAGCACGCCGCCCTCATGGACCGGCTGCACCTGTCGCAGGCCGAGCTGGACGAGTTCGCGCACGCCGCCGAGCGGATGTTCATCCCCTTCGACGAGCCGCTGGGCATCCACCCGCAGGACGCGCAGTTCCTCGAGAAGGAGCTGTGGGACCTCGCGAACACCGACCCGTCCAAGCGGCCCCTGCTGCTCTACTACCACCCGCTGGTGATCTACCGGTTCCAGGTGCTCAAGCAGGCGGACGTCGTGCTGGCGCTGTTCCTGCAGGGCGACCAGTTCACCGCGGAGGAGAAGTTGGCCGACTTCGACTACTACGACCCGCTGACCACCGGCGACTCGACGCTGTCCGGCGTCGTGCAGTCGATCATCGCGTCCGAGGTCGGGTACCAGGAGCTCGCGCTCAAGTACTTCACGCAGTCGCTGTACGTCGACCTGGCCGACCTGCACCACAACACCTCCGACGGCGTGCACGTCGCGTCGGCGGGCGGGACGTGGACGGCGCTGGCCAGCGGGTTCGGCGGCATGCGCGACCACGAGGGCGTCATCTCGATCGACCCGCGGCTGCCCGAGGTCTGGGACGGCCTGACGTACCGGCTGACCGTGCGCGGCACCCGGGTGCGCGTCGACGTGCGGCACACCGAGCTGCGGCTGACCGTCGAGGACGGCGACACCGTCGACCTCGTGGTGCGCGGCGAGCACGTCAAGGTCACGGCGGGCGACCCCGTGGTGCTGACCCTGGAGCCCGCGCCGCGCCTGATCGGCACGCCGACCGTGCGGGACATCGAGGGCACCCGGCGCGCCGACGGCACGCTGATGACCGCGACCGTCCCGGACCACCCGACGGTGCTCACCCCGCCGCCCGGCTCGCACGACTGACGCACGCGCTCCGGCGCACCCGTCCGACGAGGCCCGTCGTCCCCTCCCCCGGGGGCGGCGGGCCTCGTCGCGTCCGGGGGCGCCGGCGCGCCCCCGGACGAAGGTCCCCGGGACTCCGGTCCCAGACTTCGTGAAACTTTTCTCAATATGGTCGTCGTGTGAGGCCGACGGCGTCCTCTCCACCGCAAGAGCCCCATCGGACCCACCTCGGGAGAGTCCCCGTGAGCACCACGACGAGCACCGACACCGCGGCTGCCATCGACCAGCTGGTCGCCGGAGCCACGAAGGCGCTGGCGCAGTACGCCAGCTTCACCCAGGAGGACGTCGACCGCCTGGTCAAGAAGGCGGCCGTCGCCGCCCTGGACCAGCACGGGCACCTCGCCGAGCTGGCGGTCGAGGAGACCGGCCGCGGCGTCTTCGAGGACAAGGCCGTCAAGAACATCTTCGCCTGCGAGCACGTCACCAACTCGATGTCCGCGCTCAAGACGGTCGGCGTCATCAACCGCGACGAGATCAACGGCATCACCGAGATCGCCGAGCCGGTCGGCGTCATCTGCGCGATGACCCCGGTGACCAACCCGACCTCCACCGCGATCTTCAAGGCGCTCATCGCGCTGAAGACCCGCAACCCGATCATCTTCGCGTTCCACCCGAACGCGCAGAGGTCGTCCGTCGCCGCGGCGCAGGTCGTCCGGGACGCGGCGATCGCCGCAGGCGCCCCCGAGCACTGCATCCAGTGGGTCGAGACCCCCTCGATGGAGGCCACCGGCCTGCTGATGAACCACCCCGGCGTCTCCACCATCCTCGCCACCGGCGGCAACGCGATGGTCCGCGCGGCGTACTCCTGCGGCAAGCCCGCCCTCGGCGTCGGCGCCGGCAACGTCCCCGCCTACATCGAGAAGTCCGCCAAGCTCAAGCGCGCCGTCAACGACGTGGTGCTGTCCAAGTCCTTCGACAACGGCATGATCTGCGCCTCCGAGCAGGCCGTCATCCTCGACGACGCGATCTACGACGCCGCCCTCGCCGAGTTCGCCGTGCTGCACGCCTACAAGGCCACCAAGAAGGAGAAGGCGCTCCTCGAGAAGTTCATCTTCGGCGTCGAGGCCAAGGGCAAGAACTGCGCCGACGCGAAGCTCAACCCGACCGTCGTCGGCAAGTCCCCGCAGTGGATCGCCGAGCAGGCCGGGTTCACCGTCCCCGCCGACACCTCGATCATCCTCGCCGAGGTCTCCGGCGTCGGCCCCGCCGAGCCGCTGACCCGCGAGAAGCTCTGCCCCGTGCTGGCCGTGCTGCGCGCCACCTCGACCGAGCAGGGCATCCAGCTCGCCGAGCAGATGGTGGAGTTCGACGGCCTCGGCCACTCCGCCGCCATCCACACCCAGGACGACGCGCTCACCGAGGAGTACGGCAACCGCGTCAAGGCCATCCGCGTCATCGCGAACGCCCCGTCCTCGCTCGGCGGCATCGGCGACATCTACAACGCCTTCATCCCGTCGCTCACGCTCGGCTGCGGCTCCTACGGCCACAACTCGGTGTCCAACAACGTGTCGGCGATCAACCTCGTCAACATCAAGCGCGTCGGCCGGAGGAACAACAACTTGCAGTGGTTCAAGGTCCCGGCCAAGACGTACTTCGAGCCGAACGCCATCCGCTACCTGTCTGACATGGCCGAGGTCGAGCGGGTCACCATCGTCACCGACTCCACGATGACCACCCTCGGCTTCGTCGACCGCGTCCTCGACGTGCTGAACCGCCGCCCCAACAAGGTGTCGGTCCAGATCATCGACCAGGTCGAGCCCGAGCCCTCGGTCAAGACCGTCCAGGCCGGCGCCGCGCAGATGCGCCACTTCCGGCCCGACACGATCATCGCGCTCGGCGGCGGCTCCCCCATGGACGCCGCGAAGGTCATGTGGCTGCTCTACGAGCACCCCGAGATCGTGTTCTCCGACCTCAAGCAGAAGTTCTTCGACGTCCGCAAGCGCGCGTTCAAGTTCCCCGTGCTCGGCGACCTCGCCAAGCTCGTCTGCATCCCGACCACCTCGGGCACCGGCGCCGAGGTCACGCCGTTCGCGGTCATCTCCGACCCCGACGCGGGCAAGAAGTACCCGCTCGCGGACTACGCGCTGACCCCCACGGTCGCGATCATCGACCCGGTGCTCACCTCGAAGATGCCGCGCTCGCTGGCCGCCGACTCCGGCTTCGACGCCCTGACCCACGCCACCGAGGCGTTCGTCGCGGTGTACGCCAACGACTTCACCGACGGCATGGCCCTGCAGGCCATCCGCCTCATCTTCGACAACCTCGCCCAGTCCGTGAACGGCGACCCCGCCGACCCCGAGACCAAGGCCGCCCGCGAGAAGATGCACAACGCGGGCACCATCGCGGGCATGGCGTTCGGCAACGCGTTCCTCGGGATCGTGCACGCCATGGCGCACGTCATCGGCTCGACGTTCCACCTGGTCCACGGCCGGACGAACGCCACGCTGCTGCCGCACGTCATCCGGTACAACGGCCAGATCCCGACCAAGCTCACCAGCTGGCCGAAGTACGAGCACTACGTCGCCCCCGAGCGGTTCCAGCAGATCGCGCAGATGCTGGGCCTGCCCGCCGAGACCCCGGAGCAGGGCGTCGAGTCCTACGCGCTCGCCGTCGAGGCGCTGCGCGCCAAGGTCGGCATCCCGCAGTCCTTCCAGGCGCAGGGCGTCGACGAGCAGGACTTCCTGTCCCGGCTCGACGAGGTCGCGATGGGCGCCTACGAGGACCAGTGCGCGCCCGCCAACCCCCGCATGCCGATGCGGGCGGACATGAAGGACATCATGACTGCGGCCTACTACGGCACCTCCGTCGCCGAGGTGCGGGGCCGCCGCGAGCAGCAGGGCGCGTCGGCCGCGCCCGCCGGGGCGGGGGCCCCGGCCGAGGAGAGCGCCACCGCCTCCTGACCCTCGGGTCTCTGCTGCTCCACCGAGCGCCCCGTCCGCGGATCCGTCCGCGGACGGGGCGCTCCCTCGCGCCCAGGGCGCCCCGGCCGCGCCCAGGTCGGTGAGGCACACTGGCCTCCCACCGACGAGGAGGCCCCATGACCACCCGCCGCACCACCGCCCGCACCGCCACCCGCACCGCCGGGGTCGCCGCCGTGCTGCTCGGCGGCTCGCTGCTGCTCGGTGCCTGCGCCGAGGCCCAGGAGGCCGTCGACCAGGCGCAGTCCGCCGTCGACTCCGCCCGCGCCACCGCCGACCAGCTCCGCGACCTGGCCGACTCCGCGCGCCAGAGCATCGAGGACGCCCGCACCACGGTGGACGACGTGACCTCCCGGCTGTCCGACCTCGACGGCACCGCCCGCGAGGCCGTGCAGGGCGCGCTCGACCAGGCCACCACCGCCATGTCCGACGCGAGCACCGCGCTGGAGCAGGCCCAGGCCGACGGCGGCACCGCCACCCAGGAGCAGCTCGACAACGCGCGCAGCGCGCTCGAGTCCGCGCGCAGCGCCCTCGACTCCGCCTCCGGGCAGGTCGACTCCGCCACCGCCGAGGGCCTGGACCGGCTCGCGCAGCAGGTCCAGGAGCTCTCCGACCAGGTGCAGCAGGCCGAGCAGGGCTGAGCCCCCACCCTCCCGGGGGACGCGGGCGAGCCGGACGGGTGCGCCCGCCCGCGTGATCACCCGCACCAGCGACCCTCAGAACGCTTCATCCCGGGGCGCGTGCTGCCGATCACACGAGGCATGAGCGCGCACCAGACCCGCACCCGGACCCGGCACTCCGTGCCGTGGTGGGTGCTGTGCGCCTGGGGGTCGCTGGTGCTGCTGGTGCTCGGCGGTCTCGCCGCCGCGTCGGGCGTCCTCTGACGACCTGACACCGGGGCCCATCCTCCGGTCGGCGTCGGCGGCGGGTCGCGCGGCGGGTCTACCCTCCACGGGTCCCCTCCCACGACAGGACCGCGATGACCGACACCCCCCTGCCTCCCGCCCCGACGACGCCCGCCGGTCGCTGGCGCGAGGCCGCCCGGGCGACCGGGCTGCTCGGCGACGACGGGGTGCCGCGCCCGACGATCTTCGCGGAGATGTCCGCGCTGGCGGTGCGGACCGGTGCGGTGAACCTCGGGCAGGGGTTCCCGGACGTCGACGGGCCGGAGTCGGTGAAGCGGGTCGCGGCGGAGGCCATCGCCGCCGGCGTGAACCAGTACCCGCCCGGCCCCGGCGACCCCGGGCTGCGCGCGGCGATCGCGGCGCACCAGCAGCGGCACTACGGGATCGCGCTGGACCCCGACCGCGAGGTCCTGGTGACGACCGGCGCGACGGAGGCCATCGCCGCCGCGCTGCTCGCGCTCACGGAGCCGGGCGACGAGGTGCTGACCCTGGAGCCGTTCTACGACTCCTACGCCGCGGTGATCGCCCTCGCGGGCGCGCGGCACACCACGGCGCCGCTGGTCCCGACGCCGGAGGGCTTCCGGCTGGATCCCGACGCGCTGCGGGCCGCGGTCACCGACCGGACGCGCGTGATCCTGCTGAACACCCCGCACAACCCGACGGGCGCGGTGCTGACCGCCGAGGAGCTCGCGGTCGTCGCCGAGGTCGCCGAGCGGCACGGCTGCGTGGTCGTGACCGACGAGGTGTACGAGCACCTGACGTACGACGGGGCGCGGCACGTGCCGTTCGCGACCCTGCCCGGGGCGGCGGACCGGACGCTGACGATCTCGTCGGCGGGCAAGACGTTCTCGTTCACCGGCTGGAAGATCGGCTGGGTCACGGGCCCCGCGCCGCTGGTGGACGCGGTGCGGGCGGTGAAGCAGTTCCTCACGTACACGTCGGGGGCGCCGTTCCAGCCCGCGGTGGCGCACGCGCTGGACCTGGAGACGACCGACGGGCCGGACGCGGGGTACGTGCGCGGGCTCGCGGCGTCGCTCGCGGGGCGCCGGGACCTGCTGAGCGCGGGGCTCACCGCCGCGGGGTTCGACGTGGTGCGGCCGCAGGGCACGTACTTCGTCGTCGCCGACGCCGCGCGGCTGCTGGCCGGGCCGCTCGCGGGGCGCGGGCTGCGGGACGCCGCCGACCTGTGCCGGGCGCTGCCGGACCTCGTCGGGGTCGTGGGCGTGCCGGTCACGGCGTTCACCCACGCGGGCAGCGCGGCGGACCGTGCCCTGCGCACGGCGGTCCGGTTCACCTACGTCAAGCAGCGCCCGGTCCTCGAGGACGCGGTCACCCGCCTGGCGACGCTGGCGGGCTGACCCCCGGCGCGCTACGCGTGGACGGGCTGGGTCCAGCCGCCGCGGCGGTACGCCGGGGTCGCCAGGGCCAGCACCAGGAGGGCCGCCGCCGCGGCGCCCGCCATGACCGTCGACATCGCGAGGGCGTCCTCGCCGAGGGCGCCCACCAGCGGGCTGACCACACCGGCGACGCCCGCCTGCAGCGAGCCGATGAACGCCGCCGCGGTGCCCGCGCGCTCCCCGTGCCGGGACAGGGCGATGGCCGAGGCGTTCGGCGGCGTGAAGCTGCACATCGACATGATGAGGAACAGCATCACCAGGATCGCGGGCAGGCCACCCGCACCGGTCGCCGCCAGCACCACGAGGGCCGCCGTGAGGAAGCACGACACCGGCAGGGCCGTCCGGATGATCTGGATGGGCGCGAACTTCCGCACCAGGGAGGCGTTGATCTGCGCGCCCGCCACCAGGCCCACGCCGTTCACCGCGAACACCAGGGCGAACTGGTTGGCCGACAGGCCGAAGCCCTCGCGCAGCACGAACGGCGAGCCCACGACGTAGCTCATCAGGACGGCCTGGCCGAGGCCGGGCAGCACGGACAGCGCCACGAAGTGCCGGTCCCGCAGCAGCACCCCGTACCCGCGCCAGGCGCCGCGGGTGGAGGCGAGGCGCCGCTCGCGCGGCAGCGTCTCGGGCAGCCGCAGCAGCACCACGACCCACAGCGCCGCGCCGTACAGCGCGAGCCCGACGAACACGCCGCGCCAGCCGAACTCGCCGGCGATGAGCCCGCCGATGCTCGGGGCGAACAGCGGGGCCACCCCGATCACCAGCATCAGCCGGGACAGCAGCCGCGAGGCGTCGGGCCCGACGAACCGGTCCCGGATGACGGCCATCGCGACGACCGACGCCGACGCGTTGAAGAACCCCTGCAGCGCCCGGAGCGCGATGAGCGGGCCGATCGCCGGGGCGAAGGCGCACAGCAGCGAGGTGATGACGTGCAGCGTGACGCCGACGAGCACGGGCTTGCGGCGCCCGAACCGGTCGGACAGCGGCCCGATGACGAGCTGTCCGACGGCGCCGCCGACGAGCATCGCGGACATCGTCATCTGCGCGGCGGCGGCGGAAGTGCCGAGGTCGTCCGCGACGTCCGGCAGCGACGGCAGGTAGATGTCGGTGGTGACGGCCGGCAGGGCGGTCATCACGCCGAGCATCAGCACGTACTTGGCGTTGGGCCGGAAGACGGGCTGCGGGGCGGGGGTCACAGGGTCTCCGGCGCTCACGTGGCCCGATGATCCCACGCCCGGGCACCCCGGCGCGAATCGATTCGACCGATCGGGAGGAACCGGACGACCGGGGCGCGGCGGCTCAGGCCGTGCGGACCCGCACCGGCGCGAGCGTGCCGATGCCCTCGAGCTCGCGGGCGGGCAGCGGCTCCAGCAGCAGCCCCGGGGTGTCGACCAGCAGCCGGGCGGTCGCCGGGTCCGTCAGCACGGTGCTCGGGTCGGCGATGTCGGTGAGCCGCGCCGCGACGTTGACCGACGGGCCGAAGACGTCGCCGAACCGGGACAGCACCCGCCCCCAGACCACGCCGACCCGCACCGGCGTGACGCCGCGGGCCCCCTCGGCCAGGCCGCCCGCGCCGCGCTCCCGCTCGACGTCGAGGTCCCCGCCGAGCACCCGCGCGAGCTCCAGCGCGACCTTGGCGCCGGTCCGCACGTCGTCGGCGACGAACAGCACCGCGTCGCCGATGGTCTTGACGACCCGGCCGCCGCACTGGGTGACGACGTCCCGCGCCGCGGTCTCGAACCGCTGCACGAAGTCCGACAGGTCCGTCGAGCCCAGGCCCGCGGTGCGGCGGGTGAACGACACCATGTCCGCGAAGCCCACGGCCCGGGCCAGCGGCAGCGCCGCCGGGTCCCCGCCGACGTCCTGCCCGGCGGCGAACTCCACGGAGTACCGGGAGGCGATGGCCGCGAGGTGCCGCCGGTAGGCGTGCAGCAGCTGGGTCTCCAGCACCGGGGCGAGGTCGGCGAGCTCGTCCAGCACCGCGCGGCGCGCGGCCGGGTCGTCCAGGTCGCGGCGGGTCGCCATGTCCTCGACCAGCGCCTCCACCTGCCACAGGGCGAGGCGGTCGCTGGTGTGCCCGAGCGCGCGGGTCAGCGAGATCATCGTGCGGCTGCCGAGGTGGTCCTCGTGCAGCAGCCGCGCCAGGCGCTCCAGCGCCTCGCCGTCGCGGCAGGTGAACGCCACCTCGTCCGCGTCCGGGTGCGGCAGGCCGAGGGTCCGCCAGTACAGCCGCACCTGCTCCAGGTCGAGGCCGGAGCGCTCCGCGAGGTCCCGCAGCGTCAGGGTGCGCGGACCCCCGAGCAGCACCGCGTCCAGCGCGTGCGCCCGGTCGACCGTCGCGTCCCCTGCCTCGCTCACGCCTGCGACCCTAGTTCACCGACCGGCCGCACGTGACGCACATCACCGGCGAGCAGCACCTGCTCCGCCCCGGCGGAGTCCCGCACCACCAGCGCGCCGTCGGGCGCGATCCGCAGCGCGTCGCCGCGCAGCTCCGTCCCGTCGGGCAGCGTCGCCCGCACGGCGGTGCCCAGCGTCAGGCAGGCCGCCGCGACGTCCGCGTCCAGGCCCGCGGCCGCGACGTCGCCGCCGTGGGCGCGCCACTGGTCGAGCAGGCCCGTGACCTCCCGGACGACCGCGACCAGCAGCGCCGTGCGGTCCACGTCGCCCGCCCCCGCGGCGCGCAGGGACGTCGCGCTCGGCACCGGCAGGTCGGCCGCGTCCTGGGCGGCGTTCACGCCGATCCCGACGACCACCGTGCCGTGCGTCCCCGGCGCGACCTCCGCGAGGATCCCCACCGCCTTGCGGTACCCGCCCCAGCCCGGCAGGTCGGTGCCGTCGGCCGCGGGCACGAGCACGTCGTTCGGCCACTTCAGCCCGGCCGCGAGCGCCGTCGTCGCCCGCACCGCCCGCACGACGCCGAGCCCGGCCAGCAGCGGCAGCCACCCCCACCGGTCGGCGGGCACGCCCGGGCGCACCGCGAGCGAGAACGTCAGGGCCGAGCCCGGTGGCGTGGTCCAGGTGTGGCCGGCGCGACCGCGCCCGGCGTCCTGGTGCTCCGTCGCGACGAGCCCGCCGTCCGCCCACGCCGGGTCGGCCGCGACGCGCGCGAGCAGGTCCGTGCTGGTCGACCCGACCCGGGGCAGCACGACGACCCGCCCGAGCGGGCCCGCCGGGGCCAGCAGCGCCGCCTCGACCTCCGCGGCACGCAGCGGAGCGGGGGTCGTCTCGTCGTCGTCCACGTCCCCATCCTCCCGCCCCGCGGGCCCCGCCCGGTTGTCGTGTTCGCACCACCGGGGGGTCCGAGGTCCGTGCGCGTCCGTCAGGACCGGGTGGTCCCGGGCCGACTAGCCTTCCTCGGGTGACTGACACCGACCCGACCGCGGCCGCGACGCCGCTGGAGCAGCCCGCCGGCACGGCCGCCAAGGTCGCGGACCTCGCCGACCGCTACCGCCGCGCCGTCACCGAGCCGGAGCAGGCGGCGGCCGAGAAGCAGCACGCCCGCGGCAAGCGCACCGCCCGCGAGCGCGTCGAGGCGCTGCTCGACGAGGGCTCGTTCACCGAGATCGACGCGTTCGTGCGGCACCGGTCCACGAACTTCGGCCTGGAGAAGCGGCGCGTGCCGGGCGACGGCGTCGTCGTCGGCCACGGCACCGTCGACGGCCGCCCGGTCGCGGTGTTCTCCCAGGACTTCACCGTCTTCGGCGGCAGCCTCGGCGAGGTGCACGGCCAGAAGATCACCAAGGTGATGGACCTGGCGCTGCGCACCGGGATGCCGCTGGTCGGCATCAGCGACGGCGGTGGCGCCCGGATCCAGGAGGGCGTGGCGGGCCTGACGCAGTTCGCGGAGATCTTCCGGCGCAACGTCGCGGCCTCCGGCGTCATCCCGCAGATCAGCCTGATCCTCGGCCCGTCGGCGGGCGGCGCGGTGTACTCCCCCGCCCTGACCGACTTCATCGTCATGGCCGACGGCACGTCGAACATGTTCATCACCGGGCCGGACGTCATCCGCGCGGTGACCGGCGAGGACGTCGGCTTCGAGGAGCTCGGCGGCGCCACCACGCACAACACCCGCTCGGGCGTCGCGCACTACCTGGCGCCCGACGAGGACGACGCGCTCGACTACGTGCGCTCCCTGCTGTCGTACCTGCCGCAGAACAACCTCACCGACCCCCCGGCGTACCCGCACGAGGTCGACCTCGAGGTCACCGACGAGGACGCCGCGCTCGACACCCTCGTCCCGGACTCCGACAACCAGCCGTACGACATGCGCACGGTCGTGGAGCACGTGCTGGACGACGGCGACCTGCTGGAGGTCCAGCCGCTGTTCGCCCGCAACGTGCTGGTGGGCTTCGGCCGCGTCGAGGGCCGCACCGTCGGCGTCGTCGCGAACCAGCCGCTCGTCATGGCGGGCACGCTCGACATCGACGCCGCCGAGAAGGCCGCGCGGTTCGTGCGGACCTGCGACGCGTTCGGCATCCCGGTGCTGACGTTCGTGGACGTGCCCGGCTTCCTGCCGGGCACCGACCAGGAGTGGAACGGCATCATCCGGCGCGGCGCCAAGCTCATCTACGCCTACGCGGAGGCCACCGTCCCCCTGGTCACCGTGATCACCCGCAAGGCGTACGGTGGCGCGTACATCGTCATGGGGTCCAAGCAGCTCGGCGCCGACGTGAACCTCGCGTGGCCGACCGCGCAGATCGCGGTCATGGGTGCCGGGGGCGCCGTGAACATCCTGCAGCGCGGCGCGCTGAAGCAGGTCGCCGACGCCGGTGGGGACGTCGACGCCGAGCGCGCCCGACTGACCCGTGAGTACGAGGAGGCCATCGTGAACCCGTGGGACGCCGCCGACCGCGGCTACGTGGACGCGGTCATCGCGCCCGCCGAGACCCGCTCGCAGGTGGTGCGCGCCCTGCGGGTGCTGCGCACCAAGCGGGCGGCGCTGCCCCCCAAGAAGCACGGGAACATCCCGCTGTGAGCGGCGACCCCCTGGGCCCCGAGAGCGGGCACGACCACGGCCACGGGCACGACCACGCCGACGGCGCGCACGGCCCCGAGCCGCTGCGCGGCGTCGCGACGGACGCGATGCACGCCACCGTGGACGCGCTCGCCGCGGCCCTGCACGAGTACGTCGAGACCGCCGCGGGGGTGCGCGCGGAGTTCGGCGCGTCCGAGGCCGACGAGGACCCGCGGGTGCTCGCGCTCGAGGGCCGCGTCTCCACGCTGAACGCCCGGCTGTACGACCTGCTGCACGCCGGCCTCGGGATGCACTCCGAGCTCACCGGCATGAGCTGGGAGGACGAGACCGCGGCGCCGCCCACGTCCGGCGAGGACGAGGACACCGACGAGTTCCACCTCGGGTTCGTCGTCAGCGTGCCCGGAGGCCCGACCGACCAGACCATCGACGCCGTGCTCGGCATCGTGGACAACGGCGGCGCGGAGATCGTGGAGCGGCTGCTGGAGAGCGGGTTCTCGGTCGAGGGCTGGGGCGCCGCGCGCGGCGCGCCGGTGACCTTCGAGGACGACGAGGACAGCGACGACGAGGGCGGGCCCGCGTGACCGGCGACGCCACCGGGTCGCCGCTGCCGCACGTGCAGGTGGTGCGGGGCACGCCCGACGACGTCGAGCTCGCCGCCCTCGTGGCGGGGCTGGTCGCCGCGAGCGTCCCCGCCGAGGACGACGCGTGGGGGGCGGCCGAGCACGGGCACGCCGCGTCCTGGGCGGACCGCACCCGCACGGTCCCGGGCGCGGGCGCCGCGTGGCGCACCGGCCCGGACGCCTGGCGCACCAGCCTGCGCTGACGTCCGGACCCGGGCCCGGTGCCGCGGGTAGGTTGGGGCGCGTGAGCACAGCAGAACGCCCCAGCACCCCGATCGACGCCGTCGCCGACGCGTACGTCACCACGGTCGCCGCCCTCGACCCGCTGACCGCGACCAGCCTCGGCATCGCCGGTCACGACCACGAGATGACGGACCTGTCGCCCGCCGGGCACGAGGCCCGCGCGGACGCCGCCCGCGCCACGCTGCGCGCGCTCGACGCCGAGACCCCGGTGGACGAGGTCGACCGGATCACCCTCGCCGCGATGCGCGAGCGCCTCGGCCTGGAGCTCGAGCTGCACGACGCGGGCGAGACCCTGGCGGACCTCAACGTCATCGCCTCCCCCGTGCAGGGCCTGCGCGACGTCTTCGACGTGATGCCGCACGACGGCACGCAGGCGTGGTCGACCATCGCCCAGCGCCTGTCCGCCCTGCCCGGCGCCGCGGCCGGGTACGCGGAGTCGCTGCGCACCGCCGCCGCGTCCGGCCGGGTGCCCGCGATCCGCCAGGTCCGCGAGGCGCTGGCCCAGGCCGAGGAGCTCGCCGACCCCGCGACGTCGTTCTTCACGTCGTTCACCGCGTCCCCGGAGGCCCGCGCGGCCGCCGAGCAGGCCGGTGGCCTGGGCGCCGACATGGAGCGCGGCGCCGAGGCCGCCCGGCAGGCGTACGCCGACCTGGCGTCGTTCCTGCGCGACGAGCTCGCCCCGCAGGCCCCCGAGGCCGACGCCGCGGGCCGCGAGCGCTACGCGCTGTGGTCCCGGTACTTCCTGGGCGCGACCGTCGACCTGGACGAGACGTACCAGTGGGGCCTGGAGGAGCTCGACCGCGTCGTCGCCGAGCAGGAGCAGGTCGCCGCGGAGATCGCCGGCGCGGGCGCGACCGTCGAGCAGGCCGTCGCCGCGCTCGACGCCGACCCGAGCCGCCGCCTCGAGGGCACCGCGGCGCTGCAGGCGTGGATGCAGGAGACCTCCGACGCGGCCATCGCCGCGCTGGACGGCGTGCACTTCACCGTCCCGGAGCCGGTCCGCACCCTGGAGTGCATGATCGCCCCGACGCAGAACGGCGGGATCTACTACACCGGCCCGTCCGACGACTTCTCCCGCCCGGGCCGCATGTGGTGGTCCGTGCCGCCGGAGGTCACCACGTTCAACACCTGGCGCGAGAAGACGACCGTTTACCACGAGGGCGTCCCGGGCCACCACCTCCAGATCGGCCAGGCCGTGTACCAGCGCGCCACGCTGAACTCGTGGCGCCGGCTGGCGTGCTGGGTCTCCGGGCACGGCGAGGGCTGGGCCCTGTACGCCGAGCGCCTCATGGCCGACCTCGGCTTCATGGACGACCCGGGCGACCGGCTCGGCATGCTCGACGGGCAGCGGATGCGCGCCGCCCGCGTCGTGCTCGACCTCGGCGTGCACCTGGGCCTGCCCGCGCCGGAGCGCTGGGGCGGCGGCACCTGGGACGCGGACAAGGCGTGGGAGTTCCTGCGCGCCAACGTCAACATGCCCGAGGCGTTCGTGCGCTTCGAGCTCAACCGGTACCTCGGCTGGCCGGGCCAGGCGCCGTCCTACAAGATCGGGCAGCGCATCTGGGAGCAGACCCGCGACGCGTCCTCGGCCGCTGCCGCCGCCCGCGGCGAGGCATTCGACCTGCGCGAGTTCCACGCCCGCGCCCTCGGCATGGGGGCCCTGCCCCTGGACGTCCTGCGCGACGCCCTGTCCTGACGCACCACGCACGACGGCCCCGGTCCCCCGCTCGCGGGGGCCGGGGCCGTCGGCGTCGGCGGGTCAGGAGGCCAGCAGGACCGGGCCGTACTTGAGCAGGATGGCCGCGACCAGCACGACGAGGACCGCGATCGTCAGGTACCAGTCGTAGCCGCTCGCCACGAGCCCGCGGGACCACGGGCCCGCGCGGCCCGGCAGGCGCAGGTGGCCGTCGCGGATGTTCCACCGGGTCAGGCCCGCCCACACCAGCGTCGTCGTCGCGGTGATCAGCAGGCACCAGGGGCACAGGGCGCCGATGACGAAGTACGACTGCAGGAACAGCCAGTACGCGAACGCCAGCGCGATCGTGTAGAGCACCTGCGTGCCGAGCATGAACCAGCGCGGGAACCGCACCCCGCCGATCGCGGCGACGCTGATCGTGATGACCACGACCTCGAAGGCGATGCCGAGGAACGCGTTCGGGAAGCCCAGCAACTCGGCCTGCCACGTCTTCGCGACGGTGCTGCACGAGATCACCGAGCTGAAGTCGCAGCTGAACGTCGCCTGCGGGTCCTTCGCGAGCCGCCACGCCTCGATCGAGAGCACGAACGACGTGATCAGGCCCAGCACCCCCGAGACGACCATCTCGATCGCCGTGCGGCGGCGCCACGCCACCCGCGCCGGGGAGGTCGGGTCGTCGTCGACGGGGTCGTGCAGGCTCGGGTCGTCGTCGCCGCGCGGCCGCGTGGCCTGGGCGCTGTCCTCGGTCACGCTGGTCATCGTCGCATCCCCTCCTGGGAGTTCCCCGCACATCATCGGCAGGGCAGCCCCCGTCGCGAAGGGACGAATGTCCCCGGACGTCGGCGCCCGTAGGCTCGCCGCGTGACCCTCGTGCTGGCCTCCGCCTCCCCCGCCCGCCTCGCGACCCTGCGCGCGGCCGGGATCGAGCCCGTCGTGTCCGTCTCGGACGTGGACGAGCCCGCCGTCCTCGCCGCCGCCGGGGACGTCGCGCCCGCCGAGGCCGTGCTGCTGCTGGCCCGCGCCAAGGCGGAGGCCGTCGCCCCCGCGCACCCGGGCGCCCTGGTGCTGGGCTGCGACTCGATGCTCGAGCTCGACGGCGAGGTGCTGGGCAAGCCCGCCGACGCCGACGAGGCCGTCGCCCGCTGGCGGGCCATGCGCGGGCGGTCGGGCTGCCTGCACACCGGGCACTGGCTGGTCGACGGCCGCGCCGCCCCTTCCGGGGCGGGCGCGACCTCGACCACGGTCGTGCACTTCGCCGACGTGGGGGACGAGGAGATCGCGGCTTACGTCGCCACGCGCGAGCCCCTGTGGGTGGCCGGGGCGTTCACCATCGACGGCCTCGGCGGCGCCTACATCACCGGCGTGGAGGGCGACCACCACGGCGTCGTCGGGCTCAGCCTGCCGCTGCTGCGCACCCTGCTCGGCGAGCGCGGCGTCGCCTGGCACAGCCTCTGGACCCTGCTCCCGGACTGAGCGACGGCGGACCGGCCTTTGTCCCGGGTGGACAAGGGCCGCGTCCGGTTCGGCAGGAATCGTTCGCGCGGCGTTGCCGGAACCTCCAACGGGGCCGTCGGGCCGTTGGGCGGATCGGCGATCTTCGCGGCACACCCCTCGCCCCGCGTGATCGGGCACCGCCCGCCGCGTTACCGTGAGCCGTGCCCCGCATCTCCAAGGTCCTCGTCGCCAACCGCGGCGAGATCGCCGTCCGCATCGCCCGCGCCTGCCGGGACGCCGGTCTCGCCTCCGTCGCCGTCTACGCGGACCCCGACCGCGAGGCGCTGCACGTGCGCGTCGCCGACGAGGCCTACGCGCTGGACGGCGCCCGCGCCGCCGAGACGTACCTCGACATCGCCAAGCTGCTCGACGTCGCCCGCCGGTCCGGCGCCGACGCCGTGCACCCCGGCTACGGGTTCCTCTCCGAGAACGCCGCGTTCGCGCAGGCCGTCATCGACGCCGGTCTGACGTGGGTCGGCCCGCCGCCCGCCGCGATCGAGGGCCTGGGCGACAAGGTCAGCGCCCGGCACATCGCCCAGCGCGCCGGCGCCCCGCTCGTCGCGGGCACCCCCGATCCCGTCTCGGGCGCCGCGGAGGTGCACGCCTTCGTCGCGGAGCACGGCCTGCCCGTCGCCATCAAGGCGGCGTTCGGCGGCGGTGGGCGCGGCCTCAAGGTCGCCCGTACCGAGGACGAGATCGACGAGCTCTACGACTCCGCCGTCCGCGAGGCCGTCGCGGCGTTCGGGCGCGGCGAGTGCTTCGTCGAGCGCTACCTCGACAAGCCCCGGCACGTCGAGACCCAGTGCCTCGCCGACGAGCACGGCACCGTCGTCGTCGTGTCCACCCGCGACTGCTCCCTGCAGCGCCGGCACCAGAAGCTCGTCGAGGAGGCCCCCGCGCCGTTCCTCACCGACGACCAGCGCACCCGCATCGTCGAGTCCTCCATCGCGATCCTGCAGGAGGCCGGGTACGTCGGCGCCGGGACCTGCGAGTTCCTCGTCGCCGCCGACGGCACCGTGTCGTTCCTCGAGGTGAACACCCGCCTGCAGGTCGAGCACCCGGTCACCGAGGAGATCAGCGGCATCGACCTCGTCCGCGAGCAGCTGCGGATCGCCGCGGGCGAGCCCCTCGGCTACACGTCCGTGGAGACCCGCGGGCACTCCTTCGAGTTCCGGCTCAACGGCGAGGACCCGGCCGCCGGGTTCCTGCCCGCCCCGGGCAAGATCAGCACGCTGCGGTTCCCCGCGGGCCCCGGCGTGCGCGTCGACTCCGGCGTGGTCGAGGGCGACACCGTCTCCGGCGCGTTCGACTCGATGATCGCCAAGCTCATCGTCACCGGCGCGACCCGGCAGCAGGCCGCCGAGCGCGCCCGCCGTGCGCTGGCCGAGCTCGAGATCGCCGGGATCCCCACCGTCGTGCCGTTCCACCGCGCCGTCATGGCCGAGCCCGACTTCGTGCCCGCGGACCCCGCGCAGCCGTTCGCCGTGCACACCCGGTGGATCGAGACCGAGTTCGCCGACCGGCTGCCCGCCCTCACCGGCGCGCCCGCCGTCACCTCCCCGTCCCCCGCCGAGGAGGACGAGGCGCCCGCGCTGGAGCGCGTCGTGGTCGAGGTCGGCGGCAAGCGCCTCGAGGTCGTGCTGCCCGCCGCGCTCGCCCTGCGCGCCGGGGGCCGCGCCCGCGCCGCCACCGCCCCGCGCCGGGTCGCCGCCC
>NZ_RFFI01000034.1 GCF_003696205.1 Cellulomonas triticagri
GACGCCGGCGGGGCGGCGACGCGGCGGGGGTGGCCGGGATCCCGCTCCCGTCGAGCCCCGGCAGCGTGCCGGGCGCGGGGGCGTCGACGGTGCCGGGCTGGGTGGGCGAGGTGGGCGCCGGGGTCCGGCGCTGGGTCGGGATCGTGCCCGGAGCAGCCGTGGTGCCGTGGGCCGGGGCGCCCGCACGGGCGGAGCGCGGGGCCGGCGTGGGGTCTCCGGGGACGATCGGGGTGGGCTGGTGCCTCGGCGTGGTGCCGGCTGCAGGCATTCCTCGTTCCTCTCGTTCCGTCCCCCTGTCACGAAGCCCATCGGTGCCTCGGGAAAGCGTGTGAACGCGCCACCAGGGCGTTCACCCGGATCATGGGACGAAACGCCTGGCGGGCCACGGCTCCGTCACCCGCACGGGGGACGTGCTGCGCCGACCGGGGGACCCCCACCTGCCGCGCCGCCTCACCCGGCTCGGCCCCGTCCGCCCGGCACCGGGCTCCGATGCCTGTGCCTGCGGGAGCCGGCAGGACCCGGAGCGGGCGTGCGGTTGGATGGGGGGCGTGGTCAGTGCGTACTCCGGGGGCCTCGACCCCATCGACGAGGCGATCCTGCGCGAGCTCGCCGTGGACGCCCGCGCGTCCTACGCGGACATCGGCGCGGTCGTGTCCCTGTCCGCGCCCGCGGTGAAGCGCCGGGTCGACCGGCTGCGGGAGCGCGGCGTCGTCCGCGGGTACACGGTGCTGCTGGACCCGGCCGCGCTGGGGTGGGCGACGGAGGCGTTCATCGAGCTGTTCTGCCAGGGCTCCACGAGCCCGGCGACGATGCGCGCGGCGGTGGAGCGCTACCCGGAGGTCGTGGCGGCGAGCACCGTCACGGGCGATGTGGACGTGGTGGTGCAGGTGCGGGCGCGCGACATGCGGCACCTGGAGCAGGTGGTGGAGCGGCTGGCTGCGGAGCCGTTCGTCACGCGGACGCGCTCGACCATCGTGCTGTCGGCCCTGGTCCGCCGCCCGGACGTCCCCCCGCCGCCCGCCTGACCCGGCGGGCGCCCGGGGTCAGCCCGCGGTGCTCTCCCCCGCGGCCGCGCCCCCGGCGGCGACGGCCTGCTCGGTGCACCGGTTGGTCACGACCATGACGGGGCACGCCGCGTGGTGCAGCACGGCCTGGCTGGTGGAGCCGAGCAGCAGCCCGGTGAACCCGCCGCGCCCGCGCGAGCCGACGACGATGAGGTCGGTGGCGGACGAGAACTCGGTGAGCAGCTCGGCGCCGGTGCCGTCGAGGACGTGCCGGCGCACGGTGGTGCCGGGGTGGTCGGCGAGCGCGCGGTCCACGACGACGTTGAGGCCCTCGGTCACGTCGGCGAGGATCTGCGTCTGGTCGACGGTGGCGGGCAGCCACGCCATGACGCCGGAGCCGGTGCCGACGGGCACGCCCGCGACAGCGGTGAGCTCCGCGCCCCACGCCTGGGCCTCGGCGATGGCGTGCCGCAGGGCGAGGTCGGCCTGCGGGGACCCGTCGACGCCGACGATCATCCGCCGCACCGGCCGCACGACGGGGGTGGACTCGTCGGCGGGGACGACGCCGCCGCGCCGCTGGTCGCGCAGCGGCACGACGACGGTCGGGCAGTAGGCGTGCGCGGGCAGCGTGGAGGACACGGTGCCGAGCAGCCGGTCCGCGAACCCGCCCTTGCCGCGGGTCCCGACGACGGCGAGGGAGGCGTCCCGCGACATCTCGACCAGCACGGCGGCGGCGTCCCCGGTCGCGACGGTGGTGGTGACGGCGACGTCGCCCTCCCCCACGCGCTGGCGCGCCTCGGCGAGCACCGCGCGGGCGCCCTGCTGGATGGCGGTGTCGTCCAGGGCGGCGTACCCGCCGTCGAGGGACGCGGCCGTGAACGACGGCAGCGTGTACGAGCACACGACGTGCAGCGGGGCGCGCCGCGTGCGGGCCTCCGCCGCCGCCCAGTCGAGGGCGTGCATGCTCGCCGCCGACCCGTCGACCCCGACGAGGACCTCTGCGTCTCGCTTCATGGCGGTGACCTCCTTCGGCACACTCCAGTGTGCCTCCGATCATGCCTGATCCGCACCCAGGACGGGGGACGACGTGGCGGATCCTTGACGCGGGCTTGGGGCGGGCCGCCCCTCAGGCGGCGAGGTAGGCGCTCCACGCGGGCTCGTCGGCCGCGACGCCCCGCAGGAACGCGTGCACGCCGCGCGGCGCGGTCGGCGTCCAGGGCAGCACCCAGCCGATCTCGTGCAGCAGGTGGTCGGCCTTGCGGTGGTTGCAGCGACGGCACGCGGCGACGACGTTGCCCCACTCGTGGCGGCCGCCGCGCGAGCGCGGGTGCACGTGGTCGACCGTGTCGGCGTGCGAGCCGCAGTACGCGCACCGGTGGTCGTCCCGCTGCAGGACGGTGCGCCGGGTCGGCGGCAGGGGCCGCCGGACGGGGACGTGCACGTAGCGGGTGAGGCTGAGCACGACGGGCAGCGGCAGCGCCGTGCGCTCGGAGTGCAGCAGGCGGCCGTCGGACTCCAGCACCGTGGCCTTGCCGCTCATGACGAGGGTGACGGCGCGGGACAGGGCGACGACGCAGAGGGGCTCGAGACTGGCGTTCAGGAGCAACGTCCTGGGGGGCGCGGGCAGCAGCACGGCGTACTCCTGGATCCGTGGGACCCGGCTGGCTGCCGGGGTCCGCTGGCAGGGCAAGCAAGAGCAGGGTACGCGCCCGGGGCCGGGACGTCGCAGGTGAATCTCCCGGGTGCACGACGAGACCCCCACCGCCGGGGGCGGTGGGGGTCTCGGGGAGAGGCTGCGGAGCCGGTGCTCAGCCGATGCGGATGAACGTCGGGTTGCTCTGCCAGATGCTGCGGAACTGGACCGACTTGCCCGGGCGGGGGGCGTCGATCTGCTGGTCGCCGCCGGCGTAGATGGCCACGTGGCCCGGGGTCCAGATGATGTCGCCGGGCTGCGCGTCGGCGGCCGAGACGACGGTGCCGGAGGCCTTGATGGCCGACGACGTGCGCGGCAGGGAGATGCCGAGCTGCGCGTAGACGTAGGACACGAAGCCGGAGCAGTCGAAGCCGTCGGGCGTAGTGCCGCCGGAGACGTACGGGGTGCCGACGTAGCGGGCGGCGACCTCGAGCACGGCGTTGCCGGCGACCGACTGCGGCACCGCGGCGGCGGCGACGGGCGCGGCCTCCGCGGCGGCGGCCGTCGTGCGCTGCGAGCTGCGCGACGCGGTGACGACGGGCTCCGGCTCGGGCTCGGGCTCCGGGACGACCGCGGTCGCGGCGGGGGCCTCGAAGGTCCACGCGGCGTCGGCGGGGGCGGTGACGACCGGGGCGGTCTCGAGGACCGTCTTCGCGGACGCGGTGAGCGCGGCGGTGTCGACGGCCGGGAGGGCCGCCTGGTCGCCGGACGCGGTGGCGGCGCTGGCCGGGGCGGCGGCGACCACGGAGACCATGAGGCCCGTGGAGGCGGCGACGACCCCTGCGCGACGGCCGGCCTGGGCGAGGGTGCCCGTGGCGGCGGTGGCGAGGTCGGTCAGCGGGGTGACGGGGCGACGCGCCGAACGGTGTCGGGCGCGCACAGCACTAGCGGTCACGTACAAGCCTCTCCTGGCGCCTACGAGGTGAGCTGTCGGGTTCGGGTGGAGATACCCGGCCACGTGGCTTCCGGTCGAGACCGGCTGCACCGCGTGGCTTCACCCCAAGGACGCTGTCCGGAGACGGCGCCCGCTTGTGGTTCCCCCGCCCCTGCCGGCGAGTCGTACGGACCGTGGGCGGCGGCAGGGCTCGGCGTACCGCTCACGGGCTCGGACGGAGGAGGGTTCCGTCGAGCAGGACCGACCGTACCCGACCCGTACGGCCATTGTCACGTTCCGGTCACGGTCCGTTTCCTCCCGGATGTCGGACGCTCACACGCCCTGGACGGCGCCGGTCGGCGTCGCGTGGCGGCGACCCCCAGGTCAGCGCACCGCGCCGCCGCCGCGCCGACCGACCCCGGACGCGCGGGAGCCCCGCGTGTGGCTCGTGCCACACCGCGGGGCTCCGGGGCGCTGTCCCGCTCCACGAGCGGGATCCGCGGACGGGTGCGCGGGGTCAGCCCGCCCGGGGTCAGCCCGCCCGGAGGAAGACGTGCCGGGCGACGTCGTGCGGCAGCTCCAGGACCGTCGCGGCACCCGGCGTGCCGATCATCACGGCCTGCCCGTCGTGCTCGAAGGTCACGTCGGCGTTCGGCAGCACCCCGGCCTGCGCGAGCCGGGCGAGCAGCTCCACGTCGGTCTGCAGCGGCTCCCCGAGCCGGGCGACCACGCCCGCCTGCGGGCCCGCGACGCCGACGCCGACCTCGACCAGCGACCGGACGCCGTCGAGGAAGCCCACCGGGGTGCGCTCCTCGCCGATCTCGTCCAGCCCGGGGATCGGGTTGCCGTAGGGGTCGAAGTGCGGGTGGTCGAGCAGCCCGGCCAGCCGGCGCTCCACCCGCTCGCTCATGACGTGCTCCCAGCGGCACGCCTCCTCGTGCACGTACTCCCAGTCGAGGCCGATGACGTCGACCAGCAGCCGCTCGGCGAGCCGGTGCTTGCGCATGACGCGCATCGCCTTGGCGGCACCGGCCTCGGTCAGCTCGAGGTGCCGGTCGCCGGACACGACGAGCAGCCCGTCCCGCTCCATCCGGGCCACGGTCTGCGACACCGTCGGGCCACTGTGCCCCAGGCGCTCCGCGATGCGGGCCCGCAGGGGGGTGATGCCCTCCTCGGTGAGCTCGAAGACCGTCTTCAGATACATCTCGGTCGTGTCGATCAGGTCACTCACACTGGTGCCCTCTCTGTTCTGCGCGGACGTCCGTCCACAGGTTATCTGCCCGTGACGCCGACGCGTGGCGGGCGCGTATCGTGCGGCGGGTGACCGCGACGCCTGGCGCCCTGACGATCCCGGACCACCTGCTGCCGTCGGACGGGCGGTTCGGCTCCGGCCCCGCGAAGGTGCGCGACGCGCAGGTGCGGGCGCTGGCCGAGGCCGGGCGGACCCTGCTGGGGACGTCGCACCGGCAGGCGCCGGTCAAGCGGCTCGTGGGCCGGGTCCGCGCGGGGCTGGCGGAGCTGTTCGCGCTGCCGGACGGCTACGAGGTCGTGCTCGGCAACGGCGGGTCCACGGCGTTCTGGGACCTCGCGACGCTGTGCCTGGTGGAGCGGCGCTCGGCGCACGCGGTGTTCGGCGAGTTCGGGTCGAAGTTCGCGGGCGCGGCGGCGCGCGCGCCGTTCCTGGCGGACCCGGTGCTGACCGAGGTCGCCCCGGGCACGTCCGCCGTCCCGGCACCCGTGGACGGCGTGGACGTCTACGCGTGGCCGCACAACGAGACCTCGACGGGCGCCGTCGCCCCGGTGCGCCGCGTGCCCGGCTCGCGGGACCAGGGCGCGCTGGTGCTGGTGGACGCGACCTCCGCGGCCGGGGGCCTCGCGGTGGACGTCGAGCAGACGGACGCCTACTACTTCGCCCCGCAGAAGTCGTTCGCGTCGGACGGCGGCCTGTGGCTGGCCCTGCTGTCCCCCGAGGCCGTCGAGCGCGCCGCGCGCGTCGAGTCCTCGGGCCGCTGGGTGCCCGAGTTCCTGTCGCTGACGACGGCGGTGCAGAACTCGCGCGCCGACCAGACGCTCAACACCCCGGCGATCGCGACGCTGGTGCTGCTGGCCGAGCAGGTCGACTGGATGCTCGCGAACGGCGGGCTCGCGTGGTGCGCCGAGCGGACCGCCACCTCCGCGGGCCACCTGTACTCGTGGGCGGAGTCGCGGGACTGGGCGACGCCGTTCGTCGCGGACCCGGAGCAGCGCTCCCCCGTGGTCGGCACCATCGACCTCGCCCCCGAGGTTGAGGCGCCGACCGTCGCGCGGGTGCTGCGGGACCACGGCGTCGTGGACGTCGACCCGTACCGCAAGCTCGGGCGCAACCAGCTGCGGGTGGCGATGTTCCCGTCGGTCGAGCCGGACGACGTCCTCGCGCTGACGGCGTGCGTCGACCACGTGGTCGAGCAGCTGCTCTGACGCCCGCTCAGCCGAGGTGGTGCCGCCGCCGGGCGGCGAGCGCCACCAGGGTCACGCCGAGCAGCAGCAGCGCGCCGCCGCCCAGCAGCAGCGGCCCGGTGGTGACGCCGGTGGCGGCGAGCACCGCGGACGCGACCTCGACGGGCGCGGCGGGGAGCTCCGGTGCCGCGAGCACGCCGGACGTCGTCTGCACGCTCGCGACCCGCTCGACCCGCGGCCCGGCGCACTCCGCCGACTCGGGCGGGTAGGAGACCACGGTCTGCAGGCTGGGGTTCACCTCGAGCGTGACCGTGACCTCCGGCCGCGTGAAGTCGTACGCGTCGTGCTCGACCCAGGACCCCGAGTCGTCCAGGGTCCACCCGGGCCAGTCGACGACGACCCCGTCCTGGACGACCGTGCCGGGCCAGTACACCCGCCCGCTCAGCGGCAGGCCCTCCTGCACCAGGTCCTCGCCCTGGGGGTTCCGCCAGGTGAGGGTGAGGGTGCCGGCGCTCGTGCCGATCGCCTCGACGGCGTAGTCCAGCACCGGCGCCGCCCCGAGGCAGATGCCCTCGGCGCGCAGCAGGACGAGCTCGCAGCGGCCGCGCGGGGCGTAGCCCTGGGCGTCGGCCTGCTGCTCGCACGCGTCGAGCACCGCGGCGGGGGCGGGGGCGGCGGGACTGCTGGCCGGGCTGGTCGCCAGGGCCGGCGCCGCCGCTCCGGCGGTCAGGAGCACGGCCAGCACCACCGCTCCGAGCGTCCGTCGTGCACGAGTCATCGCGCTCACCCCCGTCTGCTCGGCCCCGTTGCCTCGCGGTGCCCGATTCGTACAAATCGGACATTTCACTCATGGTAGGCACAGTCCCTCGCCCGCCGTCGAGGGCCGGGGGCGGGCGAACTTCCGCATGATCACGCGGAATCGTCGTCACCCGCGCCGGGACGGCGGTCCCACCAGCGCGGACGCCCACCCACGACGTGAAAGACCGCCGACCCCACCCCGCGACCGCCCGGGCGTGTCGTCGGCGTGTCGGCCGCTCACCCCGCGCAGGACGCCGACGTGACCCCCGGACCCGCGAGCGTCGGCGTCGACCACACCGTCAGCGCCCCGCCGGGCGCCGGGACGGTCAGGACGTACTCCTCCCCCGCGCCCGGGGCGAGCCGCGAGGTGAGGCCGACGACCGGGCGCCGCGCCTCCCGCGCCGCCGGACCGCCCACCGCGGCCCCGTCCCGCAGCACCCCGCCCACCGAGCCGTCGCGCGCGCCGTAGAACGAGACGTTGGTCGCCAGCCAGCCCGGCGGCAGCGCGGACGACCCGTCCCCGAGCACCTGGGCGGGGTACGTCGTCACGTCGCCCGGCGGCCGGAAGTCGAGGCGGACCGTCACGGTCGCGACCGGGACGTCCTCGTCGCAGCCGGACAGCGTGACCCCCACCGCGACGTCGAGGTCGTAGCCGAGCTTGCCCGCCGTGGCGTCGTCGAGGAACACCCCGACGGCGCCGCCGACGTCGCCGGTCGGCGTCGGCGCATCGCCCGACAGGAACGCACCCCCCAGCGGCGACGCCGCGAGCCGCGCCTGCTCCGCCGGGACCGCCGACCACGCGAGCACCCGGCGCTCCGCGACCGCGTCCGCGACGGCGGGCAGCACCGACCGGGCCGCCGCCGGGTCCGCGAGCGCGTCGGCCAGCACCCCGAACGCCGCGGCCGCGACCTGCGCGTAGAACGCGTCACCGGAGCGCGGGTCCCCGTAGCCGAGGTACGCGTCCCGCAGCAGCGCGGCGAGCAGCGCGTCGCCGCCGATCTCCCGGCCGTCCGCCGTGACGGTCCGGCCCGTGGCGGCGAGCACGTCGGCGACCACGACCGGGTCGGTCGCCAGCACCCCGTCCACCGGCTGCCCCGTCGACGCGGTCCAGAACGCCGCCGCGAGCTGCGCGGCCCGGGGGAAGTCCGGGCTGAGCACCGTGTCCTGCACCCAGCGGCCCAGCCGGTCGCCGTGCAGCGCATGCTCGGCCTCGGTGAGCGGCAGCACGGACGCGGGCCGCTCCGGCAGGTCCGCGGTGCTGCGCTGCCCCACCAGCCCGACGGCACCGTCCCGCACCTGCAGCACGGCGACCGCGCCGACGATGCCGCCCTGCGCGCGCAGCTCCGCGGGGTTGAGCGACAGCAGCAGGTAGGTGCGGGGGCCGTCGGCGCCGAGCAGGGCGGGCAGCACGTCGGCGAGGTCCTGGACGGAGCGCAGCGCGTCACCGGAGAGGGCGTCGCGCAGCGTCGTCACCGGACCCGCGACGGGGCCGACGAGGTCGGCGGGGTCGTGCCGGTCGAGGTCGTCGCGCAGGCCGTCGAGGACCGCCGCGGCCCGGGAGACCGCCGGGGCGGCGTCGGCGAGCGCCGTCAGGTCCACCCAGCCGCGGGGGGTCGTGGTGGGCGACGGGGCGGGGCCGGTGAGGGCCTGCGCCGCAGCGAGCAGGTCGGGAGCGGCGTCGCGGGTCAGCGCGTCGGCGGCCCGGGCCACGGCACCGACCGCGGCGAGGTCGTCGCCGACGAACGGCAGGTGCGTCGCCGCACGCCACACCGGGTCGTCGGCGGCGTCGGCCGCCCGGTGCGCGGCGTCCTGCGCGGCGGGGAGCCGAGCGGACAGGGCGGTGACGTCGAGGGCGTCCACCTCGGGCCGGGCGCCGTCGGCCGCCGCCTGCAGGTCGCGCAGCGCACCGGCGGCCTGGGCCACCCGGACGGCGAGCCAGCCCGCCAGGACCAGCAGGACGCCGAGCAGCACCGCCAGGACGATCAGCACCCGTCGTCGGACTGCCATCGCTCGATGGTGACATACCGGACATATCGGGCGGAGGTGCGGGCGAGGACTTCACCCGGGGAGCGCCGCGCGCCCGCGGGGCTCAGAGCGCGGTGTCGGCCGCCTCGCGCGCCGCGACCTGGTCCGCCGCGGCCCGGCGCGGCGACGGCACCCGCGGGTGCACGACCTCCAGGTGCGGACGGGACAGCACCCGGTAGCGGACCTGCACCCGCCAGCGCTTCTTCGCCCACAGCGCCGCCGCCGTCGCCACCAGCAGCGCCGAGATCGAGCCGATGCCGATGGACCAGCGCGGGCCGAACGTCTCGCCGATCCAGCCCACGATCGGCGCGCCCACGGGCGTCGCCCCCAGCATGACGATCAGGTACAGCGACATCACGCGGCCCCGGACCGCGGGGTCGGTCGACATCTGGATCGTCGTGTTCGCCGCCGTCAACATCGTCAACGACGCCAGGCCCACCGGGATGCACGCCACCGCGTACGACACGTACGTCGGCATCAGCGCCTGCACCCCCGTCGCGACCCCGAACGCGAACGCCGCCCCGATCACCAGCCGCACCCGCGGCCGCTCCCGCCGCGCGGCCAGCAGCGCCCCGAACACCGAGCCGATCGCCAGCACCGAGCCGAGGACCCCGTACTCCCCCGCGCCCTTGCCGAACTCCGCGCGGGCCATCAGGGCGCTCGTCATCTGGAAGTTCAGGCCGAACGTCGACACCACGCCGATCACGACCATGATCACCAGGATGTCGCTGCGCCCCCGCACGTAGCGGATGCCCTCCCGGATCTGCCCCTTCGAGCGCGGGGCCACCGGCATCGGGTGCAGGTCGGAGGTGCGCATCAGCACCAGCGCGAGGATCGTCGCCGCGAACGACACCCCGTTGATCACGAACACCCACCCCGAGCCGACCGCCGCGATCAGCAGGCCCGCCAGGCCCGGGCCGATCAGCCGCGCGGCGTTGAACGACATGCTGTTCAGCGCCACCGCGTTCGACAGCCGCCCCGCCGGGACGAGCTCCGCCACGAACGTCTGCCGCACCGGCTGGTCCAGCGCCGCCACCGCACCGAGCCCGAGCGCGAACAGGTACACCTGCCACAGCTGCGCGTGCCCGGACAGCACCAGCGCGCCCAGCCCGAACGCCAGGACGCCCTGCGCACCCTGCGTGAACATCAGCAGCTTGCGGCGGTTCACCCGGTCCGCGAGCACGCCCGCCCACGCGGACAGCAGCAGCGTCGGCGCGAACTGCAGCGCCGTGGTGATCCCGACCGCGAGACCGGAGTCGTCGGAGAGGTCGGTCAGCACCAGCCAGTCCTGGGCGACGCGCTGCATCCACGTCCCGACGTTGGCGACGAGCGCCCCCGCGAACCACAGCCGGTAGTTGACGAACCGCAGCGAGGCGAAGGTCTGGCTCACCGGCGCTCCCCCTCGCCCGCCGCGATCCGGCGCAGCAGCGCGGCGGCGGCCGCGAGCGTCTCGCGCTCCTGCGCGGTCAGGGCCCGGAGCCGGTCGGCGAGCCACGCGTCCCGACGGCGGCGGGTCTCCCGGACCTCGGCCTCACCCGCGTCGGTGAGGCTCACCACGACCTGCCGCCCGTCCGTCGGGTGCGCGGCCTTGGTCGCGAAGCCCAGGTCCACCAGGGCGTTCACCGTCCGGGTCATCGTCGGCGGCTGCACGTGCTCGACGTCCGCGAGCGCCCCCGGGGTCAGCGGCCCCTCGCGCAGCAGGATCGCGAGCACGTTGAACTGCGGGTCCGGCAGGTCGGCGGCCCCGCGGTGCGACCGGATGCGCCGCGACGACTTCGCGAGCGCGACCCGCAGCTCCCCGGCCAGCTCAGAGGACGATCCCATGATCCTTACCCTAACTCATTACCCCTGCTAACCACCCGTGCTCACGACCCCGCGCCCCCTTCGCTCCCCTTCGCCCCTCTTCGCCCTCCCCTCTTCGCCGAGCGGTCAGCAGGTGCGGGGTCCCACGCCGCGAACCCCGCACCTGGTGACCACTCGACGGGGGTGCGGGGGTGCGGGGGTGCGGGGGTGCGGGGGGTGCGGGGGCACCGAGCCGTCCCCAGGGGGGGGGTGCGGTGCGCACCGTCCCCAGGTGGCGCCGTCGGCGCACCGCGCATCCGCCGCTGCCGGGAGACGCTCGCCCCGTGCCCCGCCCTCCCGCTCCGCTGCCGCCTCCGCTCGCCCGCGCACCGTTCGCGGTCGCGACCGGACGGGAGCACGTGCTCACGCCCGCACAGCTGCGCCGGTCATCGCTGCGCGCCCCCACCCGCGGCATCCGTGCGGCCACACCCGCGCCCGCGCGGACGGACCTGCACGCGCGCGCCCGGGACCTGCTGCCCGTCCTGCCCGCCGGCGCGGTGTTCTCGCACGCGACGGCGCTGGCCCTGCTGGGCCTCGACCTCCCCGACGCCTCGCTCGCCGACGGGCTGCTGCACGTGGAGGTCGGACCGGGCACCTCGCGGGTGCGCCGGCCCGGAGTGCGGGCGCACCGCCGGTCGAGCACGGAGGTCCGCTCGCTCGTCCTTCCCGGCCCGCTCCCGGTGCTGGTCCCGGAAGCGGCCTGGGCCCGGCTCGGCGCTCTGCTCCCCCTCGACGACCTCGTGGTCGTCGGCGACCTGCTGACGCGTCGCCGCAACCCGCCGTACACCCTGGCCGGTCTGCGCGACGCGGTGGCCGCACGGGGACGGGGGCGCGGCATCCGCACCCTGCGGGACGCGCTGGGTCTCGTCCGGCCGCGCACCGACTCACCGATGGAGACCCGGCTGCGGCTGCTGATCGTGCGCGCGGGCCTGCCCGAGCCGGCGGTCAACGCCCTGGTGCGAGCGCGCGACGGCGAGGTCGTCGCGATGCCGGACCTCAGCTACGCACGCGAGCGCGTCGCGGTGGAGTACGACGGGGACGTCCACCGCACGGACCGCCGGACGTGGCGCCGCGACATCGCCCGCCGGCAGGCGCTCGAGCACCTCGGCTGGCGCGTCGTCACGTGCACCGCGGACGACGTCCTCGCGTCACCGGCCCGCGCGACCACCTGGATCCGCGCCGCACTCGCGCGCCCCACGGCGTCGAGCGGTCAGCAGATGCGGGGTCCGCAGACGTGAGACCCGCGTCTGCTGACCACTCGACGCAACCTGCGCGCGGGTGGGCTCGCGGGTGGGTGGGCGCGCGGGAGGGCGCGCGCGGGTGGGGTCACGGGCGGCCCAGGGCTCGGTAGGTCCAGCCTGCGGAGCGCCAGAGGGCGGGGTCCAGGACGTTGCGGCCGTCGAGGATGCGCCTCTCGCCGACCAGGGGCGCCAGCGCCTCCGGGTCCAGGGCGCGGTACTCGGACCACTCGGTCGCGAGCAGCACCACGTCCGCGCCCGCGACTGCCTCGGCGACGGTGTCGGCGAACGCCAGGCCCGGCCACGTACGGCGGGCGTTCGCGACGGCCTGCGGGTCGGTGACCGTGACCTGCGCGCCCTGCAGCTGCATCTGGCCCGCGACGGACAGCGCCGGGGAGTCCCGGACGTCGTCGGAGTCGGGCTTGAACGCCGCGCCGAGCACCGCGACGCGGGCGCCCACGATGGAGCCGCCGCAGACCTCGCGGGCCAGGTCGACCATCCGCACCCGGCGGCGCATGTTGATCGCGTCGACCTCGCGCAGGAACGACAGCGCCTGGTCGACGCCGAGCTCGCCCGCGCGGGCCATGAACGCCCGGATGTCCTTGGGCAGGCAGCCGCCGCCGAACCCGAGCCCGGCGTTGAGGAACCGGCGGCCGATGCGCGCGTCGTAGCCGATGGCGTCGGCGAGGCGGGCGACGTCCCCGCCGGTGGCCTCGCAGAGCTCGGCCATCGCGTTGATGAACGAGATCTTGGTGGCGAGGAACGAGTTCGCGGCGACCTTGACGAGCTGCGCGGTGGCGTAGTCCGTGACGACCAGCGGGGTCCCCTCGGCGAGCGGGGCGGCGTAGACCTCGTCGAGGACCTCGCGCGCGGTGACGCCGGCGGGGGTGGCGACGCCCGCGTCGTCGGTCGGAACGCCGTAGACGAGGCGGTCGGGGTGCAGGGTGTCCTGGACGGCGAAGCCCTCACGCAGGAACTCCGGGTTCCACACCAACGTGGCGCCGGTCCCCTCGAGGCGCTCGGCCAGGGTCTCCGCGGTACCGACCGGGACGGTGGACTTGCCGACCACCAGGTCGCCGGGCCGCAGGTGCGGGAGCAGCGCCACGAACGCGCTCTCGACGTGGCTGAGGTCCGCCCGGAACTCGCCGTGCTGCTGCGGGGTGCCGACGCACAGGAAGTGCACGCGCGAGCCCGCGGCAGCCGCCATGTCGGTGCTGAACGTGAGTCGTCCGGAGTCGCGCGCCCCGGTGAGCAGCTCGGGCAGGCCGGGCTCGTAGAAGGGTGCCGTGCCGGAGGCCAGCAGGTCGATCTTGGACGGGTCGACGTCGATGCCGATGGCGGTGTGCCCGAGCGTGACCATGCTCGCGGCGTGCACCGCGCCGAGGTAGCCGCACCCGATGACCGAGACCTGCATCGCTGCTCCTCCTGAGCGGACCCTGCGTGGAGCCGTCAACCTACCTCGCCCGGGGGACGACGACGCCCACCGGCCGCGGGGACCGGTGGGCGTCGGGGGGTGCGCCGGAGGCGTCAGATGTCGAACAGGTCCTTGATCGGCTCCAGCAGGAAGTACACGGCGAACAGCGCCGCGGCGACCCACATGAGCGGGTGCACGCCGCGGACCTTGCCGAGCGCGAGCTTGATCACGACGAACGCGATGACGCCCGCGCCGATGCCCACGGTGATCGAGTACGAGAACGGCATGAGGATGATCGTGAGGAACGCGGGGATCGCGACCTCGAGGTTCTTCCAGTCGATGCCGGTGACCTGCATGAACATGAGGAAGCCGACGACGACCAGCGCGGGGGTGGCGGCCTCGAACGGCACCATCTCGACGATCGGCGCGAGGAAGGTCGCGAGCAGGAACGCGATGCCGGTGACGACCGACGCCAGACCGGTGCGCGCGCCGTCGCCGACGCCGGCGGCCGACTCCACGTAGGAGGTGTTGGACGACACCGAGCCCGCGCCACCGGCGACGGCGGCGATCGAGTCGACGACGAGGATCTGCTTGGTGCGCGGCGGGTTGCCGCCCGCGTCGAGCAGCTTGGCCTCGCCGCCGACGGCGACCATCGTGCCCATCGTGTCGAAGAAGTCCGCGATGAGGACCGAGAACACCAGCAGCACGACCGCGACGATCCCGATCTTCTCGATCGAGCCGAACAGCGAGAACTGGCCGAGCAGCGAGAAGTCCGGGGTGGCGACCACGGAGTCCGGCAGGGCGGGGACGTTGAGCTCCCAGCCGCCGGGGTTGACCACGGCGCCGGTCTCGTCGGTCTGGCCGCCGATCTTGCCGACGGCCTCGATGACGACCGCGAGCACGGTGGACGTGACGATGGCGATCAGCAGGGCGCCGCGGACCTTGCGGACCATGAGGATCACCGCGAGGAACAGGCCCACCACGAACACGAGCAGCGGCCAGGAGCCGAGCGACCCGCCGATGCCGAGCTCGACCGGGGTGGCCTGGCTGAACGGGATGCGCACGAACCCGGCGTCCACCAGGCCGATGAACGCGATGAACAGGCCGATGCCGACGCTGATCGCGACCTTGAGCTCCATGGGCACGGCCCGGAACACGGCCTCCCGGAACCCGGTCAGCACCAGCACCAGGATGATCAGGCCCTCGAGCACGATGACGCCCATGGCGTCGGCCCAGGTCATGTCCGGCAGCGACGCGATGGAGTACGTCACCACGGCGTTCAGCCCGAGGCCCGCGGCGAGCGCGAGCGGGAAGTTCGCGACCACGCCCATGAGGATCGACATCACGCCGGCGACGAGCGCGGTGGTCGCGGCGATCATCGGGATGTTCGGGGCGTCGCCGCCGCCGAGGAAGCTCCCGGTGCCGTCCTGGACGGTGCCGATGATGAGGGGGTTCAGCACGATGATGTAGCTCATCGCGAAGAAGGTGACCAGGCCGCCGCGGATCTCGGTGCCGATGGTCGAGCCGCGCTCGCTGATCTTGAAGAACCGGTCGAGCGCGTTCTTCGGCGCGGCGGGCGCCGGCGCGGGCGCCCCCGTGGAGGTGGTGGACATGGAGGAAGTGTGGCAGACGGGTGATCACCCGGTCTGCGCCCGCCGCGGGTCGGTCGCGCACGCGGCGTCGACGGACCGCACGAAAATCGTGATCGGACTACTAGGTGCTCGACCGTCCCTCGCCAGGCTGCGGCTGGTACCGGCCTTTGAGTGCCCTGAGCGGCCCGGTAGCCTCGCCGTGGCCCAGCGCGGCCGACCTTCGGACGACCAGAGGCAGGAGTGACGGCGGGTGCACATCGTCCTCGTCACCCACCACTACCTCCCCGAGGTGGGTGCTCCGCAGCGCCGGTGGGCGGCCCTCAGCGCGCGCTTCGTCGCCGCCGGGCACCGCGTCACCGTGCTGACCCCGCCGCCCCACTACCCCGAGGGACGTGCCGGCGACCTCACGGAGGACCTGCGCGTGCACGCGGTCGCGACGGGCCCTGGCGGGGAGCGGATCCACCGGGTGCGGTTCCGCGAGCACGGTTCGGATCTGCGCAGCCGGACCCGTGACCAGGCGGTTGCCGCCGCGCACAGCGTCATCGTCGGCTGGCGACGCCTGCGGGGACCCGACCAGCCCGATGTCGTCGTCGCCACCGCGCCGGGGATCCCCTCGCTCGGAGCCGGCCACGTGCTCGCACGTGCCCTCGGCGTCCCCCTGGTGGTCGAGATGCGCGACGCCTGGCCGGACCTCATCGCCCCGAGCGGCATGTGGGGTGACGCCCGACGTCGCGGGTGGAAGCGGTTGGCGACCCGCCTCGCGCACCGCGGCGTCACGGCGATGCAGCGGCAGGCCGACGCCGTCGTCACGACCACGGCGTCGTTCGCGGACGTCCTGCTGGCGCGCCGCGTCACGAGCGTCGACGTCGTGCGCAACGGCGCCCCGCTGCACGAGCCCCTGCGGTCCGCCCCGGTGCCGGGGCCCCGGTTCCGGATCCTCTACCTCGGGACGATGGGCCGCAGCCAGGGCCTGACGACGGCACTGCGGGCGGCAGCCGACCTCGACCGTCGCGGGGTCCCCGCGACGCTGCGCCTCGTCGGTTCCGGGCACGAGGAGCCGTTGCTCCGCGCCGAGGCCCGCGCGCTGGGGGCTCCGGCGGAGTTCCTCGGTCGCGTCGCCCGCGCGCAGGTCTCCGAGCACTACGACTGGGCCGACACGGTCCTCGTGTCGCTGCGCGCGTGGGACCCGTTCGAGTGGACGGTGCCGTCCAAGCTGTACGAGGCGATGGCCGCGGGGCGGCACGTCTCGGCGTCGTTGGCGGGTGAGGCCGCGTACGTGGTGCGGGAAGCAGGCGCCGGCGACGTCGTCCGGCCGGAGTCGCCGGAGGGGCTGGCCGACCTCTGGGCGGCTCTCGCCGCGGATCGTCGGCGTCTCGACGTGGGTGACCGCGGACGGCGCTGGGTCGCCGAGCACGCCAACTTCGACCGGCTCGCGGCGCACTACCTCGAGGTCATCGAGGGAGTGGTCGGGTGAACGTCGCACGCGACGCGGCCCGCTCGCTCGCCCTGGCCGTGACGGCGGTCGCGGGGATGCTGCGCGAGGACCCGTGGTTCCTGGCCGTGCAGGTCGCGCGGCGGCTGCCCCGCCCCCTGAGCGGTCTCGTCGCCCGGGGGCTGCTGCGCGGGGCGCCGACGACCGCGGTGCGCGCGGTCGTCGGGCACTGGCTCGCCGGACGACGCGCCCAGGCGACCAGCCAGGTGCCGGCCGCCCGTCCCCGGGGCCGCCTCGGCGCGCGCGTCCTGCGGGAGGTCGCGGCCGAGCTGGAGGCCGTCCCGATCGAGCAGCTCCCCGCCGGGACGACCCGAGCGCGGGCGGCGTGGCGGGCCGGGGCGCTCACCGCCGCGCGGGAGGAGGCCGACCGCGCAGGCGCTCGCCACCTCGCCGAGCGGTACGCGGCGGAGTCCGCGATGCTCCGACCGGGGTTCCGGGTGCCGACGCGTCCGGGGCCGGCGCCCATCGCGTCGCGGGCACGCGGCGGACCGCGCGCGCTCCACCTGCTCACGAACTCGTACCCGCACACGAGCAGCGGGTACGCGGCTCGTTCCCACGCAGTGCTGCGCGCCCAGGCCGGCGCGGGGATCCAGGTGCTCGCCGCGACGCGGCTCGGCTACCCGGTCTCCGTGGGACGGTGGACCGCCCGCAGCGCCGACGTCGTCGACGGGGTCACGTACGCGCGCCTGCTGCCCGCGCGGATGCCCGCCACGGCGGTCGATCGCGCCGCGCGCACCGTGGACGGGCTCCGCCCGTTGGCCAGGTCCGCCGGCAGCACCGTCGTGCACACGACCACGCCGTACGGCAACGGCCAGATCGCGCGTGCGCTCGCCGACGAGGTCGGCGTCCCCTGGGTCTACGAGGTCCGGGGGCTGCTCGAGCAGACCTGGGTCGCCGGTAGGCCGGACGCCGCGTCCCGGTCACGAGCCGCGGCCAGCGAGCGGTTCTCCCTGCTCCGCGCGCAGGAGGCCGCGGTGGCGGCGGCTGCTGACCACGTGGTGACGCTCAGCGCCACCATGCGCGACGACCTCGTCGCGCGCGGAGTCCCCGCCGAGCGGGTGACCTTGGTCCCGAACTCCGTGGACGAGCGACTGCTGACCCTCCCGGACGCCGGGCCGGGAGCGGCGCGTCGGGACCTCGGACTGCCGGAAAGCGGATTCTGGGTCGGTACTGTGAGCAGCCTTGTGGGATACGAAGGACTGGACGCGCTCGTCGACGCGGTCGTGGCGCTCCGCGCGCGCGGCGTCGATGCGCGTGCCTGCCTGGTCGGTGACGGCGTCGCACGGCCCGAGCTGGAGCGTCGGGCGCAGGCAGCGGGGCTCGGAGACGCACTCGTGCTCCCGGGACGCGTGCCGGCCGCCGACGCCCCCCGCTGGCACCGGGCGCTCGACGTCTTCGTCGTCCCCCGCCGCGACGTCGAGGTGTGCCGCCAGGTGACACCGCTCAAGCCGGTCGAGGCGATGGCCCTCGGACGCCCCGTGGTCGCGAGCGACCTGCCTGCGCTCGCCGAGGTGCTGTCCGGCGGCGCCGGCCGCCTGGTCGCACCGGAGGACCCCGAGGCCCTCGCCGACGCCCTGGACGACCTCCGGAGCGACGAGGCCGCTCGCGCCGACCTGGTCGCGGCCGGCCGCGAGGTCGCGGCCGGCCGGACCTGGGCCGCGGCGGGCTCGCGGTACCGCGAGCTGTACGAGCGACTGGGCGCGGGCGCGTGAGCGCCGCGACGTCCTCGACCCGGCGTGCGGTCAGGACCGAGGTGGTCGACGGGAGCCAGCTCGCCCCGGTCACCCAGCGACCTCCGCTCCGCGAGTACCTGGGCCGGTTGTGGGAGCGCCGCCACTTCATCCGGGCCGACGCCCGGGCGAAGGTCGTGGCCGGTTCCCGGGGCACGCTGCTCGGCACCGCCTGGTTGGTGCTGCGCCCGGTCCTCGACGCTGCCGTCTACCTCGTGATCTTCGGGCTCGTGCTGCGCGCGGACCGCGGGATCGAGAACTTCCTCGGGTACCTCGTGATCGGGACCTTCATGTTCCAGTTCACCTCTCGTTGCCTGAGCACCGGCGCGCAGTCGCTGATCAGCGGGAAGGCGCTGATGAAGTCGTTCGCGTTCCCCCGCGCCGCACTGCCGGTCGCCACCGTGGTCCGGGAGACGATCAGCTACGGACCCGTCCTGGTGGCGATGGTCGCGATCCTCCTGGTGCTGCCGGACTCGCCCGTGCTGAGCTGGCGGTGGGCGCTGGTCCCCCTGGCGATCGCGCTGCAGGTCGTCATGGGCCTCGGGCTGGCCCTGCTCGCGGCGCGGCCGACCGCGCGCGTCCCCGACCTCCAGCACATCATCGGGTTCTTCAGCCGGTTCTGGCTGTACGGGTCGGCGGTGTTCTTCTCGTACGAGCGATTCGTGTCGCACCCGCAGGTCCTCGAGCTCGTGCAGCTCAACCCCATGTTCCGGGTCCTGGAGATCACGCGGGACTGCCTGCTCTACGGCATCACCCCGGGTGCGGAGGCCTGGGTGATCCTGGGCGCGTGGGCCGGCGCGCTCCTGACGGCGGGCCTGGTCGTGTTCTGGCGCGGGGAGGAGCGCTATGGCGCCCTCTGACCGGTTCCCCGCCGAGGTGCAGGTGGCGGTGGACGACGTGCACGTCCGGTACCGGACCGCGTCCGACGACGCCACGCTGCGCCGCGGCCTGCCCCGTTGGCAGCGCGCCGCGAACCGGCTGGTCGGGCGGGAGCCGACCGTGCTGGTCCGCGCGCTCGCCGGGGTCTCCCTGGTCGCGCGCGCGGGCGAGGCGGTGGGCGTCGTCGGTCTGAACGGCTCGGGCAAGAGCACGCTGCTGCGGGTGATCGCCGGGCTCGAGACCCCGCACCGTGGACGCGTGCGTGCCCGCTCCGCACCGGTCCTGCTGGGGGTGAACGCCGCCCTGCTCCCCGAGCTCTCCGGCAGCCAGAACGTCCGTCTGGGGTGCCTCGCCATGGGGATGACCCCCGACGAGGCCGAGGCCGCGTACCCGCAGGTCGTCGAGGTCGCCGGGATCGGACCGTCGATCCACCGCCCGATGAAGACCTACTCCTCGGGGATGGCGGCCCGGCTGAAGTTCGCGATCGCTGCCGCCTCGGACCCGCAGATCCTGCTCATCGACGAGGCCCTGGCCACCGGGGACGCGGCCTTCCGCGAACGCAGCGAGGAGCGCATGAACCACCTGCGGCGGCAGGCCGGTTGCGTGTTCCTGGTGAGCCACGCCGCGAAGACCATCGAGGAGACGTGCACGCGAGCGATCTGGCTCCACCGCGGGCACGTCGTGACGGACGGACCCGCCTACGACGTCGCCCAGGCCTACCGGTGGTGGGCCTGGAACCTCGCCAAGGGGCAGACCGAGACCGCGGCGTCGCTCCTCGAGGACGCCTTCCGCCAGGGGACCGACACCCGCGTGGTCCTGGCCCCGGAGGACGCGGGCAGCGCCGTCCCCCGGCACGCACGACTCCGATCCGGAGGTTCCGTATGACCCTGCGCGTGATGACCGTGTACGGCACCCGACCCGAGGCCATCAAGTGCGCGCCGGTGGTGCAGGCACTGGCCGCATCCCCCGACTTCGAGGGGATCACCGTGGTCACCGGGCAGCACCGCGAGATGCTCGACCAGGTCAACGAGCTGTTCGGGATCGTGCCGGACCACGACCTGGACGTCATGAGCCACGGGCAGACGTTGAGCGGGATCTTCGCCCGCGTCCTCGACGGCCTGGATCCCCTGCTGGTGAGCGAGCAGCCCGACGCCGTGGTCGTGCAGGGGGACACGACGACGTCCACCGCGGCGGCGCTCGCCGCGTTCTACCGCGGGATCCCCGTCGTGCACCTCGAGGCGGGGCTGCGCTCCGGTGATCTCGCGTCCCCCTTCCCGGAAGAGGGAAACCGGCGCCTGACCAGCCAGATCGCCTCGGTGCACCTCGCGCCGACGACCACCAGCCGGGACAACCTGGTCGCGGAGGGCGTGGATCCTGACCGCATCGTCGTCACCGGGAACACGGTGATCGACGCACTGCTCGACACGGTGCGCCGCGGACTGCCGTTCGCCGACGGCGCGCTGGAGGACGCCGTCACCTCAGGGCGCAAGGTGCTGCTGGTCACCACCCACCGGCGGGAGAACTGGGGCGGTGCGATGCAGGGGGTGGGACGCGCCGTGGCCCGTCTCGCACGTGACCACGAGGACCTGCTCGTGGTGCTGCCCGCCCACCGCAACCCCGTGGTGCGGGAGGCGATCCTCCCCGAGCTGTCGGGCCTGCCCAACGTCGTCGTGACCGAGCCGCTCCCGTACGGGGAGTTCGCACGGCTGATGTCCGAGGCCCACGTGATCCTGTCCGACTCCGGCGGTGTGCAGGAGGAGGCGCCGTCTCTCGGCACCCCTGTGCTCGTGATGCGGGACACCACGGAGCGACCGGAGGCCGTCGCCGCGGGAGCGGTCCGGCTCGTGGGCACCGACGAGGAGACGATCGTCTCCGAGGTCGGACGACTGCTGCGTGACGCCGAGGCGCACGCCTCGATGGCGACGGCCGCGAACCCGTACGGCGACGGGACCGCGGCCCGGCAGAGCCTCGACGCGATCCGGGCGATGGTGCCGGCGCAGCGCGGGCCTCAGGGTTCCCCGTCCTGAGTGCCGTGTCGCGTCCCCGCCCCGCTGCGGGTGGGTACGCGACAGCGTTTACCGGGCCGTCTCCCCGGGCGCCGCAGCCGGGCTGAGATCCGGCGCCTCGCGCTGCTCGACCCGGTCGAACGCGGAGACCAACGACGTCTCGAACAGGTCCCGAGACACGGGGACGTGTCCCTCCCCGAGGTCCACGGGAACGACCCGCACGCGACCGTCGGCGGAGGTGCCTCCGGTGGTCGAGAGCCCGAACACGGCAGCGAACGGCTGGCAGTGCTCCTGGACGTGATGTGTGTCCCCCTGGTTGATCACCAGATCGACCAGGTTGGACGTGCCCAGCTCGTATCTGCGCGTGACATCCACGCGCTCCCGCACCCGCGGGTCCGACTGCGGCTCGTCACAACCGAAGACGGTCCGCGCGGCACGTTCCCAAGCCGCCCGGTTGTAGCGCCAGAGGATCGTCTGCGGCGCGAAAGCCACCGCGATGCTCTGAGGTATCCGCGCCGCGAGCTGCAGGGCCGCGAACCCACCACCGCTCCCTCCGGTCACGGCGAGCGCGCTCGCCGAGCTGGCATCTCTCATGCGCGACGTCAACGCGTGGACGACGTCGAGCAGGTCGTCGTCGGCGGACCCGAGGAACCAGCCGAGCCCGAGGTCCGGATCTCGCACGAGTGTGGCGTCCGAGACCAGCAGGAACGACCAGGCAGCCTCCTTCTGCGACGTGACGCGCTCGAAGTACGGGTACTCGGTGCTGGCCCTGTCGACCGCGCCGTGGAATCCCACCGCGAGCCTGCTGCTGCGGCGCACCCCCGCCATCGTCCACACGCGCACCTCGCCGTCGTCCACCGGGTACAGGGCCACGACGCCACGCGCGGGGGCAAACCCCTCGACGGGCGTGGGCTCCGCGATCGGGAGCTGGTAGCGCGGGTGCCACCCCGCCACGTGGAGCATGCCGCCATCGGCATGACGGTCTGCGCGCGCGACCCGCGCAGCCCCGACAACCAGTGCCGCACCCGCCAGGCCCGGCACCCCGCTGACGTAGAACCGGATCGCCTCGACGGGTGCTCCCTCGGCGGTCTGTCCCCGGACGTCGGTGAGCAGCTCGCGCGGAACCGCCAGTCGCAGCACCTCGTCTTGTTCGACAGCAGAGAACATCATGCGGTGGTACACCCCGCGGGACACGGTGCCGACCGCGACGTACCGGAGGCTCGCCCACCCGACGAGGCACACCTCGATCTCGAGCTGGTCACCGTGAGCGGTGGTCGGGATGTCGACCACGTGCCGGTCCCCGGGACCATCGAACGCCCACTGGTGCCCGTGCGCAGGACCGTCGCTCGGCGCCACCTGCGCCAGGCCCGCTCGGAAGTGGTCGTAGAACGACGGCACCAGGTGGAACGGTGAGGCGCCCCACCTGTGCTCCCGCGCCGCGACGAGGTCACGCGAGCGAGGCTCGACGAACTGGTGCTCCGACAGGTCCTGGCGCATCCGTGCGTAGAGGCGGGCCAGGAAGGCGTTCGCAGCCGCGATGCGCTCGTCGGAGTAGATCGCTGGGAGCGGACCCCCGTCGTCGACCTCCGATGCCCACCGCGCCGCGTTGACCCGGAGGTCCGCACGCCGACCTCGGGCGTCCAGCACACGGAGAAGGCGCTCCCAGCCGGCTTCCCACAGCCGGAAGAACTCGTCGCTGCCCGACCGGATTCGCCGGCCCGCTGGCGGAGTGGTGACGCGGCTGAGCTCTGCGGACCACGTGCAGAGCGCCCCGGAGGTCGGGTGCTCCAGCAGGTCGAAGCGTTCGTCGACCGGGTCGTACACCACCAGCTCGCTGTCGTCCGTCGCCAGGAGCACCGGTAGCGACTTCCGCAGGTCCTGCTCGACCATGCGCCGCTGGAACGCGGACTCGATCCCCTCCAGGTCGACGTCGTCGAACGGCACCGCCCCGAACGCGCTCGCCAGTGACGTCCGCGCGTAGTAAGTGCTGATCTGCCACCGGTCGGCGTCCTGAGGGCCGAAGGCGTCCCGCGTGACGCAGCTGCCGACGATCGCGACCCGTGTCATGCGCCCGCCGACCGGGGAGCGATCAGCTCGATCTCGGTCGAGATCACGGCACGGGCAGAGGACTGCCGTCCCACCCGGGCTGCGGCCGCAGCAGACATCCGGCTGAACTCCTCCGGGTCACGGACCAGTGCCAGGACGCCGTCCGCCATGGCCCGGGCGTCCTCCGCCGGAGCGAGGATCCCGCACGTGCCGTCCACGAACTCAGGGATCGCCGCGACGTCATTCGTCACCGGGACCAGGCCAGACGCCATGGCCTCGTCGCGGGACACTCCATGCGTGTCCATCCGGGTGGGCACGAGGAAGATGCCGTGCTCCGCGTGGAGGTCCACGATCTCGTGCTGGCTGAGGAACCGGCGGTCGAGTACGACGTTCGGCAGGTGCTTGATCGGCGCGAGGGTCTCGTCGAACAGCGGGCCGTCACCGACGAACCGGAACCGCAGGCTCGCGAACTCCGGCTCGTCCCGCAGCATGAGCACAGCCTGCACCGCCAGGTCGTTGGCGTACGTGCGCGACGCGTACGGCCGGATCGACAGGATCGCGAACCGGAGACCAGGATCCTTGACCTGGAAGCGGAACAGGTCCGTGTCGATCGGGTTGTGGACGATCGCGTACCGGGGCTCGTCGAGCTCGACCCCGACGTCGGACATCACCTCGTCTGCCAGGTACCGGGAGACGAACACGAACCGCACCCCGTCCCCCGGGTCCTGGAAGACGGAGCGCCAGAACGCGAGCCGGGCGTCGCTCTTCGCCTTCTCCGCCTCCAGCTCGTCGTCGCTCGTGATGTTGTACGCCCGCCGCCACCACGGCTGGACCTCGGACCCGTGGATCCAGATGACCACGCGGGTCCCTGCAGGACGGTGCTGCAGCGCGGCCCACATCGCGGGGTCGAGGAAGTGCACCATCACGACGTCGTGCCCCCCGGACTGCAGTACCGACGACAGTGCACCAGCCGAGCCGGTCACGACGTCGATGCCCTCGAACTCGCGGTACCCGATCGACGCGCCCTCGCTGAGGCAGAAGACCTCGCAGTCGAGCCCGCGCTCGCGATAGCTCCGCACGCGCGAGTGCACGAAGCCGTTGCGGTAGAGATCGGCGTACGAGGGGTAGATGTTCGTGAGCACGAGCGCGCGCGCCCGCGGCAGGACGACCGCAGGTTCGGTGTCGCGGTGCCCCCACGTGACGCCGGCCAGCTCGGCGGAGCCCGACCCGCGCACCCGGATCCCGAGTTTGACACCCGTGGCGTCAGCGGGCACGGGGACGACCGTGTTGACGTGGCTCCGCACCACGGTCGAGCCGAGCCTCGTCTCGTCGTCGTCGTAGAACACCAGCGCGAGCTGCAGGTCGAGCCCGGTCGAGGTGTCGACGTGCACCGCCCCGGACGAGATCCATGCCGGCGCCAGGGGGACCATCTCGGTCGCGTAGATGTAGTCGTGCACGTTGTCGTCCAACCCAGCGGAGACGCGAAGCCCTGTGACGCCAGGCTCCAGGGTGATGCCGGCCCTGCTCGAACGGTGGAAGAGCGCGGCGAGCTCGGTCCCGTACAGCCCCCTGGACTCCGTCGTTGCCGGCGGCGCCGGGCGGACCCGCTCCGCCGCGCTGAGGAGATCGGACAGCTCGACCCCGTGGTCGACCACACGCCCGTCGACAGCGGCGGCGACCTGTTCGTCTCCGGCTGCCGCGCAGTAGCTGAGCCGGTCGATACTGGTCTGAGGGCCGAGGTCCGACGCTCCGTCCTGGCGGATCAGCTCCAGCAGGTCGTGGGCGACCAGCTGCCCACAGCTCGTGACCCTGATGACCGAGCGGCGCACCCCGAGTCCTTGCGTCAGCCGGTACTCGGTCCCGCCGACGAGCTCGACGCGATGGTCTCGCCACCGGTGGTAGCGGCTCTTGCCGATCACGGGGGACGACGTGTACCGGGTCGCCAGTGCGAGGTCGACCAGGTAGTCGGGCCCGTAGTAGTCGTCTCCCTCGAAGCAGGCGACGAGCTCGGCGTCGCCGGCGAGGTCCTGGACCCGCGCACCGGCATCGCGCTGCGGCGCGAGCCGCACCCGCCCGTCCGCGACGTCGCGGCCCAGGAGCGCGTCGTCGACGAAGACGGTGGCCCGCCACTCCTGGTGGTTCTGCCGACCGAGCGAGTGCAGAACCCGATCCAGCGCCGGCTCGTCCGCAGCGGTCGCGACGACGTGGACGCCGATCGACCAGGGCTTCCAGTCCTGCCCGGTGACCCGGGACCACAGGTAGGCGGCTCGGTCCGCGTAGGTGTGCTGACGCATGACGTTGCGCAGTCCGGCCAGACGGAGCTCGTCCACGGCGCCCGACTCGGTGATGCCACGCAGCCGTCGCTCGGCCTCGAGCCCGTCATCCGTCGTCACCACGAGGTCACCGAAGAGGACCCGAGCTGCGCGGGCGTAGTTGCTGACAGTCAGGGTGTTGGACGCCAGCAGCTCGAAGACCCGTCGCGCCAGCATCGTCTGGGACTGCTTCACGGAGTTCAGGTTGACCGCGAAGCGGTAGCCCCGGTAAGCGTCTGCCACCTCGTGAGGGGCCAGCGTCCCGACGATCAGCTCCTGGTACTCCTCGGGGAAGCGGTAGGCCTCGTCCGTCCCGCCGAGGTTGCGGTCGAAGATCTCGACCGGCCGCAGCGCCGGGAGCGCCCGCACGAGGCTGGCCAGATCCCGCGTTCGCTCCGGGTACCTCCGGTAGTAGGCCCCGGCGAACACGAAGGCGTCCCGCCGGTCCTCGCTCTCGATGGGGTGGTGCTCGGCCGGCTGCGCCGCGAACGGGAGCAACCAGACACGGTCGTGCCCGAGTGCGGCCTTGTAGTGCTCGACACGGTCCAGGTCCGTGGTGAAGACGTGGTCGAAGAGCCCGGCCGCGTTGAGGAACGTCGTGTAGTGCACGGGGTCTTCCTTGTTCCAGAAGACGCTGGGAACCCCACGGACCCGGCACCACTCGACGATGGCCCGCAGTTCCGGTCCGGCACGATGGACCATGTTGTGCCAGCTGCCGTCCTGGCCTCGCCACGCCGACTCGACGAACAGCAGGTCAGGTGAGGCACCTGCCAGCTGCTCCTCCCACCCCTCCGGAGTCAGATCGACGAGGTCCCACTCCGGTGCGAACGACAGCCGCGTGAACTCGTCCATGATCGCCGCCACCCGCAGCCGCCCGCCGGGCTGGCGCACATCGGCCGCCACCGGTGTGGCCGTCCTGACCGGCGCGCGCGGGTCGCGCCCATCGGACGCAGCCGGATCACCTGCGCCGCGGGTCGGCGCGGCAGGCTCGATCTGCTTCGGATGCGACGTGCGCGATGAGCGCGCGAGGCGAGCGAGCGCGAGAGGAAGCCGCAGTGCCGCCCCCACCGACGACGACGCGCGTCGGACCTCCTGCCCCGTCCGGAACGTCACGCTGCCCCGAAGTCGGCGCAGGTCGGCCTCGCTCGCCGCCGCACGGATGCGGGCTGCGTCGCGCTGCTGGGACAGCGTCCGGTTCTCGTCACGGAGGAGCTGGACGCGCAGCGCTGCCTCGTCTGCTGCCTGCGCCGTCGATCGCTCCAGGGCGACGCGGGCGGCCCGCTCGCGTTCCACCTCCTGCGACACCTCCGAGGCCGCGCGAGCCGCCACGTCATGGGCGTCGCGCTCGCGCTCCGCGATCTCCTGGTGTCGCTCGAGCGCACGCTCGAGCTCGGCGATGCGGCTCGTCGCGCGCTGCAGCTGCTCGGCGGCGTCCCGCCTGTCCGTCCGCGCCTGGAGGGTCGCTCGTCCGAGCGCGCTGCTGGCCGCCGACTCCGCCTCTCGCGCGGTCTGGAGCGCACGACGGTGGTCCGCGACATCGATCCGGGCGCGCTCGCGCTCGGCTACGGCACTGCCCTCCCGCTCCGACGCCGCGCGACGGGCCTGCTCCGCGTCGGTCAGGCGCTCACGGAGCTCGAGCTCCGCGTCCTGGAGCGTCCGCTCGGTCTCGGCCGCGGCGTCGCGGACCGTGGTGAGCTCTGCCTTCGCCTGCGCGTACGCGGCGGTCAACGCGCGGTACTTGGCATTGGTCTCCGCGAGTCTGGCCTTCGTCGCTCCGAGCTGATCGACCGCTTCGAACCGTTCGCGCAACGCGCGAGCGATCGCGCGGTCGAGGCGCTCGACCTCGGAGAGCCGCTCCGCCGGCTCGATCCGGAAGGTCGGCGTGGCGTTGAACTCGTCGCACAGCACGTAGTGGTGCGCAGCCGCCCACCGGTCGAGCTGGCTGAGGTCGTCGCGCGTCCGGCACTCGACGTAGATCGAGGGGCGGTGCGTCGCGATCATCGACTCAGCCCCGCGAAGGACCTCCACCTCCATGCCCTCGACGTCGATCTTGACGAGGGTCGGCGGGCCAGGCAGCACCTCGTCGTCCAGGCGCACCACCTCGATCGGCCCGGTGCCGAGACTGATCGACTGCCCGCCCAGGTTCTCCGGGGTCTCCTCGGCGAAGGTCCCGACCCCGGCCGCCTCTCCGACGGCGACCTGGCGGACCGACACCAGGTCGTCCAGACCGTTCAACCGCACGCTGCGGCGCAACGCGGTGACGAGGTGACCGTTCGGCTCGTAGGCGACGACCGAGCACCCGACGGTCGCCGCCAGGTACACCGTGTGGTTCCCGACGTTCGCACCGAGGTCGAGCACGACGTCGCCCGGCCCGAGCCTGCTCGCCATGTCCTCGAGCATCGCCTGCTCGTACGGCAGACCCGTGCTCGCGATCTTCCCCTGGATGTAGTCCGTCGCCGCATCGGGCACCGACAGCCGGAAGCTGGAGCTTCCGGACCGGACCACGACCGAGCCGGAGGTGTCGTCCTCGCGGGCGTCGGTCACCGCCACACCCCGCGCGTGTCGATGACGACCTTCTCGCGCAGGCGGAGGCGGCGTCGGTCGGCCGCCTTGAACTGCGTGTGGTCGACGAGCAGGACGACGATGTCGGCCTCACGCACGGCTTCCTCCAGCGGCTCGAGGGTCACGTTCGGCAGCTCCGCGAGGTCGCCGGGCAGCGACTCGATGTTCGGTTCCACCGCGGCGATCTTCGCACTGGGCAGGGCCGACGCGAGCCGGGAGACGATCGCTCGGGCGGGCGACTCGCGCAGGTCGTCGATGTCGGGCTTGAACGCGAGACCGAGCGCGGCGATACGGGGCTCGCGCAGGCGCTCGGCCTTGGCGACGACGCGGTCGACGACCAGCCCGGGCTTGGCGTCGTTGACCTCGCGGGCGGTGCGGATGAGTCGCGCCTCGTCGGGCGCGGACGACACGATGAACCACGGGTCGACGGCGATGCAGTGCCCACCGACGCCGGGGCCGGGCTGCAGGATGTCGACCCGCGGGTGGTGGTTCGCGAGCTCGATGAGCTCCCAGACGTCGATGCCGAGCTTGCCGCAGATGACGGAGAGCTCGTTCGCGAACGCGATGTTGACGTCGCGGTAGGAGTTCTCCACCAGCTTCGCCATCTCGGCGGTCACCGCGTCGGTCGTGACGATCTCGCCCTGGCAGAAGGTCGCGTAGAGGTCCTTCGCGCGTCGAGCGGCCTCGGTCGTGAGGCCGCCGACGATCCGGTCGTTCGTGACCAGCTCGACCATGACCCGCCCGGGCAGCACCCGCTCGGGGCAGTGGGCGACGTGCAGCAGCGGACGCCCGCCGGTTCCGTCCAGGCTGAGGTCGGGACGGGCCGCGAGCAGGCGGTCCGCGAGGTGCTGGGTCGCACCCGGGGGCGAGGTCGACTCCAGGATCACGAGCTCGTCGCCCCGCAGCTGCGGGGCGATCGCGTCGGCCGCCGCGTCGATGTACGCGAGGTCGGCGGTGTGGTCGTCCTGGAACGGCGTGGGCACGGCCACGACGTACACCTCGGCCTGCGGCGTCTCACGCTGCGCCCGCAGGCGTCCCTGGGAGACCGCGCCGGCCACCGAGACCGACAGGTCGGGCTCGACGAACGGGACCTCGCCGCGGTTCACGGCCTCGATCGTCGACGCGTTGACGTCGACGCCGATCACGTCCGCGGCATGGGTGGCCAGGACGGCGGCGGTGGGCAGGCCGATGTAGCCGAGACCGATGACGGCGACGGTGGGACGGTCGGACACGGTGGAGGACCTCTTCTCGGGCGACGTGCGTGGGTGGGTGGGGGGGTCAGACGAGGACGTGCGGGAACGGGTCGGGTCCGACGACCTGCACGTCACCGCTCGCGAGCAGCTCGGTGTCGGTCGCGGTCCAGGTGTGTGCTGCGCCCCCGGCCGCGCGCACCTGGACGAAGTTGAAGCGGTCGGCCGAGTACACGCGTCCACCGGCCGCGACGACCGCGTCCAGGAACCCCGTGTCCTCGCCGCGGGGCCGCGCGGGGAACGGCGTGCTGCGCAGGACCTCACGGCGCGCGACGATCGTCGGCCCCGAGACGCGGTCGCCGAACCGGTGCTCGCGGCCGGGGGACCGGAGCACCGTGACGCCCGGGCCGCGCAGGTGCAGGTAGTGGGCCTGCTTGCCGACGACCTCGGCGCGGCTGTACGCGAGCGCCGCTGCCTGGTCCGCGAGGTACGCCGGTCCGTAGAGGTCGTCGTCGTCGATCTTGGCGAGCAGGTCGCCGTCGGCGGCGTCGGCGAGGAGGTTGAGGCACGCGCCCAGCGGCACCTCGGCGGGTGCCGCGAGGACGACGACGTCGGTGAGCCCGCGGTCGGCTGCCCGGGCCCGCACCTCGGCGGCGGGCAGGTCGACGCCGTGCGCGAGGAGGACGACCTGCAGGTCGACGTCGGTCTGCTGCCCCAGGGTGCGCAGCACGTGGTCCAGCTGACCGGGGCGGCGGGTGGCCACCAGCGCGGACACCCGTGGACGGGTGCCCGTGACCGTGGCGTCGGCCCGTCCCACCGCCCGGAGCACCGCGTCCACCCGGTGGGAGTACGTGTGGCCGGCCCAGATGCGGCGTTGCGCCCGGTGCACCATGCGGTCACGCAGCTCGGCGTTGCGTGCGAGTGCACGCAGCGCGTGCTCGGCCTCGTCCGGACCGGCGACCTGCACCACCTCGTCCGCACCGAAGACGGCGGAGACGGCCGGGCTGGGGGTGCTGACCACAGGGGTGCCGGAGGCCGTGATCTCGAAGATGCGGCGCGCGCACATCGTGGGTGACCCGACCACCGTGTTGACGTTGAGGAACACCTTGTAGGCGCGGTACGCCGTGAGCATGCGGGGGTAGGTCAGGGAGCCGACCACGCGGGACGCGTACGGCTCCGGGAACTGGTAGCGCGCGTCGCCGCCGAGCTGGCGGGAGAAGATCTCCAGGCCCGTGGTCATCCGGGACCCGGCGCGCAGGGCGGCACCGAGCAGCAGGTCCATCTGGGCGCGCCGCTCCGGGTGCCGGTGCGCGAAGTACATCCCGGCGAACGCGATGTCGCGCTCGTGGTGGCCGTCCCCGTGCCGGACCGGGTGGTGCAGCGCGGGCTGCGCGGCGAACGGCAGCACGTCGACGCGGTCGTGCCCGAGATCGCGTCGGTAGTCCGGCAGGCGGTCGGCGTCCGTGGTGAACACGTGGTCGAACAGCCGGGCGGACGCGAGGAAGTCGGCGTAGTGCGCCGGGTCCTCCTTGTTCCAGAACACCGTGGGGATCCCCCGCTCGTGGCACCACGAGACGAGCGCCGCGAGCTCGGGACGTGGCGCGGAGTCGCCGGCGAGGTGGTACCGCCAGGCACCGTCGTTGCCGTGCCACGCGGACTCCACGAACAGCAGGTCGACGGGCTCCCGCTCGAGGGTCGCCCTCCAGTCGGTCGGCCGCACCTCGACCTGCTGCCACTCGAACCCGAGCGCGAGCCTGCTGAAGTCGTCCAGCACGACGGCGACGCGCAGGTCTCCCCGGCGGAGCGGCGCGCCCGGCACCGCGAGCTCGGGGAAGGTCAGACCGTCCCGTCCCCGCTGCGCCCGGACGTCACCGCGCTCGGCACCCGGCGGCCGCTGCCGTGCGCGCCACCGACGCCACCCGGCCACACCGCCGGTCCGCAGGTGCCACAGCCCCCGTCGCCACGTCGCGACGCGATTCCCCGCACTCTCCCCCGATGCCCCCACGTCGGTCGCTACTCGACCACGGGCGGCAGCACGTCGACGAGATCGGAGCGTGTCGCGAGGAAGGCGTCGACGGCGTCGTCGCGGACGGAGGTCATGAGCTCGTCGAGCGCCGGCTGGTCCAGCACGACGATGCTCTGCGCGCCGTCCGGGCTGCGGCCGGTGCCGTTGGTCGGCACGGTGAAGAACGCGATGTCGTTCGACCCCAGGTTGCGTGCCATGTTCTGCAGCTGGGACATGACGCCGTCATCCAGGCCCGGGTCGGTGGCGACGGAGTCGCCCACGGCGCGCAGGAACGGAACCGACTTCACCGGGTTGGACAGCGTGCCCTCGTTGCGCATCCGCGCGACCATCGCGCGGATCCACGCCTGCTGACGCTGCACCCGGTCGAAGTCGCCGCGCGCGAGGGTCTTGCGCTCGCGCACCCAGCGCAGGGCCTGCTCGCCGCTCAGCAGCTGGTGCTTACCAGCCGGCACCGTGGTGCCGCCCACGGTGAGGTCCGTGTCGAGCGTGATCCGCACGCCACCCATCGCGTCCGTGATGGCGACGAACGACTCGAAGTCCGCGATCGCGAAGTGGTCGATCCGGACACCGGTCAGCTGCTCGACGGTCTGGATCATCAGCGGCGCGCCGCCGTAGGAGAACGCCGCGTTGATCTTGGCCTGGCCGTGCCCCGGGACGTCGACCCAGGAGTCGCGCGGGATCGACATGACGTACGCCGCTTCGCCGTCCGCGGGCAGGTGCACCAGCATGATGGTGTCGGTGCGCTGCGCACCGGCCTGCCACTGCGACGGGTCTCCCGCGGAGATGCGGCTGTCGGAGCCGAGCAGCAGCAGGTTCATCGGCGCGTCCCACTCGTCCTCGGCCACGTCCGCCGGGGCGGTGGCGGCCGGCGGACGCGTCGGCAGCGCCGCGAACGGGTCGTCGATCTTCTCGACCCGCCCCGCCAGCCACTGCTGGATGCCCCAGACGCCGCCGAGCCCGATGCCGGCGAGACCGACGAGCAGGCACAGGCTGATCACGAGCGCACGGCGACCTCGGCTCGTCGTCGAGCGGGCACGCCTCGATCGGCGGGTGTGGGAGCGCATAGCAGAAATCCTACGGTCGGGTGAGGGGGTAAACACCCAACAGGGTGGCAAATGGGTGAGCCCCGGCGGAAGATCCCGCCGGGGCTGCCATCCCATGTCGCCACCCACCCACGACCTAGGGCCCGGGTGGTCAGATGACGAGCACCGAGGCGGTGCCCTTGCCGTAGCCCGGGACCTCGACGGTCAGGTCGAGGCGCCGCACGTACGCCAGCACCCACTGGGCGACGTCGGCGGGCAGCGGCTCGCGCGGGGCGTACCACTTGTCGAGCTTGAGGTGCGGGGCGTCCCCGACGTTGAACAGCGCGGCGGTCACGTTGAGGATCTCCGCGGCGTTCTCGGCCAGCGTCGAGGGCAGCTGCTCCTCCTCGGCGGCGGTCTGCGCCGTGCGCGCGGGCACCAGGGCGATGGACGCCCCGAGGTGCGCGGCGAGCGGCAGGTCGAACAGCACGAGCGCCGAGAGCTTCATGAGCCGGTCGACGTAGACGCCGACGAGGGCGCCGCCGTTCAGCACGGGGTCGACCATCGGGCCGCCGGTGGCGACCTCGACGTCCCGACCGATGAGGCCCTCCCACAGCTCGCGCACCTCGAGGGCGGCGGGCAGCGGGGTCTGGTCGCTCATGCGAGCACCGGGTCGATCGCCTCGCGGAACGTGTCCGCGGTGAACGGCTTCGCGATGAGGAACAGCGCCCCGGCCTCGTCGGCGAGGGTCCGCATCTCGTCCGAGCCCTCGGACGTCACGAACCCGAACGGGGTGCCGAAGCCCTCGGCGCGCAGGGCGCGGAGGAAGTCGATGCCCGTGAGGTTGGGCATGTTCCAGTCGGACAGGACGACGTCGGGCTCGTCGGCGCGGACCGCCTCGAGACCCTCCTGGCCGTCGGAGGCCTCCCGGATGTCCCAGTCGTAGCCGGCCTGGCGCAGCGTGCGGATCACGATCTGCCGCATCACCCGGCTGTCGTCGGCGATGAGCACGCGGATCATGCTCGTCACTTCCCTTCGGTGGCGGGTCCCGCGACGGTGGACGCGGGGGAACGGGGGTCGGCGTGGGTCACTGGAACAACCAGACCACGACGACGATGGAGCGGCCACGCCAGTCGAGGCGCAGCTCGTGGGTGAGCGAGGTCCCGGGGACCTCCGGGAGCACGGTGGCGACGACCGGCAGGCTCAGCGAGCCCTGGGTCGGGAGCAGCGCCTTGACGTTGCCGCCGACGACGTTGGCGACCTCGCCGAAGGCGTCGTTCAGGTCCTCGGGACCGACCGGCTCGTCGGCGCCCATGCCCAGCAGGGCGCGGGTGAGCTCGTGGGCGGTCTCGAGGTCCGTGGTGACGGCGGCGCGACCGGCCAGCTCGCCGTGCACGTCGACCCAGGCGACCAGCGGCTCGGCGGCGACGGGCAGCTCGCCGTCCCAGGGGCGCAGGTAGCCCGGCTCGCCGTCGATCATCGCGGAGAAGACCTCCTCGGCGATCGCGTACACCTGGTCGTGCTCGACGGCGGCGGTCATACGTGCTCCTCGGCAGGGATCAGCCCGAGCAGGTCGAGCTTGTCGCGGATGGCGTCAGGGGTGAACGGCTTGATCAGGTACTCGTGGGCGCCCGCCGCGAGGGCGCGCACGATCTGGCCGTGCTCGCTCTCGGTGGTGACCATCATCAGCGTGATGTCGCGCCAGGCGCTGTTGGCGCGGACCCTCGTGACGAAGGTGAGGCCGTCCATCACGGGCATGTTCCAGTCGATGCAGGCGAGGTCGACCTCCTCCCCGGACTCCAGCAGGTCGAGGGCCTGCTGGCCGTCTCCCGCCTGGAGCGTGGTGAACCCCAGCTCCTCCAGGGCCGCCGAGACGATGCGTCGCATCGTCCTCGAGTCGTCGATGACGAGGGCTCTCATCGCGTCACTCCTTGTTCGAATGCCGAGCCGGTGGGGCGCGTGCGCGTCGGGGGGAAGGTGGTCGTGGTCGTGCTCGCCGTGACCGGCCGGGCGAGGCCCGGGCGGGTGGCGGGTGCGAAGGGCGCCGGGGTCGTTCCCGGGACGACCCCCGCGAGGGTGCTGGGTGCGGGGCGCGGGCTGGGGACCGCACCGGCCTGCACGGGCCGGTAGACCGACCCGCGGTCGACCGGCACGCGCTCCCAGTCGTGGTCCACGCCGATGGTGGTCTCCGCGGCCCCGAGGACGAGGAACCCGCCGGGCCGGAGCACGCGGTGCACCCGGGACAGGATCGAGCGCTTGGTCTCGAGGTCGAAGTAGATGAGCACGTTCCGCAGGAACACGATGTCGAACGGGCCGTGCGGCGGGAGGTCCAGCAGGTTGTGCTGCTGGAACGTGATGGTGCGGCGCAGCTCCTCGGCGATCTGCCAGTCGTGGCCGTTGCGCGTGAAGTAGCGGACCATCATCGGCGCGGGCAGGCCGCGGTTGACCTCGAGCTGGGAGTACCGGCCGGAGCGGGCCTGGGCGAGCACCCGCTCGGACAGGTCGGTCGCGGTGATGTCGAACCGGGCCCCGGGGCCGAGCACGTCGGACAGCGTCATGGCCAGCGAGTACGGCTCCTGCCCGGTGGAGCAGGCCGCCGACCAGACGCGCAGCGTGTCGAGCACCGGCCGCTCGGCCCGCAGCGCAGGGACGATGTGGGTGCGCAGCGCGCTGAACGGGGTGTTGTCGCGGAACCACGACGTCTCGTTGGTGGTGAGGGCGTCGACGATCTGCGTCAGGTCGGCCTCGCGCTGGGCGGCGCGGACCTCGCGGATGTAGGCGTCGACGCCGGGGTGGCCGGCGTCGCGGGCGATGGGCAGCAGGCGCGACTCGACGAGGTACTCCTTGCCGGTCTCCAGCTGGATGGCGCTGCGTCGGCGGACCACGTCGGCGACGAACGCGAAGGTGTCCTGGGTCAGGCTCACGGCCGACCTCCGATCGGGGATGCGGGGCGTCCTGCGCGGGCGAGGACGGACTCGAGGGTGGGGGCGACCTCGCCCAGGGGCAGCACGCGGTGGGCGAACCCGGCGGACGCGACGGCCCCGGGCATGCCCCACACGACGCTGGTCGGCTCGTCCTGCACGAGCACGGTGCCGCCGGCGCCGACGACGTCCTCGCACCCGGTGCGGCCGTCGGCGCCCATGCCGGTGAGCACGACGGCGAGCAGCTGCCCGCCGAGCTCCCGGACGGCGGAGCGGAACAGGACGTCGACGGCGGGCCGGCAGAAGTTCACGGGCGGGCCGTCGGTGAGCTTGGCCCGGAGCATCCCCGCGGAGCGGCTGAGCTCGAGGTGGTGGTCGCCGGGCGCGATGTACACGGTGCCGGGCTGCAGCAGGTCGCCGTCGGCGGCCTCGACCACCGTCGCCGGTCCGAGCCGGTCCAGGCGGGTGGCGAGCTGCCGGGTGAACACCGGCGGCATGTGCTGCACCACGAGCACGGGCACGGGCGGCGGGGCGGACAGCGACCCGAGCACCTTGGACAGCGCCTCGGGGCCGCCGGTGGACGAGCCGATGATGATCGCGCTGACCGGGTGCGGGGCGGGCGCCGTGCGGGGCACGACGGTCCGGCGCGCGGCGACCGGGGCGGGGGCCGCGGCGGCACCGGCGAGCGGGCGGCGG
>NZ_RFFI01000035.1 GCF_003696205.1 Cellulomonas triticagri
CGGCCGTCACGGTGCTCGACGCCGCCGGGCGCCCCGTCGTGGTGGACGCCCGGTTCGACCTGAGCGGCGACCCCGCCCGGGTGCGCACCGCCGCGACCGACCGCCGGCCCGCCGCCGAGCACGACGTCGCGGGGTGGGCCGGGCCGTGGCCGGTCGCCGACCGCTGGTGGTCCGAGGACGGCGCCCGGCTGCGGGTGCACGTCCAGGTCACGCTGGCCGACGGGCGCGCGCTGCTGCTCGCCTGCCGCCCCGAGGGCTGGACCTGCGAGGCCGTCTATGACTGACGCACCCCGGTACGCGGAGCTGCACGCGCACTCGGCGTTCAGCTTCCTCGACGGCGCGAGCCAGCCCGAGGAGCTCGCCGCCGAGGCCGCCCGGCTCGGGCTGGACGCGCTCGCCCTGACCGACCACGACGGCCTGTACGGCGTCGTCCGGTTCTCCGAGGCGGCGCGGGAGGTCGGGCTGCGCACGGTGTTCGGCGCGGAGCTGCACCTGCCGGTGCCCGGCGTCGGCGGCCCGGACGTGCTGGACCCGCCCACCGGCGTGCCCGACCCGCGGTCGGTGCACCTGCCGGTGCTCGCGCGCGGCCCCGAGGGGTACCGGGCGCTGTCCCGCACCATCGCCGAGGCGCACCTGGCCACCGGCACCAAGGGCGCCGCCGAGTACCGGCTGGAGTCCCTGGCCGAGCAGTCCGACGGCCGGTGGCTGGTGCTCACGGGCTGCCGCAAGGGCCTGGTGCGGCACGCGCTGAGCGACGGCGGCCGGGAGCCCGGCGTCACCACCGCGGGCGTGGACCGCGCCCGGGTCGAGCTGGACCGGATGGTCGCGCTGTTCGGGCGGGACAACGTCGCCGTCGAGGTCACCGAGGGCGGCGGCCCGTACGACTCGGAGGTGGTGGACGCCCTCGCCGCGCTCGCCCACGACGCCCGGCTGCCGCTGGTCGCCACCGGCAACGTGCACTACGCGACGCCCCGGGACGCCGACCTCGCCGCCGCGCTGGCGGCCGTGCGCGCCCGGTCGTCCATGGAGGACCTGGACGGGTGGCTGCCCGGCGCCCCGACCGCGCACCTGCGGTCCGCCGCCGAGATGCTGCGGCGGCACCGCCGGCACCCGCAGGCCGTCGCCACCGCCGCCGCGCTCGGGGCGGAGAGCGCGTTCGACCTGCACCTCGTCGCCCCCCGGCTGCCGCCGTACCCCGTGCCGGAGGGGCACACCGAGGCCACCTGGCTGCGCGAGCTCGTCCGCCGCGGGGCCCGCGAGTGCTACGGCCCGCCGGAGGCCGAGACGGTGCCCGGCGCGTACGCCCAGCTGGAGCACGAGCTGCGGGTCATCGAGCAGCTCGGGTTCCCCGGGTACTTCCTCGTCGTCTACGACCTGGTCGACTTCTGCCACCGCAACGGCATCCTCGCCCAGGGGCGCGGGTCCGCCGCGAACTCCGCGGTGTGCTTCGCGCTGCGGATCACCGCCGTCGACGCCGTCAAGCACGGCCTGCTGTTCGAGCGGTTCCTCGCGCCCGAGCGCGACGGGCCGCCGGACATCGACGTCGACATCGAGTCCGGGCGCCGCGAGGAGGTCATCCAGTACGTCTACGCGAAGCACGGCCGCACCCACGCCGCCCAGGTCGCCAACGTCATCTCCTACCGGGCGCGCTCCGCCGTGCGCGACGCCGCCCGCGCCCTCGGGCACGACGTCGGGCAGCAGGACGCGTGGAGCAAGTCCATCGAGCGCTGGGGCACCCTGCGCGGCCCGGCGCCCCGGCACCCGTGGTGGTCGGGGGAGAACCGCGGCCCGCAGCAGCCCGCGGCCTCGGCGGTCGCCCCGCCGACCCAGGCGCAGCCCGCCCGGCCCACGTCGACCCGCCCCGGTGCCCGCCCGGCTGGTCCTGCGGGTCGTGCCGCCCTGGACGCCCGGGACGCCGTGCGGATCCCTGGGCAGCAGCACGCCGCGACCCGCCAGGACCGGCGGGCCGCCGCGTGGGCAGCGCAGCAGCGCGACCCCGAGGGCGTCGTCTGGGGCTGGAACCACGAGCCGGAGACCGCACCGGTCCCGGCGGGCCGCCGCGCGGAGCCGAAGCCGCCGTGGTCGGTCGCGTCCGACCCGGCCCCGCGGCGCCCCGCCGGGCTGGACGACACCGACCGCGCCGCCGGGGAGCGCACCGCCGACGGCCACGACGTCGTCCCCGCGCACCGCCCGCCGCCCGCCAGCGACCTCGCCGAGATCCCGGAGCAGGTCATCGACCTCGCCGACCGGTTCCTGCGCCTGCCCCGGCACCTCGGCATCCACTCCGGCGGCATGGTGATGTGCGACCGGCCGGTCATCGAGGTGTGCCCGGTGGAGTGGGCGCGCATGGAGGGCCGCACCGTCCTGCAGTGGGACAAGGACGACTGCGCGGACGCGGGCCTGGTGAAGTTCGACCTGCTGGGCCTCGGGATGCTCACGGCGCTGCGCCTGGCGTTCGACGAGGTCGAGCGGCACGGCTCCCCGCGCCCCGACCTGCACCGGCTGCCGCACGAGGACCCCCTGGTCTACGACCTGCTGTGCGCCGCCGACACCGTCGGGGTGTTCCAGGTGGAGTCCCGCGCGCAGATGGGCACGCTGCCGCGCCTGCAGCCCCGGGACTTCTACGGGATCGTCGTGGAGGTCGCCCTCATCCGCCCCGGACCCATCCAGGGCGGGTCCGTGCACCCCTACATCGAGCGGTACCAGAAGCGGCAGCCGGTGACCTACCCGCACCCGCGCCTGGAGAAGTCCCTCAAGCGCACCCTGGGGGTGCCGTTGTTCCAGGAGCAGCTCATGCAGATGGCGATCGACGTCGCGGACTTCACGCCCGCCGAGGCCGACCAGCTGCGCCGCGCGATGGGCTCCAAGCGCAGCATCGAGAAGATGGAGGCGCTGCGGGCCCGCCTGATGGCGGGGATGACCCGCAACGGCGTCGCCCCCGACGTGCAGGAGGAGATCTACGAGAAGCTCAAGGCGTTCGCCGACTTCGGGTTCCCGGAGTCGCACGCCTACTCGTTCGCGTTCCTCGTCTACGCGAGCTCGTGGCTCAAGGTGCACCACCCCGCGGCGTTCTACGCCGGGCTGCTCGCCGCGCAGCCCATGGGGTTCTACTCGCCGCAGACCCTCGTCGCGGACGCCCGGCGGCACGGCATCGGGGTGCTGCGCCCCGACGTGCAGCGCTCGGGGGTGCAGGCCGTGGTCGAGCGCACCGCGGACACCCCCGCCGGGGGCGAGCCGCGTCTCACCCCGCTGCAGTCGGGCACGGCCCCGGTCCCGCGCCTGCGCCGGGGCGGGGAGGGCGTGCTCCACGACACCGGGGACCCCGACCGGTCGCTCGCCGTGCGGATCGGCCTGGCGTCGGTGCGCACCGTGGGGAAGAAGGTCGCCGAGCGCCTGGTCACCGAGCGCGACGCCCACGGGCCGTTCGCGGACCTGCGGGACCTGGTGCGCCGGGTCGACCTCAGCACCACCCAGCTCGAGGCCCTCGCCACCAGCGGCGCGCTCGAGACGCTGGGCGTCACCCGTCGCGAGGCGCTGTGGGCGGCCGGGGCGCTCGCCCAGGAGGGCCCGGGCACGCTGCCGGGCGTCTCCGTCGGCGTCGAGGCGCCGACGCTGCCGGGCATGAGCACGGTCGAGCTCGCCGTCGCGGACGTCTGGGCGACCGGGGTGACGGTCGACTCCTACCCGACGCAGCACGTGCGCGACGGGCTGGACGCCGCCGGGGTGCTGCGGGTCGAGCAGGCGTTCCGGCACGAGGCCGAGCGGCGGGTCGCCGTCGCCGGGGTGGTCACCCACCGGCAGCGGCCCGGGACCGCCGGGGGCGTCACCTTCCTGTCGCTGGAGGACGAGACCGGGCTGCTGAACATCGTGTGCAGCACCGGGCTGTGGCAGCGGTTCCGGAAGGTCGCGCGCACCTCGCGGGCGCTCGTCGTCCGGGGGCGGCTGGAGCGTGCGGACGGGGCGACGAACCTGGTCGCCGAGCACCTGACACCGCTGTCGCTGGCCGTGGCGACGTCCTCGCGCGACTTCCAGTGACCGTGCTGGTGGACGGGCCGGCGCCCGTCGGCCCGGGGGAAGACCCGGGTGCCGGCCCGTCCGGTCTCAGGGCGCGGTCAGCCCGCGGGCGCGGACCCGCAGCAGCGCGGCGCCCATGGCGGCGCCCACGGCGGCGAGCAGCGCGGCGGCCGCCCCGGCGAGGGTCACGTGCGCCCCGGTGGCCGCGAGCGGGTCGGGACGGCGGGGGTCATGGGTGGAACGGGGCATCACGACTCCTTCGTCGCTAGAAACCGGTTCCCTCTCGACGTTAGTCGCGCTCGCCGAGCACGAGTGGGACCCTGGTCCCAGAACTGCCCGCGTCGCCCCGACCTGCGTCCTATGCTCGGGCGATGTCGATCCTCGGCCCCCTGGTGGCCTACCTGCCCACGCCGCGCGGCAGCGAGGGGGAGGTGCGGACCGAGCCCCTGGAGGACCTCGCCGACCGCGCGATCCGCGCCGGTGCCTCCGGCATCGCGGTGCTCGGCAGCACCGGCGGGTACCCCTACCTGACGCCCGCCGAGCGGCGGCTCACGGTCGAGGCCGCGGTCGCCGCCGCGGACGGGCGCGTGCCCGTGGTCGCCGGGGTCGGGGCGTTCACCACCGACGAGGTCGTCGTGCACACGATCGTCGCCGAGCGGGCCGGCGCCGCGGCGGTGCTGCTGCCGACGCTCGCGTACCTGCGCCTCACCGACGACGAGGTGATCGGGCTGGTCGAGGACGTCGCCGACGCCGCGCAGGTGCCCGTGTGGCTCTACCACAACCCGGTCACGACGAGCTTCCGGTACGAGGTCGACACCCTCGTCCGGGCCGCCCGGGTGCCCGGGGTCGGTGGCGTCAAGGACCGGGGGAGCGACGCGACCGAGCTCGACGCGCGGATCCGCGCGCTCGTGGCGCAGGTGCCCGCGACGGTGGAGGTCGGGTGCAGCGGGGACGTCTTCGGGGCGGACGGGCTGCTCGCGGGTGCCCGCACCTGGCACTCGGGCCTGGCGAGCGTGCTGCCCGCCTGGTACGTCGCGGTCGCCACCGCGGCGGCGGACGGTCGCGCGGACGAGGCCCGGGCGCTCATGACCCGCCTGGCGCCCGTCGCCGAGCTCGTGGTGTCCCTCGGTGGCCCGCGCGCCGTGCACGCCGTCGCGCGCTTGACCGGGGTCGACGCCGGCGTGCTCCCGGCCCCGCTGCGCCCGGTCGACGGCGCCGGCGTCACCGCCCTCGCCGTGGCTCTGGACGCCCTGGGCGACACCCCCGCCCTCTGACCGCGCACGGCCCCCAGGGTCCCGGGCCCCGAACGGTCACCACGTGCGGGGTCCACGTCCGCGAACCCCGCATCAGCTGACCTCTCGGCGCGGCAGCAGATCCCGGGGGCGCTGCAGGTGCCGATGCACGAGCGCCCGCCCACCCCCGGACGGGGCGGACGGGCGCGTCGGGCGTCGGGTCAGGCCCCGGCGACCGCCGTGGGCGTCGTCCCGGTGACCGTCGTCCCCGCCGCGACCGGGAACAGCCGTGCGAGGACGTCGGCGAGCGTCGCGACGCCCACCACCCGCTCGCCGTCGTGCACGACCGCGAGGTGCTGCCGCTTCTCGCGCATCTCGGTGAGCGCCGCCGCGACCGGGGCGTCCGCCGCGAGGTGCAGCACGGGCCGCACCACGGGGGAGACCGGGGCGTCGTCCGGGTGCGCGAGGGTGTCGCGCACGTGGGTGACCCCGTCCAGGCGCTCGCCCGTGCCGACGAGCACGCGCAGGTGCCCCGAGGCCCGGGTGGCGGCGCGGACGTCCGCCATCGTCGCGTCCACCGGGACGGCCGTGGGGGTGCTCGCGCCGGTGAGCAGGTCGCGCACCGTCATGGTCTGGAGCTCGAGCGCCCCGGTGATCTGCGCCGAGTACGCCTCGTCCAGCGCCCCGACGTTGGCCGAGTGCTCGACCAGGTGCCGCAGGTCGTCCGGGTTCTGCCCGGTGGCGATCTGGTCGGCCGGCTCGACGCCGACCTTGCGCAGGCACCAGTTGGCCGCCTCGTTGAGCACGCGCAGCACGGGGCGGGTCAGCCACATGAACGCGCGCATCGGGGTGGCGAGCATGATCGCCGACGTCTCCGGGTGCGCGATGGCCCAGGACTTCGGGGCCATCTCGCCGACGACGAGGTGCAGGAACGTCACGATGACCAGCGCCAGCACGAACCCGGCGACGTCCGCGAGCCACAGGGCGGCGCCCCACTGCTCGAACAGCGGGGTCAGCCAGTGGTGCACGGCGGGCTTGGTGACCGCGCCGAGCGCCAGGGTGCAGGCCGTGATGCCGAGCTGGGAGCCCGCGAGGAGCACGGTCAGCTCGGAGGACGAGCGCAGGGCCGCCCGGGCGGAGCGGCTGCGCGGGGCGGCCTCCTCCAGACGGTAGCGCTTGGCCGCGAGGGCGGCGAACTCGACGGCCACGAAGAACGCGCTCAGCGCGATCAGGGCCACGGTCACGACGATGACCACGACGGGGTCGCTCATCGGTCCTCCTCCTGGTCGCGGGAGACGGCGGTCTCGCGCTCGTCCTCGGTCGGCGGCGGGTCGGCGGGCACAGTCACCCGCACCAGCGACGGCACGTGCCGCTCGATCTCCAGCACGTCCACCCGCATCCACACCGGGTCGGGCTCCCCGGCGTGCGCGAGCTCGCCCGGGTCGTCCGGCAGCAGCACGACCACGCTGGTCCCGGCCGGGGGCAGGGAGCCGTGCGCGGCGATGACCAGGCCGCCGATGGTCTCGTAGTCGTCCCGGGGCAGGTCGCGCCCGACGGCGCGCTCCACCTCGTCCACGTGGACGTCGCCCGCCATGGTCCAGGCGCCGTCGTCCTCCGCGAGGGTCGGGGCGTGCACGCCGGTGTCGTGCTCGTCGGTGATCTCGCCGACGAGCTCCTCGGCGAGGTCCTCGAAGGTGAGCACGCCCGCGAGGCCGCCGTACTCGTCCAGCACGCACGCGAGCTGGTTGCGGCCCGCCGCGAGGCGGCGCAGCGCGTCCGGGAGGGTCATCGACGTGGGCAGCAGCTCGGCCGGGCGCATCAGCGCCTCGACGGGCTCGGTGCCCCGGTCGGCGGCGGCGAGCACGTCCTGCAGGTGCACGACACCGCGCACCTCCTCGTCCTGACCCAGCACGGGGTAGCGGGAGTGGCCGGTGGCCATGACCTCGCGCACCTCGGCGACGGTGTCGCCCGTGCGCACCACGTCGACGCGGGAGCGCGGGATCATCGCGTGCTCCACGTCCTGCTCCGGGAAGTCCAGGATCCGGTCCAGCAGCATCGACAGCTCGCGGGGCAGGTCCCCGCTCTGGGCCGACTCCGCGACGATGTGCTCCAGGTCGCGGGCCGTCGCCGAGTGCTCGACGTCGTGCACCGGCTCGATGCGCAGCAGCCGCAGCAGGGCGTTCGACGCGGAGTCGAACACCCGGATCAGCCAGCCGAGCACCTTGAGGTACACGTTGGTCGACGTCGCGAGCGCCACCGCGACCGGCTCGGGCCGGGCGATGGCGAGGTTCTTCGGGAACAGCTCGCCGAACAGCATCTGGATCAGCGTGGACAGCAGCAGCGCGCCGACCGTGCCGATCGCGATGCCGACGCCGCGGGGCACGCCCACGCCGCCCAGGGCCTCGCCGATGGACTCACCGATCAGCGGCTCGGCGACGTAGCCGACCAGCAGACCGGTGACCGTGATGCCGAGCTGGGCGCCCGACAGCATGAACGACGTCCGTCGCGTCACCTGCAGCGCACGCCGGGCACCCCCGTCGCCGTCGGCCGCGCGCGCGTTGAGACGCGACCGGTCGACGGCCATGTAGGCGAACTCCTGGGCCACGAAGTACCCGGTCGCCGCGGTGATCGCCAGCACGACCAGCAGGCCGAGCAGGAGCGACAGCACCCACATCACCTCTCACCCCCCGCCCCGGTCTCGTCACGGGTCAGGGGGTTGCTACTACTGTCGCCGTCCATCTCTCTCCAGGTCGGGGGCACGGTCCGAGCGCTCCAACGCCGGTGCGTGGGACGAAGTTCCCAGACGCGGGCACCGGATTCCGCCAGGCGCGCCGTGACCTCGGTCACACGCGCGTCGCGCGCCTCATCGTGAGGCGTCGGCGTCGCCCTCGTCGTCGCGGTCGTCGTCGTCCACGGGCCGCACGCCGTCGTTCGCCTCGTCCACCGGCATCGGCGGATCCGTCTGGTGGAACCGCGAGTAGATCGCCCAGGCCACCGACACCAGCGGCACCGCGATCACCGCACCGAGGATCCCGGCGGTGAGCGTCCCGCCCGTCACCGCCAGCGCCACCACCACCGGGTGCAGCGAGACCTGCTTGCCCATCACCAGCGGCTGCAGCACGTGCCCCTCGAACTGCCCGATCAGCGCGATCCCGATGCCGACCACCGCCGCCTGGATAGGCCCGTTCGCCGCCAGTGCCACGATCATCGCGATCACCATCGCCGCCGGGGCGCCGATCAGCGGGATGAACGCACCGATCAGCACCAGCACCGCCAGGGGAGCGGCGAGCGGCACGCCGATGATCGACAGCAGCACGAACGCCAGCGCGCCGTCCGTCACCGCGATGATCACCGTCCCGCGCGTGTAGCCCGAGAACGTGTACCAGCCCGTGCCGCCCGCGGTCTTCCACGACTCCCGCACCGAGCCGGGCAGCTGGTTGACGAACCACGTCCACATCTCCTGGCCCCGGGCCAGGAAGAAGATCGCCGTGAACACCGCCAGCGCCAGCGCCGTGAACACCTCCACCACCGAGCCCGCCGACGCCGCCGCCTGGCCTGCCAGGTCGCCCGCGTGGTCCTGCAGCCACTGCCGGCCCGTGTCGATCCACTCCGCGATCTGCTCGTTCGTGATCGAGAACGGCAGCGGCCCGTGCTCCAGGAAGTCGACGATCTGGTCGATGCCGTCCCCGAACTGCCGCGACAGCGCCTGCCACTGGTTCGCCACCGAGTAGCCGACGTAGAACACCATGCCCGCCAGCACCAGGAACCCGCTCAGCAGACCCAGCGCCGTCGCCAGCCCCCGCGGCATCACCTTCGCGTACACGTCCACGACCGGACGCAGCACCGCCGCCATCACGAACGCGATGAACACCGCCACGAACAGCAGCTGCACCTGCGATGTGGCGAAGAACACCAACGCGATCCCCGCCAGCAGCACCAGCAGCCGCCACGTGATCCCCGCCGACGTCCGCAACCACCGCGGGACGCCGTCGTCCGGCACCCCCGACGGCACCGCGCGACGCTGCCCCGCGACCCGCCGTGCCGCACCACCAGCGGGCGGACCGGCCTTCGAGGACCCCGAACGGTCGGTCCCGCCACCCTGGTCCACCATGCCCGCACCACCTCCGCGCCGCGCCCGTCGGGGCAGCGCCGGACGAGCGCCCCACGGGACACCGCCAGTGTGCCCCCACCTGCGGATGCGTGCCCGGGCGCCACACCGTGCTATGTTTTCTGCCGCACCTGAGGGGTCGTCAGGGCGCTGAGAAGCGCTCGTGATGAGCCGTCAGGGATCACCTGTCCGGGTGGCGGAATGGCAGACGCGCTAGCTTGAGGTGCTAGTGCCCTAACGGGCGTGGGGGTTCAAGTCCCCCTCCGGACACTCGTTGAGACAGCGACGACGAAGGCCTCGACCCCCGCCAGGGTCGGGGCCTTCGTCGTGCTCCTGGGCGCGCCGGCGCGTACGCGCGTCGAGATGACAGGACGCGCCTGTGCGACGGGTTCCGTCCAGAGGCGCGTCCTGTCGTCTCGGTGAGGTGTTCCGTCGTGCGCAGGCGTGTTCCGCCATGTCGGCGCGCGTCGGCGCGAGCAACGCGTCGAGGGGGAGGCCGCACCATCGCCCCTGCGCCGGTCCGGCCAGGCGTGACGCGCTGGATCCCGCTCGGGTCTCCTGGGCGCCGCTCACCACGGTCGTGCGCGGTCGCCCGGGTCTGCTGCACGTGTAGGTGACAGCGGAACTCAGGCGGCGAGTGCGACCTGAGTGGTCTTGATCGTCTCGTACTCGATGGGTGTCAGGCGGTCGAGGCGGACCTGGCGTCGGCGGCGGTGGTAGGTCCGTTCGATCCAGGTGATGATCACCAGGCGCAACTCGTCACGGGTGGCCCAGCGGCGGCGGTCCAGGACGTTCTTCTGCAGTAGCGAGAAGAACGACTCCATGGCGGCGTTGTCCCCGGCGGCGGCGACCTGCCCCATCGACCCGGCGAGGTCGTGACGGGCCAGGACGCGGGCCACCTTCCGGCTTCGGAACTGGCTGCCCCGGTCGGAGTGCACCACGCACCCGGCCACCTCGCCGCGTCGTTGCACGGCACTGACCAGGGCGGCCACCGCGATATGGGACGTCATGCGGTCGCTGATCGAGTACCCGACGATCCGGCCCGAGAACATGTCCTTGATCGCACGGAGGTAGACCTTGCCCTCGGACGTGGGGTGCTCGGTGATGTCCCAGAGCCACAGCCGGTTCGGTGCGTCCGCCCGGAACTGGCGCAGCACGAGGTCTTCATGGGCCGGCGGACCGGCCTTCTTCGGGTTCTTCGAGCGCTTCTTGCCGAACCCCGACCACCACTGGTTGTCCCGACAGATCCGCCAGACCGCGCGGTCGCAGGCGACCAGACTGGCGCGGGCGGCTTCGTCGGCCAGGAGCCGGTGGCCGAACTCCGGGTCGTCGCGGTGGGCGTCGCACAACGCGTTCGCGAGGTGCGCCGGGCGACCTCCCGCGCGCCGACGGGCTCAGCGAGCCACCGGTAGTCGGGCTGTCTTGCGAGCTTGAGAACCCGGCACGTCACCACGACGGGCACCCCGTCGGCGGCGAGCTCACTCACGAGCGGGTAGAGCCTTTCCCGGCAGCTGCGCCTGGGAGAGATACGCGGCCGCGCGGCGCAAGACCTCGTTCTCCTGCTCCAGCAGGCGGATACGCCGGTTCGCCTCGCGCAGCTCGGCCGACTCGGTCCGGGTCACCCCGGGCCGGTTGCCGTCCGCGACGTCGGCATCACGCAGCCAGTTCCGCAGACACGACTCGGCGACGGGCGAAGTCGACCGCGACCTGCTTGATCGGAGCGTCCCCGCGGCGAGCCACGGCCACGACGTCGTCGCGGAACTCCGTGGGATAGGGCCTGGGCACGGTGCACATCCTTCCAGCGGCGCCTACCAGCACCACACATGGGTGTCACCTACACGTGCAGCAGACCCCACCGTCCTCACGGGGCGTGCGTGGAACGCGTCTACGTGGCTCGAGACGTCGTACTACCTGCTGAGCTTCCGATGAGCCACTCAAAGACACCTACTTGTCTTCTCAGAGGAGGCGCCTGCCACTCAAATAGCCCTCACGCAGCGGGTTCTCCACCTGCTTTCAGGGTACGTGGACTGTAGGAAAGCATCATGCAACGTCTGCTGCGCGCGCCTGGGTCGGCACGAGAGTGGCGATCGTGGTCAACGCCCCTCGCCGCCGTTGTGATCGCAGCGTCGCTTGCCAGTTGCGCGAACAGGGACAGCACCACTCAGGGGAGCTCGCCGCATCCCCCCCTTGCAGGTGAGTCAGCGGCGGCGGTTGCGCACGATCCGAGCTTTGAGGGAGTTCCGTGCGCTGAGCTCCCCGGGTCAGCGACGGCCCGGGCCGGCGACATGGAGGGCTGGTTCAACGCGACGCCCGCAGACGCCGAGGGGAACGTGCTCTCCGACCCCGTGGATTGGCGCGATCCGCGGATGCTCGAGCATCCTCGCGTGGCGTTGGTCGACGCCGCAACGGTCGAGGTGATCTCGACCTACGACAGGATCGCGTGTTCCAGCGACGTCTCGTATGTGCCAACCCCGGGCAGCAGTTGGCCAGAAGTGGGAACGGTCATCGTCGACATGGACACGGGAGAAGTCGTGGAGATCGTCGACAGTGCGAGGTGACCTCAATGCTGCGCAGAGTGGCTGCGACGACGGTGCACAAGTTGGTTTCCGGCTAGAGAGGATGTGAAGAAGATGTTCAAGCGCACTGCTGGAACGGTCTTGGTTGTTGTTGCCGCCCTGCTGATATCTCAGGGTCCGGCACTCTCGTCCACGGCGAACAGCGAGGGCCTCATTTTAGAGGGCTCGGTCCTGGCTACTCCTGAAGAGGTGGCGGCAAACGGCGGAAGCCCTCGTGATGTGGCGGAGCAGGAGAAGCTCTGGGATTCTCTTGCGCCGAGCGTCGCGGCTGAGCAGATGACGCTGAATGCCGAGTTGGCGGAGGAGTTCCTTGAGGCCAGTAGGCGGGTGGTGATCGTGGCTCCGCAGGTGGATCCGGCAGCCCGGATCTCCACATACTCGTGTGCGGGTAGCAACAACCCTTCGTACAAAGTGGCTGTCAACGGGTACGCGACACAGTGCTTCACCGGAGCGGCGGGTACATACGTGCTGACGACCCAGATGACTGACTGGGGAGGTGCTGGCGACGCGCGTCTCTACCCCGGAACTCACAAGGGGCAGGTTTACTACATGCTCGGAAACGGTTACTACTGGTCGACCGTGCGTGGCCCCCATGACTACACCTGGCGCCACTTCAATATCTCGTATGACCACAAGCTGACTGTACTTCGAGTCAGGTTCACCTGACCGCGCCGGCTTTCGGCGCCCGTCAGTCGACGCGGGCTAGCCGTCTGCGTGCTGGTGCGAAAGGTGCTTGTCGCATGCCAGGTGCCTGCTGAGTGCAATCTGCAGAAGGTCCTTGGTCGGAAGGGAGCGGTGTCTTGGGTGCACTTAGTCGACGGGCATTTGTCACGGGGACGCTGACCGCGATCTCGTGGGCGGCCGTGCGCGTCCCGGCATCCGTCTCGCCGGCGGCTGACCAAAACCGAGGTCTGGGGGTCGTGCCTCCAGCGAGGACGCTGTCGGTCTACGACACCCAGTCCGGTCGTGCAAGCACCTGGGCGCCGCCGGGACCGATCGGAGTCACCTCTCAGAGCGCGGTCGGTGCGGGTGTCTTCCTGCGATGCGCCTGGGATCGCAGACTCGTCCAGCCGGTCGGTCTGGCCGTCACCTGCCTGGTCGTGCACGAGAATGCGCTCGTCTCGGTCGACGCGGTCACGTCAGAGGAAGATGGCGCTGTGGTTGTCAGGATTCCGCTGGCGGATCTGCCGGGCGCCGACGACGGAGGAAGTTGGACGGTGCTTCCTGACATCGCCGTCGCTGAGTCAGTGCACGACGACCCGGTCGAGGCTCCTCTGGATACCGTGGTGATCGTAGAAGGCGCGAGCTCCAGGGTGGTGGGCCCCGAGTCGTCGACGGCACGACGGGGGAGCGCGGGGACCCATTCGGTCGACGGTGTCGCCTGGGCCGTCGAGATCTCCGTGCTCTGGGCCGTTCCGTTCGACGGTGCGACGGCTGCAACTTACTCACGTCCCGAGGTCGTCCTCGTGACCGCGACTGGTCCCGGGCCCGTTCCTCCGGGAGCCAGGGTGGTCCTCACTGTGGATCGCCGGGTCACGGGAGAGCTCACCGTGGTGTCCGCAGCAGCTGATGACGGGAAACCTGTCGCGATCGCACCGCAATGGGAAGTGGACGACGACCTAGGGATCCTGGGGCTCACGCTCACTGAACCTATCCCGGCAGGTCGTTCGGTGAGGGTGACGGTCGAGGGGTCCGAGCCGGTACCGGCAGATCCGGAAGAGGCTGCTCGCTTGGCCGCCAACGTCCGAATCACCAGCGGTTCGACCCGACCTGAACTGCAGCTCGGCTCGGGCCGGGACGACCACTCAATCATCATCTGACCCCAGGAGGACGGCCCGACATGGATCAGATGGTGCTGAAGGCGCAGCAGTACATCAATGCGACCTACGGAGGGCGGACGGGCTACGCGCGCGTCACAGAGGACGGGCGCACCGGGTGGGGCACGATGTACGGCTTGACCCGAGGGCTGCAGATCGAGCTCGGCATCGCCCAGCCGTCCAACAGCTTCGGTGACGCAACCCGGGCCGCCTTCGAGGCTCAGATCGGCCGCATCAACTCGGCTACCACGCAGCACGAGGTCGTGGTGCTACTCCAGTGTGCGCTGTGGTGCAAGGGCTACGGGGGAGGCCCGATCGGCGACGGTTGGAGCGAGGCGGTCGCAGTCTCGGTCGCGTCCGTTCGGGCACGCCTCGGCCTTGCCGTGACCGACGACCCGCTAGGCGGCAGTGCCACAGTACCGTCCAAGCTGATGAAATCTCTGCTGACCATGGATGCGTACGTCCAGCTGACTGGCGGCTCCCTCGCCCTGCGCGCGGGTCAGCAGTGGCTCAACCGGCGATACTGGGGCCGGAAGAACTTTTACCTCGTCCCAACCGATGGCCTGTACACCCGGCAGATGCAACAAGGGCTGATGTACGCCATACAGTACGGGCTCGGAATGTCTGACTCGGTCGCCAATGGCAACTTCGGTCCGGGCACGAGGGAAGGGCTCGCCTCCTCTGGGCTCGTCAAGCTTGGCGACGGTGACGACGACCGCTCGTTTGTGTCTCTTTTCCAGATCGCACTGGCGGCCAACGGGTACGACAGTCCGGTCACGGGATCTTTCGACACTTCGACCCAAGAGGCAGTCCTGCGGTTTCAGACGTTCATGGAGATGCAGGTCATCAAGCAGCAGTCGCCTGCGGCAGGTCGTGGCGACTTCGACACCTGGGCCGCGCTGCTGGTCAGCACCGGGAACCCGGACCAACATGCCACGGGGTTCGACACGAACACACCGCTGACGGCGTCGGTTGCCGCGGCTCGCCGCGCCGGTGGATTCCTGGTCGCTGGCCGGTACCTGACAGTCGCGAGCAAAGCCCTTGCTCCGGGTGAGATCGAGGTGATCCATGGTGCCGGGCTGAAGTTGGCACCCATATTCCAGAACTACAACAACGCCGCGACGTACTTCACCCGAGCGGCAGGAGTGGACCACGGTCAACAAGCCGCAGTCCGCGCGCGTGAACTAGGCATCGGGCCGTCCACCATTTTTTTCGCGGTCGACTACGACGCGACGGGCGACGAAGCATCATCGATCGTCCGCGAGTACTTCGAGGGTGTCGTCCAGGGGTTGAGATGCTCCGCTGCCGTCCGGTATGGCGTAGGCATCTACGCCACCCGAAACGTCGCGGCGGCGATCTCACAGGCAGGACTCGCGGAGGCTGTGTGGGTGAGCGGGATGTCCACGGGATACTCGGGCAACCTAGGCTTCCGCATGCCGGAGAACTGGCATTACAACCAGATCCAGGAGCTCAAGGACCTGAACATCGACCGCAATGTGGTCTCCCACCGCGCTCGGCCCGTCGGCCCCGAAATCATGACGGCAGCCCCGGTGCGCGACGGTGCATTCCACCCGTTGCACTGGGGCTCCAAAGAGGTGGGGTCAGAACGGGCAGGTCTGATGAAGCTTCAGGTGCTTGCAGAGCGTTGCGCGATTGAGGCTGGTGTGGATGGCCCGGCGGTGCTGAGTTCTGAGTTGATCATGTTCTGGTTGCAGAGTGAGTCCTATGCGCTGAATGACGAACTGAAGACGTTGCCCTGGGAGCTCTACACGCCGCGTTACGAGACGACGCTGTCCACCGTGCCCACGATCATGGCGAGGGCGGTGTCGGCGCGGAGGGCGTTCTTCGAGGCCGCCGGTGATGTTCATGCGCTCGACGGCTGGTACGAGGGAGACTTCCAACATGCCGCCGCGACGGCCCACGGGGCGCGGATCTGGGGGACGACGCCGGGCAGCGGGCGGGCCGGAGTGGGGGATCTCGGTGGGTGGGGTCTCGATGTCGCGCAGGCGTGGGACAACTACGTCTCTGCGGGTAAGCCGCAGCCGTTCCGGGCCTGGGCTGCCACGCACGTGGGCCAGGAAGACGTCTCACTGAGCGGGTTCTCCCGTTCCGACGCCATCGCCGATGCCGACGGGTACCTGGTCGCCCTGGCGATGGAGGGCGGCGCGACATTCGCCGGCGCGTGGGCACAGGTGCTTGCCTCGCACCCGACCTGGCAGCAGCGGTGGCGTGCGTTCCTCACACGTCGTTTCGGTTCGCACGAGGTGCTGACCCAGGCGCTGGAGCACCTGGTCAGTGTCAGCAACCTCCTGCCGCCGATCGGCTGGGCGCGGTGGTTCTTCGTCCACGAGCATCCCGTCGGTGCCGAGGCCCGTGCGGTAGCCCAGGTCTTGGCGGACAGGTTCTATGACCTCGCCGAGTGACCGGGTACACACCTGCGGACCGGCAACCCGGGTCGCGACGGGTGGTGCGTACCTGGCGGTCGCGCTGCTCGGCACGTGGTGGATCGCGACGGGGATGGACCGCGCGCTCTACTCTGCCCCCTTGTCCTCCGCCGGCGGGCCGGGGCCGCGAGGGTGGTGGAGTGCCACCGCCGTCCTGGGGGGTGGACTTCTCGTGGTGGTTCCGCTGGTGACGTCGTTGGTGAGGTTGCACGGTGGCGCGGCGCTCCCTACGTGGGTGGTGCGGTGGACGACAGTCGCATACGCGGTCCTGGGCATCGGCATCGGGCTTCTCGTGGTCCTCGACCTCCTTGCCGGCTGGGCGACGCGCGCGCCGACGCTCGCGGGCACGGCCCGGGCAGATCTGGTGCTGCAGTTCGGTGTCCCACTGGTGGTGGTGACCACCGGAACGTGGGCGCTCCGGTCACGGTCGCGAGCTCAGGGCCCTGGCGCCAGGCAGGCGTCGTGGCGCGGCCAGTTCCTGGCAGGCGCGCTCCCCGCGGCGCTCCTGTGCCTTGCAGGTGCGGCATTCGCTCTGTCGACACCGGCCTGACTCCGAACCAGGCTCAGCATCTCTTTGGCGACGGTGCCTGCCGAGAAGTTCGCGGTGTCGGGTCTGCTGGAGGGATGTGCACCATGCCTAGGGCCCTGCACCAAGGATTTCGGCGACGACGTCGTGCCCGTGGCTCGCCGCGGGGATGCCCCGACCGATCCATCTGCTGGAGCAGGAGAACGAGGTCCTGAGCCGCGCGGCTGCGCATCTGTCGCGGGCGCATCTGCCGGGACGACGTTCTACCCGCTCGTGAGTGAGCTCGCCGCCGACGGGTGCCTGTCGCGGTGACGCTGGGGGGTACTCCCGCTTGGAGTGCAGCGGCGCGGGGGAACGGTTCCTGAAGCTCGCCAGACAACCGTGCTACCGGTGGTTCGCCGCGCCCGTCGGCGCGCGTGAGGTCGCCCGGGCCCACCTCGCGAACGCGTTGTTCGACGCCCACCGCGACGACCCGGAGTTCGGGCACCGGCTTCTGTCCGACGAAGCCGTTCGCGCCGGACTGGTCGCCTGCGACCGCACGGTCTGGCGGATCTGCAGGCAGCGCGGCGCCCCGGATCCAGTGCTGGTCGGCGTATCGCTCGACGACCTCGGCCTGACCGACCAGGTGATCGAGCGCACGGCTGACGTGACGCTCAGCGTCAACGTGGAAGGCGAGACCGCCACCCACGTCGGCACCTCGTGTGATCGATCGCCGCCTAGGGTGGAACGCATGCTCAGCGACGCGCACCCGACCTCGCCCCTGCGGACCGGACGGCGTCGTGGCCCCCGGGTCGCCGCCGCTGCGGCGGCCGTCCTGCTGGCGGTGACGGCCTGCTCGAGCGGCACGCCGAGCGCCCCGACCTCGCCGACGGACTCCGCCAGCACGCGCGCGGCCGTCACGCTCCCGGACACCCCCGTCGGCGACACCGCCCGCTGGGTGCTCCGGGTGCTCGCCGCGTCCGAGGCGCCCCCGGTGGCGGAGCTCGAGCGCCGGTTCGCGCCGTCGTTCCTCGAGCAGATCCCGGTGTCCGACCTGGCCGCAGTGCTGGTCCAGGTGCAGGAGCAGGGCTCGTACACCCCGGTCGCGGTCGCCCCGCCGGACGCGACGACGGCGCTGGAGATGACGCTCGCGACCGAGGGCGGCGAGTTCGTCGCCGTGCAGATCGGGCTGGACGCCGACGGGCTGGTGGAGACGCTGTTCTTCGGGCCCGGCGTCGACCCGGACCGACCCGTGCCGTCGTCGTGGCCCGAGGTCGAGGAGCGGCTCGGCGAGATCGACGCCCGGTCGTCGCTGCTGGTCGCGCGGGTCGGCGACGACGGCCGGTGCACGCCGGTCGACGGTGCGCCGCGGGGGAGGGACCCGGACGCCGTCCTCCCGCTCGCGTCCACGATCAAGCTGTACGTGCTCGGCGCGGTGGTCGAGGCCGTCGAGGCCGGCGACCTCGCCTGGGACGACACGCTGACGCTGACGGACGACGTCCGGTCGCTGCCCTCGGGCACCCTCCAGGACGAGCCGACCGGCACGACCGTCACCGTGCGGGAGGCCGCCGCGCAGATGATCGCGATCAGCGACAACACCGCCACGGACCTGCTGGTCGCCGCCGTCGGGCGCGAGGCCGTCGAGGCGGTCCAGGCGACGATGGGCCACCACGACCCCGCCCTGAACACGCCGCTGCTCACCACCCGGGACCTGTTCCGGGTCGGCTGGGGCGACCCCGCGCTGCGCACCGCGTGGGCCGACGGCGACGCCGCCGAGCGCCGCGTCCTGCTGGACGGCCTGCCGGGCGGGGTGCTCGACGTCGACCCGGCCGCGGTCGTGACGCCGGCGTGGCAGGACGACGCCGACTGGTTCGCCACGGCGGGGGACCTGTGCGCCGCGCACGCATGGTTGCAGGAGGCGGCCACGACCCCGGCGGGGGAGCCGGTCCGGGACGTCCTGTCCGCGAACCCGGGCTTCGACGTCGACACCGCCGCGTGGCCCTACGTCGCGTTCAAGGGCGGCAGCGCGCCGGGGGTGATGACGGGGACGTGGCTCGCCGAGGACGCGGCGGGGGACACCGTGGTGGTCGTCGTGCAGCTCGCCGCCGACGACCCCGCGGCCGTGGCGCAGCCGGTCACGATGGTCGACGTCGCGGCGGGGGCGCTGGCGGTGGTCGCGGGCTCCTGAGTCTCACCCCACCGGGACCAGCCCCATCGCCTCCGCGACGGCGCCGACGGTCGCCGTGGCCTCGGGCTCGACGGCGTCGCGCCCCGCGCGCAGCACCCTGTCCACCTCGCCCGGGTCGGCGGTGATCTCCGCGTACCGGCGCTGCACCGGCCGCAGGGTCGCGACCAGCGCCTCGGTGACGGCGGCCTTGAGCCCGCCGGACCCGCGCAGCCCGGCGACGGCCTCCTGCGGCGTGCTGCCGTTGAGCGCGCCCAGCAGCGTCGCGAGGTTCGTGACACCGGGCCGGGTCGCCGCGTCGAGCGCGAGCGAGGGGTCGGCGTCCGTGACCACGCGCCGGACCTTGGCGGCGACGGTGTCGGGGTCGTCCAGCAGGAAGACCACCCCGCTGCCGTCGGAGCCGGTCTTGCCCATCTTCGTGGTGGGGTCGCGCAGGTCCTTGAGCCGGGGCACGTCGGGCGGGGTGACGCCGCGGGGGACGGTGAGCACGTCGCCGTACCGGGCGTTGAACCGGCGGGCGAGCGTCGTGGTGAGCTCGAGGTGCTGCCGCTGGTCCTCGCCGACGGGGACGACGTCCGCGCGGTGCACGAGGACGTCAGCAGCCATGAGCGCGGGGTAGGTGAGCAGGGAGAGGCGGATCGAGGTGGTGCCCGCCGACTTCTCCTTGAACTGCACCATGCGGGTCATCTCGCCGTAGGTCGCGGTGCTCTCCAGCAGGTACGACAGCGCGGTGTGGGCGGGCACCGACGACTGCAGGAACAGCCGGGCGCGCGGGTCGAGGCCGCAGGCGAGCAGGGTGGCGGCGACCTCGCGGGACGCGGCGCGCAGGCGGGCGGGGTCGTGCTCGACGGTGAGGGCGTGCAGGTCGGCGACGCAGGCGATCACGTCGGTGCCGGGGTCCGCGGCCAGGTCGAGCAGCGGGCGGATCGCGCCCAGGTAGTTGCCGATCTGGAGGCGGCCGGTGGGCTTGAGACCGGTGAGGACGCGGGTGCGGGGTGCGCTGGTCATGAGGGCTCTCCGTGGGGTCGGGGGGAGCGGTGCCCACGACGGGTCGGAGTTCTCGCGCGAGTCGGCCGCCCGTGCGGGCGGCCGTGGACGGGTGAGGTCAGGCGGCGCCCTGGTCGGGCTGCCACCACGCGGCGACGGGGGTCGAGGTCCTCACGCCAGCAGTTTGCCGCAGGACAGGCGGCCGCGGGGCGGGTTCCGCGTGCCGGGTCCCTCGGGCGTCAGGCGGTCGGCGCGGTGAGCAGGTCCGCGACGGCCCGGGCGATGCGCCGCGCCCGGGTCTCGGGGGTCGCGGCGGTCATCACCGGGTGCAGCACCGAGTACCGCGCCTGGGCGTTCAGCGCCGTGAACCGCTCGCGGGCGCCCGGGGCGGCGTCGAGGGCGGCGAGCAGGTCGTCCGGGACGACGGCGGTGGCGGACCCGGCGTAGGCGCGGTCCCAGCGTCCGTCACCCTGCGCCCGCTCGATCTCGGCGACCCCGCGCGGACGCAACCGTCCCGCTTCGGTGAGTCGGGCGACGTGCTCGACGTTGCGGACCGACCACAGCGAACGCGCCCGCCGGGGCGTGAACTTCTGCAGGAAGGTCGCGGCGTCGTGGCTGCGCTTCTGCCCGTCGATCCACCCGCTGCACAGGGCCTCGTCGAGGGCCTGCGCGTAGGTCAGGGAGGTGGGGTCGACGGTGCCCTTCTTCGCGAGCACCAGCCAGACGCCGTCGGGGTCGTCCTCGTGCGCGTCGAGCCAGGTCCGCCAGGCGGCGACGTCGGGCACGGTGAGCAGCGGTGCGGCGTCGGCCACGGGGACCCCCTCGGGGTGTCGGCGGAGCACCAGGATGCCCGACCCCACCGACAACGCCCGCACCGATCGGCACCTACCGGCACCTATCGGGCGCCGCCCGGCGGGGTGACGACGAGCAGGTCCCCGACCTGGCAGCCGAGCACGTCGCAGACGGCGGTGAGCGTCGAGAACCGGATGGCGCGGGCGCGGTCGTTCTTGAGCACGGACAGGTTGACCACGGTGACGCCGACGAGCTCGGCGAGGCGGGTCAGGGTGAGCCCGCGCTCGGCCAGCAGCTCGTCCAGCCGGCAGTGCACCCGCCCGGCGTCCTCCTCGGGCGGCATCAGACGAGGCCCTCGGCGTCGCGCTGCATGCGCTCCCCGGCGTGGAACGCGGCGGCCAGCGCCCCGACGGCCATGGCCGCGAGGATCGGGGTCCACGACATCGGCCGTTCGGCGGCGTCGAGGACCGCCGGGTCCGCGACGAGCGCGAGCGCGCCGTTGGACGCCATGACGGAGAACCCGAACCAGGCGAACCAGCCGCCCGCGATGAGCAGCGAGACGGCCGTGATCAGGCGCGTGGCGCGCTGCGAGAAGAACTGCCCGCCGAGCATCTGCCGGCACAGCAGCAGCACGCAGACGGTGATGGCGATGGTGGCCAGCGGGGGGACCACGGCGGCGCCGAGCGCGGACACGTAGGTGCCGGGCGGCATGTCGGGGACGGTGACGCCCGCGGTGTCGACGTGCGCGGCGACGGTCGCGCCGCCCGGGCCGATCGGCAGGTCGAGGGGCACGCCGCGCAGCAGGACGTCCACCTGCACGTCCTGGTTCGGCAGCAGTCGGACGAGGTCGCGGACGAGGGTCACCGCGTTCCACGCGATGACCGCGCCGCCGACGAGCAGGACGGACCAGAGGTCGGACGGACGGGCGAACCAGGGTGCCTTCGGGGGCATGACACGGACCCTTCATATCGAAGAACGATGTTATCGAGAGACGATATGCACCTCGGGCGCGGGAGTGCAAGCGCACGGCGGTGCGCGGTTGCGAGGTGTCCGGTCGTCGTTTCTCGGACACAGCGGGCGGTGTCGTGCCACGATCGGGCGGTGACCGGACCCGGGGTGATCGCGCACGCCCGTCCCGTGCTCCCGGCGCCGGTGGGGCCTCCACCGCTCGCGGGCTGGTGGCGCCGTGTCGCGGGCGCGCTGCTGGACGACGCCCTGCTCGGCGCGGTCACCTGGCTCGCCGCGGGTCCCGGGGTCGAGGCCCTGTCGCTGCACCCGGGCTTCTCGCTCGCGCCCGCGGACGCGGTCACCGGCGGGACCGGGTCGGTCGTCTGGCCCCTCGGGGTGCTCGCCGTGCTCGTGCTGCTGCTGGCGTACACGGGCGCCACGCCGGGCAAGCGGGTCGCGGGTGTCGCCGTGGTCCGTGCGGACACCGGCGTCCCGGCCGGGCTCGGACGCAGCGTCGCGCGGCCGGTGCTGCACCTGCTGGACGCCCTGCTGCTGATCGGCTACCTCCGCCCGCTGTGGCACGCGCGCCGCCAGACGTTCGCCGACTCCCTGCTCGGGACGGTCGTCGTGCAGACCCGCGGCCCGCTGCGGCACCCGGCGCTCGTGCGGTTCGCCCGGCCGGACCCGGTGGGCCCGGTCGTCGTCACGGTCGCGGCGTCGGTGGTGTGCGCGTTCGGCGTCGCGTTCAGCCTGGGCACCGCCGGGGGTGGGCAGGTGCTGACGGGCGACCCGCGCCCGTGCGAGGTCCAGGGTGCGCCGGGCGCCGCGGGCGTGTCGGCGACCGTGCAGCCGGTGACGTACACGACGTCCGAGCGGCGCGGCTGGGTGCGGCGACCGACTCCCGACGCGGGGACGGGCATCGAGGTCACGTGGACCTGGCCGGATCGGATCGGCGTCGGCGCGGTGACGACGGACGTGTGGGTCTCCCGCTCGGGCACGGGACGCGGGGACGCGTCGCTGGTCTCGGGCGGGGCCGTCGCCGAGGCGGGCGGGGCAGGCAGCGCCGTGAGCGCGCTCGAACCCGGCCTGGTCGGGGACGTCGGGGCGGACGGGTGGGTCGAGTCGGACCTCCGGGTCGCCGGTGACGTCGTCGCGACCTGCCGGGTCCCGGGTCCCGTGCCCTGACTCGTCCCGGTGCAGGGCCGGCCGCAACCGCCGTCCTGACGGGTGCGGTCCGACCGGGGGACGCACGTCCGGGTGACGCCGTGGGCGCGGCTCCACCGGGTGCGCGGGGCGCTCGCGGCCGCTGATCTGGGTCGACGCGGTCACGTCGGGCGTGACTCGTGTCGCCGCTCGGGCGGGCGCCGCCCCCCGCGGGGTCCGGGGCCGCGGTTTCACCCGGGAAACAGCCCATAGCGGCATAAAAGCGACAATATGCTCGCGCCGACCGATGCCCCGCCCGGCAACGACGCCCCCCGGAGGCCCGACGTGCGCACCCGCCTTCTGCCCCTGCACGCCGTCACCCCGTCCGACGCGCGCGCCTGGCGCCGCCTCGCGGACACCGCCGTCGAACCGAACGTCTACCTCGACCCCCGGTTCCTGCTCCCCGCCCGGGACCGCGGCCACGAGACCGACGACCTGCGCCTGGTCGTGGTCGAGGAGCGCGGGGAGTGGCTCGCGCTGCTCGCCGTCACGACGAAGCAGATCGGCCTCGGCGTGCCCGTGCGCGCCGCGACCACCGGCGGCACCTTCATGACCACGCACTCCGACCGGCACCACCCGCTCGTGCGGATCGGCCGCGAGACCGAGGCGCTGCACGCCCTGCTGCGCGGCATCCGGTCCTCCGGCCTGCCCGGCCTCGTCCAGCTCCAGCACTTCCCGGCCGACGGGCCGCTCGCCGACGCCCTCGCCACCATCGTCGGGGCGACGTCGATGCGGGCCCACGAGCGCCGCCGAGTCGAGGCGGCGTGCGCGACCCGCGGCAGCGTCCCCGCACCCGTCCCCGTGCCCGCCCTGGTCGGCGCGGGGGCGCCGGGCCTCCCGACGGCGCCGCCCGGACCCGTCGTGGTCGACCCGCCGTTGCACCACGAGCACATGGGCTCCGGCCGTCGCAAGGACGTCCGGCGCCGCGCCCGCGCCCTCGCCCGCGCCGCCGGGGGACCGCTGGCGCTGCACGACGTCAGCGCCGACCCCGCCGCCGACGACGCCTTCGTCGCGCTGCAGGCCTCCGGCTGGAAGGGCGACGCGGGGCAGGGCGGCGCGGCGCTCGCCCTCGACCCCGTCGCGCAGCGCTGGTTCCGGGAGGTGGTCGGGGCGTTCCGCGCGGACGGCGACGCCCTCGTGCTCCGGCTCGACGCCGGGGGGTGCACCCAGTGGACCGGGTACAGCCTGCGGTCCGGCGGCACCTACTTCGGGTTCCTCGACGCGTACGCCGAGGAGCACCGGCAGCACAGCCCCGGCGCGCTCGGGCGGCTCGCCGAGATCTCCTACTTGTTCGCCGCGACGGACGCCCCGGCGCTCGACCCGGCGTTCGACGCCCGGTACGTCACCGGCGCGCAGCTCTACCCCGACCGGCGCACGTACGCCGACGTCCTCGTGTCGACCGGCGGCGTCGTCGCCCGCACCGCCGTGCGGGCCGCGCCGGTCGCGCGGCGGCTCGGGTTCGGGGCCGGGGCGGTCGGGATGCCGCTCGCGCCCGAGCACGGCGCGGAGCTGGAGGAGCTGCTCCGGCTGCTCACCGCCGTCGGCGTCTGAGGAGCCCGGCGTAGCGTGGGGGCTCGTGCCGACCGCCCCCGCCCCCGACCGTCCGTTCGGTCCGCGGTTCGTGGTCCCGGTCCTCGTCGGCCCGGTGCTCAACCCGATCAACACCACCATGATCTCGGTCGCGCTGGTGCCGATCTCCCACGACCTCGGCATCCCGACGTCCCGCGCGGTCTGGCTGGTCGCCGGGCTGTACCTCGCGAGCGCCGTCGCGCAGCCGGTGATGGGGCGCCTCGCCGACGTGCTGGGTCCACGCCGCGTGTACCTCGCCGGGCTGGTGACCGTGCTCGTCGCGGGGGTGCTGCCGCTGGTGTGGCCGGGGTTCGCCGGAGTGCTCGCCGCGCGCGTGCTGATCGGCCTCGGCACGTCCAGCGCCTACCCGTCCGCGATGACGCTCATCTCCGACCGGTCCCGCCTCGTCGGGCGCCCGACGCCGCCCGCGCTGCTGTCCGGGCTGTCCATCGCCGGGCTGACCACCGCCGCCGTCGGACCCGTGCTCGGCGGGCTGCTGATCGCGCTGTTCGAGTGGCAGGCGATCTTCCTGGTCAACGTGCCGCTCGCCCTCGCGGCGCTGGCGATGACGCTCGCGTGGATCCCGCGCGACCGGGACCGGCCGCGGGCCGAGGGCGTCGCCACCGAGCGACCGGGGATCGACGTCGTCGGGATCGCCCTGTTCGGGGCCGGGCTCACCGCGCTGCTGGTGTTCCTGCTGGAGCTCGCGCACCCGCTGTGGCCGCTGCTCGGCGTCGCGGTCCTGCTGCTCGCCGGGTTCGTCGCCTGGGAGCTGCGGCGCACCGCGCCGTTCGTGGACGTCCGGATGCTCGCGACCAACGGGGCGCTCACCCGCACCTACGCGCGGATGTTCCTCGTCTACGTCGCGGCGTACTCGGTGGTCTACGGGTACAGCCAGTGGCTGCAGGGGCCCGCGGGGTTCGACGCCGACGCCGCCGGGCTGCTCCAGCTGCCCACCGCCGTGCTCGCCGGGCTCGCCTCCGTCGCCGTGGCGCGCGCCGTGCGGCTGCGGGCGCCGCTGGTGGCGGCCGGGGGACTGGCCGTCGTCGGCGGGCTGCTGCTCACCGGGATCGCCGCCGACGCGCCCCTGTGGCTGCTGCTGGTCGTCGCTGCTGTCTTCGGCGTCCCGCAGGGGCTCGCCTCCGTCGCGAACCAGGCCGCGCTGTACCGGCAGGCGCCCGCTGCGCAGATCGGCACCGCCTCCGGGCTGTCCCGCACCGCGGTGTACCTCGCCGCCATCGCGTCGTCCGCGGTCATCGGGCTGGTGTTCGACGAGGCGCCGACGGACGCGGGGCTGCACGTCATCGGCTGGGTCGTGCTCGCGGCGGGGGCGGCCGCCACGGTGCTCGCGGCCGTCGACCGCGCGCTGGCCGGGACCGAGGGGCGTCGCCGAGAGGGCTGACGCGCGGCGCCGGGCTCACGCGGCGGGGCGCGTCCCCACCGCCAGCAGGTGCCCCGCCAGGTCCGCCGACGCCGGGTGCCCCTGGGCCCGCCGGGCGAGCAGCAGCGCCGCCTCGACCACGTCGTCCGTCGCGGGGACGAGCTCCAGGGCGAGCGAGCCCGGACCCTCCAGCCCCTCGACCCGCACCCCGTCGAAGCCCGCGTCCGCGACCTCCCCGTGCAGCTCCTCGGCCGTGTGCAGGTGCGCGACAGGGAACCCCGGGACCAGGTCGTCGGCGACCTCGCCCGTCTCCAGCAGCCGCACCAGGTCCGCGGGCGGCAGGTCCGCGAACCGGGCGGCCAGCACCAGGTCCACGGCCGCGACGGTCCGGGTGATCGCCCCCGCGAGCACGTGACCGCCCGGCCGCAGCACCCGGTGCGCCTCGCGCAGCGCCGTCAGCCGGTCCGCCCGGGAGCGCAGGTGGTACAGCGGCCCGAGCAGCAGCACGGCGTCCACGGAGGCGTCCGGGGCGGACAGGGCGCGGGCGTCCCCGACCTCGGCCGCGAACCCGCCGTGCCGCCCGGCGGCGGCGACGTGCTCCGGGACCGGGTCGACCAGCGTGACGTCGTGCCCGAGCCCCGCGAGCCACGCGGCGTGCACACCGGTGCCGCCGCCGACGTCGAGCACCCGCGACCCGGGGGAGAGCAGCGCCGCCAGGGCCTCGCGCACCCGCTCGCGCTCGACCACCCCCGCCGCCGACCGGCCGGTGAGCCGCGTGGCCTCGTCGAACTGGCCGCCGTAGTAGGCGCGGATGCGGCGGTCCAGGTCGGGCTGGCTGCTCATCGGCCCAGTCTGGCCGCAGGAGGGGCGTCGGCGGTGGTCGTTTGGTCCCACTGCCGCACCGCGCAGCGAGAACGCCGGTGTCGTTGTTCTCGCTTATCGGCCTCAGTGAGAACAAGCCGCCCGTTGTTCTCGCTTCCGGGACCGTCCGCCAGGGCGTCCGCGCCGCGGACGTGTCACGGGGGACCTCCACGCTCACCTACGCTGTCCGGCGATGATCACTCGTGCCGAAGGGGCGTACCTGGGCGCCGTCCGGGCCTTCCAGAACCCGATGCTGGACCTGCTGCACAAGCGCCACGCCCCCCTGGTGGTGTCGTTGCTGTCGGTCGTGTTCACCGCCGAGCGCCCGCAGGTGCCCGTCGCGGACGCGCACACCGAGGTCGGCGACGCCCTCGACCAGCTGCGCGGCGCGGGCTACGCGGACCAGCTGCCGGTGGGCACCGCCCGCGACCTGTGCCGGCAGTGGGCCGACGCGGGCTGGCTGGTGCGGCAGGTGCTGGAGGACGACGTCGAGGTCTACCAGCTCTCCGCGCACGCGGTCGCGGCCCTGGAGGTCGCCGGGCGCGCGGGCGGCACGCGGGCCCGCGTGTCGCAGTCCCGGGTGCGGACGCTGCTGGACGCCGTCGACCGGCTCGCCGAGGACGCCGACCCCGACGTGCTGATGCGCATGGCGCGGCTGGACGCGGAGATCGCGCGGCTGCGGGCCGAGCTCGAGCACGTGCAGAAGACCGGCAGCGTCGACCAGGTCGACGAGGAGACGCTGCTGGAGGAGGCCGAGAACGTCCTGCACCTGGTGCGCGAGCTCCCGGCGGACTTCGCGCGGGTCGCGGAGTCGATCAAGGCGATGCAGCGCGACGTCGTGACGGCGCTGCGGCAGGACGAGCGCCCCACCGGTGCGGTGCTGCGCGAGTACCTGGAGCGCGGCGAGCAGGTCATGGAGTCGACCACGGAGGGCCGGGCGTTCGCCGGGGCGCTGCGCCTGATCGGCGACCCGCAGCGGCTGGACGACCTGTCGAACCGGATCGGCGTGGTGCTGCGGCACCCGTTCAGCCGCCGGCTGCCCGCCGCGCAGCGCACCGAGCTCGGGGAGATCGTGCGCCGCATCGAGCAGGGCCTGGAGCAGGTGTTCGCGGCGCAGCGCGAGGCGTCGTACGTGATCACCGCGCAGGTCCGCAACCACGACCCGCTGCGGGACCGGCAGGTGGACGAGCTGCTGCGCGAGGTGATGACCGGCCTGCAGGCCTGGGTGCCGGACGCCCGGCGCGGGCAGGCGGTCGACCCCCTGCGCCGCCTGCCGGTCGCGGAGGTCGAGAACCTGCGGCAGACGCTCGGGGACCTGCGCCCCGCGCAGCCGCCGAACCCGCTGGCCGAGTGGGCGGACGAGGACGACGGCACCGCCGACGAGGCGCTGGCCTGGGGCGGGCCGCACTACACGCAGCTCGGCGAGCACCTGGCCGCGTACGCCGCGGCGACGCCGGGCACCACGCCCGACCAGGTCGACCTGGCGGCGGCGTTCAACGCGGCGCCCGAGCCGCTGCGCCGCCCCGTCGACCTGCTGGGCCTGCTGGAGATCGCGCACCTGCGCGGCATGACGGAGACGGACGAGGTCGCCTGGGCCGAGGCGGTGCGACCGGACGGCAGCCGCCGCCGGTTCGCCTTCGGGGCCGTGACGACGCGAGCGAAGGACGAGGACGATGACTGAGACCACCACCCCGCAGCCCGAGGGCACGGGCGTCGTGGACGACCCGTTCATCGCCCCGGTGCCGATGGAGGAGGACCCCGCCGAGCTGTTCGCGGGGGACTCCGGCACGCTCGACGCCGAGGTGCGCCGCGTCCTGGTCCGCCTGCTGCAGCGCCGGTTCCTGCTCGCCGAGCGCAACGCGGCCCAGTGGAAGGTGCTGCTCGACAACCAGCAGGTGATCGAGTCGCGGCTGCACGACCTCTACGTGCACCTCGTCGTCGACCACGAGCGCGGCGTCGCCTACAAGCGGCAGGTCCGCTCGGGCGAGGCCGACGTGCCGGTGCTGCTCCGCGACGAGGCATACACCCGCGCCGAGACGCTGGTGCTGGTGCACCTGCGCTCGGTGTTCCAGCGCAGCCGCGGTGAGGGCGAGTCCTCGGTGCGCGTCGACGTCGAGGAGATCGAGCAGACCGCGCTCACGTACTTCGACCCCGACGACACCAACATCGCCGCGCGGCAGCGCGAGATCCGCTCCGCCGTCGCGCGCCTGGCGAAGGAGGGCGTGGTCGAGGAGGAGTCCGAGGGGCGCTTCCGGGTCACGCCGCTGGTGGAGATCGTGCTGAGCAACGAGCGCCTCGCCGAGCTCAGCGGCTGGCTCCGCGAGCAGGTCCGCACGGGCGGGACGGTCGTCGTGGACGACGACCTGCCGGTGGCGGCGCCGGAGGACGACGAGCCCGACGCCGGTGGCGCGCCGGAGGGCGGTGACGAGCCCGAGGAGGCCGCGGACCCCGGCCCGACGTTGGAGGAGTCCGTCCTCGCCGAGGACACGCAGGCGCCTGAGAACCCCGACACGGCCGAGGAGGTCGCCCGATGACGATGGTCGACACGCTGTTCGGGCTGATCCCCGCCGCGTCCACGGGTCAGCAGTGGGTCGCGCGCGACCTGCAGCTCATCAACTGGGGCGGGTACGACGGCTACCACCGCGTCCGGCTGGCCCCGACGGCGACGCTGCTGTCCGGTGGTTCGGGCTCCGGCAAGTCCACGCTGATGGACGCGTACATCGCCCTGCTGATGCCGCACACCACGCCGTTCAACGGTGCGTCCAACGGCGGCGTCGTGGGGCGTCCGCGCGGCAAGGACCAGCGCAACATCCTGTCCTACGCCCGCGGCAAGGTGGACGAGTCCCGCACCGAGGACGGCACCCGGCAGCGGGTGCTGCGCGGCGACAACCGCGACACCTGGTCGGCCATCGCGATGACGTGGGCGGACCAGGCGGGACGCGAGTTCACCGCCGTGCGCGCCTGGTACGTGGCGTCGGCCGCCCGCACCCTGGAGGACGTGCAGGCGCTGCGCGCGACCACCGAGGGCGGCATCGACCTGCGCGAGCTGGAGGCCGCCGCGGCCGACCGGTTCGCGCGCCCCGCCGTGCACGCGGCGGGCCTGACGGCGTTCGACACGGACCGCGAGTTCACCGCGCGGCTGCACTCGACGCTCGGCATCGGCGCCACGGGCGACGGCACCAAGGCCGTCGCGCTGCTGGGCCGCATCCAGGCCGGGCAGCAGATCACCACCGTGGACGCGCTGTACAAGGCGATGGTGCTGGAGGAGCCGAGCACGTTCGCCACGGCGGACGCGGTCGTGGAGCAGTTCGACAAGCTGTCCGGCACCCGCGAGCAGATGATCACCGCGCGCCAGCAGGTCAAGGCGCTGGAGCCGATCCGCGCGCACCGCGAGGCCGCCGACGGCGCCGCCGCGCGCCTGGGCGTCATCGACCAGATCGGCACCGTGGACGACACCGGGTCGGTCGCGGCGCTGTGGCGGCACGAGCGCCGCCTCGACCTGCTGCGGTCCGTCGAGGAGGAGCTGCAGCGCGGGCACCGGCAGGCCGAGCGCCGCTCCGTCGAGACCACGAGCCGGATCGCCGCCGCGCGCTCCGAGCTCGACGGCGTCCGGGAGACGCTCTGGTCGTCGGGTGGCGACCGCCTCGCGACCGCGCAGCGGGAGCTCGCGGCCACCGAGGACAAGCTCGAGCGGGTGCTGCGCGGGCGGGGTCGTCTCGACGCGGTGCTCCAGACGGCGTTCGGGACCACCGTCACCACCGAGGCGGAGTTCGACGCCCTCGCCGAGCGCGGGCGTGCCGCGCAGTCCGACGGCGACGCGAAGGCCGCGGCGCGCTCGGAGTTCGGCGCCGCGATGGCCGAGCGGAAGGCCGCCGGGGTCGACCTCGCCGTGCTGCGCGCCGACCGCGAGGCCGTGCTCAGCCGCCAGGACAACATCCCGGGCGACCTGCACCGGGCGCGCGCCGCCCTCGCCGAGGCCGCGGGCCTGAGCCCGGAGGACCTGCCGTTCGTCGCCGAGCTGGTCGAGGTGCGCACCGAGCACGAGCCGTGGCGCGACGCGTTCAACCTGGCGCTCGGCGGCTTCGCGACGCTGCTGCTCATCGACGCCGCGCACATCAGCGCGTTCCGGAAGGCCATCGACGCGGTCCCCACGTCCCGGCGCATTCGGTTCGAGGGCGTCCCCACCGACATGGCGACGGACGTCGCCCTCGACCCGCGCACCCTGCCGGGCCGGCTCGACTTCCGCAGCGGGCCCTTCACGGGGTGGCTGCGCAGCGAGCTCGCCAGCCGGTTCGCGTACGTGTGCGTCGACACACCCGGCGAGCTGTCCCAGCACGCCAAGGCCCTGACCCGCACCGGGCAGGTGTCCGAGGGGCGCCGCGGCGCGCACGGCGGGCAGGGGCGCGCCAACGTGCTCGGGTTCACCAACACCCGCCGCCTCGCGCACCTGGACGAGCAGATCGCCCGGGCGTCCGAGCGGCTGTCCGCCGCGGAGTCCCAGGTGCTCGCCGCCGACGACCGCCTCGACAAGCACGACGTCGAGCTGCGGGCGTACCAGGCGCTCGACGCGATCAGCTGGGACCAGGTCGACGTGGCCTCGGTGGAGGCCGAGCGCACCCGGTGGTCCACGGTGATCGAGGACGTCACGTCCGGCAGCCCCGAGGTCACGAAGCTCCAGGCGCGGGTCACCGAGCTCGAGGCGACGATCCGGTCGCTCACCGAGGAGGTCGGGCGCACCAAGGGCTCCGTCGAGGAGATCGGTGACCGCTGGTCCGCCGTCACCGACGAGGTCGACGTCGCCCAGGCCGCCATCGACGCCGCCGCCGACGCCGAGGTCACCGTCGCCGACGACCAGCGCGACTACCTCGACGGCCTGCTCGGCAGCGGACCCGAGGGCCGGCCCGACGCCGCCGCGCGCGCCGCCGACCCCGAGGCCGCGCTCGCCGCGTTCGACGCGACCGTGGCCCGCGCCAACGACATCCTGCGTGCCGACCGCGAGGAGGCGCAGCGCACCATCGCCGCCGCCCGCGACGCGCTGCGCCGGACCTTCGAGACGTTCGTCGAGCGTTGGCCCGACCCGAACCTCGGCACCGACCCCGACGCGTCCTACGGCGACTTCGCGCGGGTGCTCACCGCGCTGGAGACCAACGGGCTGCACGAGCTCGAGGCCGAGTGGCGCAAGAGCCTGCTGCGGCTGTCCGGCAACGACCTGACCGACCTGCACCACGCCCTCGGGCGCTCCGTGCGGGAGATCAAGGAGCGCATCCGGCCGGTCAACGACATCCTCGCGGACCTGCCGTTCGCCGACGACGACCACCGGCTGCGCATCGACGCCCGGGACACCCAGTCGACCGTCGTGCTGCGGTTCCGCAAGGAGCTCAAGGACCTGCAGGAGCTGCTGGCCACCGACGCCACCGACGCCGAGCGCGAGAAGCGGTACCACCGGATGGCCAAGGTCATCGACCGGATCCGCCGCAACGCCCCGGACTTCGCCGACCTGGTGGACGTGCGTCGCCACGTGCGGCTGAGCGCCGAGAAGGTCGACCTGGAGGGCACGCACGTCGCCCTCTACGACCACATCGGGGAGAAGTCCGGTGGCGAGTCGCAGGAGCTCGTGGCGTTCATCGTCGGCGCCGCGCTGCGGTACCAGCTCGGCGACGCCGGGGCCGCTCGTCCTCGCTACGCGCCGGTGTTCCTGGACGAGGCGCTGATCAAGGCCGACGCCCGGTTCACCGGCCGCGCCGTCGGGGCGTGGCGCGGGCTCGGGTTCCAGCTCGTCATCGGGGCGCCCAACGACAAGTTCAGCGCCCTGGAGCCGCACGTCGACCTCAAGTACGTCGTGCTCAAGGACACCACCGGCCGCTCGCGCACCAAGCCCGTCGCGGGCGTGGCGGCGGAGGCCTGACGTGATCGGCGGGGGGACGGAGCCCGAGGTCCTGCTGATCGCGGGGCGCTCGGGCTCCGGCAAGACCGCCGTCGCCCACGAGGTCTCCGCCCGCTGGGCCCGGTCCGGGCTCGCGCACGTGCTGGTGGACGGCGACAACCTCGCCGCCGCCCACCCGAAGCCGCCGCGCGACCCGCACGGCACCGCCCTCACGGAGGCGAACCTCCGGGCCCTGTGGGCGAACTACGCCGCCGCCGGGTACCGGCGGGTGGTCTACGTGAACACCGTCAGCGTCCTGGAGCGCGAGATGATCACCCGCGCCCTCGGCGGGCGCGCCCGCGTCGGCGGGGTGCTGCTCACCGCGTCGGCCCGCACCATCCGCACCCGGCTCGGGGCGCGGGAGGTCGGGACGGAGCTCGCCGCGCACCTCGACCGGTCCGCGGCCGCGGCCGAGGTGCTCGACCGGGCGGCCGGGCCGTGGGTCGTGCGCGTCGGGACCGACGGGCGGACGGTCGAGGAGGTCGCGGCGGCCGTCACGGCGGCGTCGGGCTGGGAGCCTCCGGGCGGGGAGTAGCGGGCGCGCGGCGCGCCGTCCCGTGGCATCGTGCGCAGGGTGACCCCGACCGCCGCGGCCGTGACCACCACCGACGACGCCCGTCCCGCCTGGGACGTGGGCTCGCCCGCGCGGCTGCTCGCGGCGGCCCTGGTGTGCGGGTCGGCGGTGCTGCTGTTCGCGGTGCACGTGCGCCCGCTGGGCTACGTGCCGCTGGTGCTGGGCGTGCTGCTCGCCCTGGCCGTGGACCGGGCGCTCGCCCGCGACCTGGGGCTGATCGCGGTCGGCATGGGCATCGTGTCCGCGATCTCGTTGCAGGCGGACCTGTCGGACGCGGGGATGCTGCGGTTCACGATCGCGCTGTCGCTGGCCGTGCTGGTGCCGTGGGCCCTGTCCCGGTACGTGTTCGGGCAGCGGACGATCACGTTCCCGGTGGCGACCGGACGCCGGTGGTCGCGCGCCCAGTGGGTGTACCTCGTGGTGGTGGCGGTCGCGGGGTACCTGATCCTGCCGTTCTACTTCATCGGGTCGGGGGCGTACCGGAACTGGCCGGACCTGGACTCGGGCGGGGAGATCGCGCGGCTGTTCGTCGGCGTGAACGCCGTGGGCATCTGGGACGAGCTGTTCTTCATCTGCACCGTGTTCGCGCTGCTGCGCCGGCACCTGGGGCTGTGGACCGCGAACGTGCTGCAGGCGACGGTGTTCGTGTCGTTCCTCTGGGAGCTCGGGTACCGGGAGTGGGGGCCGCTGCTGACGGTGCCGTTCGCGCTGGTGCAGGGCTGGATCTTCGCGCGCAGCACGTCGCTGCCGTACGTCGTCGCGGTGCACCTCCTGTTCGACCTCGTGGTGTTCGGGGTGCTGGTGCACGCCCACCACCCGGAGCTGCTGGACGTGTTCGTCACCGCACCGGGGTGAGGCGCCGGTGCCCTGGACGGATCCGGGGCACGGGCAGCCCGCTGCATCGGGACGACGTCTCGTGCGGGAGCGCACGGAGCGCGAGTGGTTGATCGGTCTAGCCCGCGCGGTGCTCGCGCTCGTCCCGACGAGTGCCGGCCGGTCCCGCGCCGCCGTCCGCGGACCGCCCCACCCGGACCAGCAGCCCGAGATCGGCTCCCCGGGGCGCCACGAGGCCGAGCGCGGTCCACGCGTCCTGGTCGGCGGCGCTGCGCGCCAGGGCCTGGGTGTCCTCCCCGGCCGGCACCACGGCGTCCAGCAACGCGACGACCTCGGGGAACGCGTCGCGCGCCTCGCCGTCGCGGACGACGACCCGGCGCAGGTACCAGACGGGTCGGCGCCCCGGCAGGGACATCCCGGCGGCGCGGATCGGCCCGCCACGCTCGGTGGCGGTGCGCTCCTGCCGCCCGCGCAGCAGCCAGAGCACACCGACCGTCGCGGCGTACGCGTACGCCGCGACGGCGACCGTGAGCAGGACCTGGGAGGCGCCGGGCACGAGGTCGGTGAGCACGCCGAGGCCGACGGCGAGGACCAGGGCGCAGGCGAACGGGACGAGCACCATGCGCGGGGTCAGAGGGCGGACGCGTTGGAGCGTCACGGTGACGGCCCCGCCGTCGCGGTGGTACCGGTCCGGCTGGGCGGACAGCACGACCGCTGCGGGCAGCAGCCACGCCCCGGCGAGCGTCCGGGCGGTCCCGCGCCCCGGCGCGCGGCCGAGGGCGAGGGTCCGGACGACCGCCCCGCGGGTGCCCCGGGTCACGGGCG
>NZ_RFFI01000036.1 GCF_003696205.1 Cellulomonas triticagri
CGCCGCGTGGGCGCCGTGGCGGTCCTACGCCGCCGTGCACCTGTGGCGGGCGGCTGCGCAGCGGGGGCGCTGAGCCCGCGGTGCGACGCGGGCGCCGACCCCGCCGCGCCGGTCCGCCCGTCCGCGGCGGGTGCCGGGGACGTGGAACAATCGTCCCCATGGCGATGAGAGAGATCCGTGTGGTGGGCGACCCGGTGCTGCGCACCCCGTGCGAGCCGGTGACCACCATCGACGCCCGGGTCCGCGGGCTGGTCGAGGACCTCCTCGAGACCGTGGACCACGACGGCCGCGCCGGGCTCGCGGCGAACCAGATCGGCGTCGGCCTGCGCGCCTTCTCCTGGAACATCGACGACGAGATCGGCTACGTGCTGAACCCGACGATCGTCGAGCTCTCCGACGACTACCAGGACGGCGACGAGGGCTGCCTGTCCGTCCCGGACCTGTGGTTCCCCACCAAGCGCGCGTGGTACGCCCGCGTGGTCGGCACCGACCTCGACGGCAAGGAGGTCGTCGTGGAGGGCGTCGAGCTCATGGCCCGCTGCCTGCAGCACGAGGTCGACCACCTGGACGGCTACCTCTACATCGACCGCCTGGACCGCGCCGTGCGCAAGAAGGCGATGCGGGCGATCCGCGAGACCCTCTGACGCCAGGGCGACCCGCGCGGCCCCCGTCCCACGGGATGGGACGGAAAACCGGGCACGAGTCGTCATCCGTCACAGATCGGCCGGTGCGCTGGTGCGCACCGGCCCCCATCAGGCATGCTGGGTCCAGCACGCCGCGAGTCCGTGCGTTCACCCCGGGAACGGGACGAGGTCGTTGGGGAAGGCGAACCTCGAGCCGATCCGGGAGGAATGACATGGCAGGTGCGATCACCCGCGGTGTACTTTTCGTGCACTCTGCGCCGCGCGCGCTCTGCCCGCACCTCGAGTGGGCAGCGGGCAACGTGCTGGGCACGCGCATGTCCGTCGACTGGACCGACCAGCCGGCGGCGCCCGGCATGTTCCGGGCCGAGTACTCGTGGCAGGGCACCCAGGGCACGGGCGCGCGCCTGGCCTCCGCGCTGCGCGGGTGGACCCACCTGCGCTACGAGGTGACCGAGGACGCCAGCCACGGCTCCGACGGCGCCCGGTGGAGCCACACGCCCGAGCTCGGCATCTTCCACGCGCAGACCGACGTGCACGGCAACGTCGTCGTCCCCGAGGACCGCATCCGTGCGGCCCTCGGCACCGGCGACGCGCTGACCATGCAGGACGAGCTCGCGCTCGCCCTCGGTCAGGCGTGGGACGACGAGCTCGAGCCGTTCCGCTACGCCGGGGCGGGCGCCCCGGTCCGCTGGCTCCACCGCGTCGGCTGACCCGCGGAGGCCCGCTCCCGGAGGACGACTCCGTCCCCGCCCGCGCCGATGAGCGCGGGCCTGGGGGGAGGCCGCGCTGCACCCCCACATCACCCGCTCCGGAGCGGGTGATGTGGGGGTGCTCGCGGTGCGGGGGGTCGTCGTGGGCTGCATGCTGGGGGCGCGCACGTGGGGTTCCCAGGTGATTCGCAGGGAGCGTCCCTAGCGTCGTGCCTCGTCAGCGATGTGATCGCATTCAACGAGCGTGCCGACCAAGCGCGCCCGCACGGATCGACCGCACCAGCCGCACGAGCCGCACCGCCCGCCCGCCGGGCCGCGAAGGAGGCACGACCCATGACCCCCACGATCCGCCGCCGCACCCTCGGCGTCCTGTCCGGTCTGTCCGTGGTCGTCGCCGTGGCCGCCTGCGGCAACGCGGACGCCGCGACCGACGACACCCCGGACACCGGCACCTCGCAGCAGGACACCGCCGACGACACCGCGTCCGACGACGCCGCCGATGACGGCGCGGCCGCGTCGGGGGAGTACGCCGACGGGACCTACACCGCCGAAGGGTCCTACGACACCCCGGGCGGCGAGGAGTCGATCTCCGTCGAGGTCACCGTCGCCGACGGCGTCGTCACCGACGTCACGGTCACCCCCGAGGCCAGCGGCGGGAACGCCGCCCGGTTCCAGGACGAGTTCGCGTCCGGGATCGCCGACGAGGTCGTGGGCGCGGACCTGTCGGACCTCGCCGTCGACAAGGTGTCCGGCTCCTCGCTGACCGGCAACGGCTTCAACGCGGCGCTCGAGGAGATCCGCGCCGATGCCGCCGCGTGAGGCGCGGGCGCGCACCGCGTTCGAGGCGATCGGCACCCGCTGGGAGATCGACACCCCCGAGCCGCTGACGCCCGCCGTGCTCGCGGCGGTGCACGAGCGGATCGGGCGGTTCGACCAGGACTGGTCCCGGTTCCGCGCGGACTCCTGGGTGAGCGAGGTCGCGCGCTCCGGCGCGGGGACGTACGCGCTGCCCGCCGACGCGGGCCCGCTGCTCGACGTGTACGACGTGGCGGCGCGCTGCACTGACGGCGCGGTGAGCCCGCTGGTCGGGCACGCGCTGGAGGACCTCGGGTACGACGCGACGTACTCGCTGCGGCCCCGGCGGGACGCCGCGGGTGCGCTGCTGACCCGCCCGGCCCCCGACTGGGGTTCAGTGGTGCGCGCGCCGGGGCAGGTCACGCTCGGCGGACCCGCGCTCCTCGACGTGGGAGCCGCCGGCAAGGGCTACCTCGTGGACCTGGTCGCCGAGGTGCTGACCGCGCACGGCGTGCGGGAGCACGTCGTGGACGCGGGCGGGGACCTGCGCGCGTCCGTGCCCGAGCCGCTGGTGGTCGCGCTGGAGGACCCCCGCGACACCGGGCGCGCGCTCGGGACGGTGCGGGTCGCGACGGGCGCCGTGTGCGGGTCGGCGACGAACCGGCGCGCCTGGGCGCCCGACGCGCACCACGTGGTCGACGCCCGCACCGGGCTGCCGACCAGGGACGTGCTCGCCGCCTGGGCGTTCGCACCCACCGCGCTGGTCGCCGACATGGCCGCGACCGCGCTGTTCTTCGCCGAGCCGGACCTCGTCGCGTCCCGGTTCGGCGTCCGCTACGTGGTGCTGCGCGCGGACGGCAGCGCCCGCTGGTCGTTGGACCTGGACGGGGAGGTGCTGGCGCGATGATCGCGTGGGTGGACGAGCGGCTGGGCCGCGTGACGATGTACCGGATGCTGACGATCGGGCTGCTGGCACTGGCCGCCGTCGCGACGGTGCTGGCCGCGACCGGGGTGCTGTTCGTGGAGCCGCTGGCCGTGCTGGTCAGCGCGGCGGTGGCCGTGGGCGCGTCGGTCGCGGGGGCGTGGGGTGCGGCGCTGGTGTGCCGGACCCGCCCGCACACCGAGTCGGCGGTCATCACCGGGCTGATCCTGCTGTTCCTGTTCTGGCCGACGCTGGAGGCCCGGTATCTCGGGACGCTGGCGCTCGCCGCGGTGGTCGCGAACGCGTCGAAGTACCTGCTCGCGTGGCGGGGACGGCACGTGCTGAACCCGGCGGCGCTCGGGGCGTTCGTGATCGGGCTGACCGGGTGGGACGCGTCGACCTGGTGGGTCGCCGACCGCTGGCTGCTCGTCCCGGTGCTGCTGCTCGTCGTCGTGATCGTGCTGCGGACCCGCCGGTACGCGCTGGTCGGGACGTTCGTGGTCGCGGCGACGGCGTTCGTGGCGATCCGGTTGGTGACCGGCGGCGCCGACGCCCTCGACGCCGTGAGCACGGCCCTGGTGTCGTACCCGATCCTGTTCCTCGCGGGCGTCATGCTCACCGAGCCGCTGACCCTGCCGCCGCGCCGCTGGCAGCAGCTGCTGGAGGCCGTGGTGGTCGCCGCGGTGTTCGCGGTGCCGTACCACCTCGGCCCGCTGTACAGCACGCCCGAGGCGGCGCTGCTGGTCGGCAACCTGCTGGCGTTCGGGTTCGGGCAGCGCGGGGCGGTGCGCCTCACGCTCACCCGGCAGCGGCGGCTCACGCCCCGCACGGTCGAGCTCGCGTTCCGGGCGGACCGGCCGGTGCGGTTCCGGCCCGGGCAGTGGGTGGAGCTCACCGTCCCGCACCCGCGGCCCGACGCGCGCGGCACCCGGCGGGTGTTCTCGGTGTCGTCGGCGCCGGGCGACGGCGAGCTCACGGTCGCGCTGACCGTGCCGGAGCGGGCGTCGACGTTCAAGCGCGCGCTCGGGTCGCTGCCCGTGGGGGCGCGGGTTCGGGCGACCGGGCTCGGCGGGGACTTCCTGCTGCCCGACGACCCCGCGCGGCCCCTGCTGCTCGTGGCCGGGGGCATCGGCGTCACACCGTTCGCGAGCCAGCTCGCCGCCCTCGTCGCGGCGGGGGAGCGGCGGGACGTCGTGCTCGTGCACGCCGTCACCGACCACGCGGACCTCGCCTACGCGGACGTGGCGGCGGCCGCCGGGGCGCGGGTGCTCGTGCTCTCGCCGACGCCGGACGCCGACGGGCTGCCCGCCGGGGCCGTGCACCTCGGGGCGCGGCGGCTCACACCGGAGCTGCTGGCCGAGGCGGTGCCGGACCTCGCGGGGCGCGACGCCTACGCGTCGGGACCGCCCGCGATGGTGGACCACACGCGGGCGCTGCTGCGCGGGGCCGGGGTGCGGCGGGTGCGGACGGACGCGTTCAGCGGGTACTGAGCGGGCCCGGCGGCGGAGCCCGCCGCCGGGTCCGCAGTGGCCCGGCGAGTCCGTCGCGCCGGGGCGGGCTCACCCCGCGACCGGCACCCCGGCCACCGGGTACGGCCGCGCGCCCCGGCGGTACGCACCGAGCGGGACCAGCGCGTCGCCGGACTCCGCGCCCAGCGCCGTGCCGTCGACCGTCCGCACCACGCGCGGATCACCCTGCTCGGCCAGCGTCGCGCGGAGCAGGTCGTCGAGCCGGAACCGGTCGGGCCCGGCGAGGTCGACCGTGTCGCCGAGGGCCGGCCCCTCCGCGACGTCGGCGAGCAGCGCGACGACGTCCTCGACCGCGACGGGCTGCAGCAGCGTCCCCGGCGCGTGCACCGTCCCGTCGACGGTGAGCCAGTCCGCGATCGACGGGACGAAGTGGTGGAACTGCGTGGCCCGCACGACCGTGAACGGGACGTCGCCCTCCCGCACGGCGTCCTCCTGCGCCACCTTGCCCGCGTAGTACCCGTTCGCAAGGGCGCGGTCCGCCCCGACGACGGAGAGCAGCACGTGGTGCCGGACACCGGTGCTGAGCTCCGCGGCGAGCAGCCGCTCCGTGGTCCCGCGGAAGAACGCCGTCGCGGCCGCGGCCTCCATCTCGGGCGTGTTGAGCACGTCGACGACGACGTCCGCGCCCCGCACGGCGTCCCCGACCCCGGCGCCGGTCACGGGGTCGAACCCGTCCTCCCGCGATCCGACGACGACGTCGTGCCCCAGCTCCCGGAGCCGGGCGGTCAGCCGGCTCCCGACGTGGCCGGTGCCTCCGGCGACGAGCATCCGCATGGTGATCCCTCCCGGCCGGCGCCCTGCCGGCCTCGGGAGGATGACGACGCAGCGCCGGCGGGTGTGAGGTCAGGCGGACCAGGTGGTGAGCTTGCCGGGGTTGACCTGCAGCCACAGGTCGGTGATCCGGCCGTCGCGCACCCGGGCGTTGACCAGCGCCTGGACCCGGCCCTCGTCCTCCAGGGCGAACGCCAGGCCGTCGCCCGTGCGCCGGGCGGCCAGGACCGCCGTCGGCCGCTTCTGCAGGATGCCGAGCACGAACCGGGCGACGTGGTCGACGCCCAGCACCGGCCGCCGCGCGGCGCTGACGACACCGCCGCCGTCCGCCCGCAGCGTCACCGACGGGTCGAGCAGCCCGGTGAGGGCGGCGAGGTCCCCGCCCGTGGCCGCGGCCACGAACGCCGCCAGCACGTCGTCGTGCTCGCGGGTGCCGCGCCCGGGGGCGTCGTGTGCCCGGACCCGCCGCCGGGCGGAGGTCGCGAGCTGACGGACGGCCGCCGGGCTGCGGCCCACGGCCTCGGCGATCTCGTCGAACGGCAGGGCGAACACGTCGTGCAGCACGAACGCCACGCGCTCCGCCGGCGTCATGGCCTCCATCACGACCAGGAGGGCGGTGCTGACCTCCTCGTCGAGGGAGACCCGGTCGAACGGGTCCCCGTCGTCCGGTGCCGGAGCGCGGCCGGCCGCACCGGAGAACAGGTCGGCGGGGACGGGCTCGGGGAGCCACTCGCCGACGTACCGCTCCCGGCGGGCCCGCGCGGAGCCCAGCACGTCGAGGCACACCCGGCTCATGACCCGGGTGAGCCAGCCCTGCGGGTTGCGGACGGCGGCACGCTCCGCGTCCGTCATGCGGTACCAGCGGACGTAGGTCTCCTGGACGGCGTCCTCCGCCTCGGCGAGCGTGCCGAGCATCCGGTAGCCGATGGCGAGCAGCCGGCGGCGCTCGGCGAGCACAGCGTCCCCGACCCCGACGGGTCCGTCGGCGGGGTCGAGGTCGCTCACGGTCCGTGTGTCCTCTCCGTCGCCCGTCATGCTGCGGCGATCGTGGCACGGTCCGCCGGGGTCGTCGACGCGTCGACGGGCCGGTCCGCGTCCGCGGCGTCGTCCCGGGTCAGCGCGAGCTCCGGGGCGCCGCCGGTGACGAACGCGCGCCGCGGGTCGACGACGGCGCCCAGCGAGGCGATGTCCCGGCCGCCGAGCGCGGCGCCGAGCCAGACCAGCAGGACGCGGAGCTTGCGCTCCCAGGTCGGCACGGCCAGGACGTGGTAACCGCGGTGGGCGAGCCACGCCGGCAGTCCGGTGAGCACGAGCCGCCGGTACTGGAACACGCCCTGGTGCCGGCCCAGCGTCGCGACGACGCCGAGGCTGTGGTGCACGTAGTCCCGGGGACGGCGGCCCCGCAGCGTCGCCACGAGGTTCGCGGCGAGCAGCCGGCCCTGCCGAACGGCCTGCTGCGCGTTCGGGACGGTCAGCGCCCCGGGTGCGCCGGTGAGGTCCGGGACCGCCGCGTCGTCACCCGCGGCCCACGCGTCCGGCACCACGGCGCCGTCCGCGTCCTCGACGCGCAGGTCGGCGCGTACCCGCACCAGGCCCCGGTCCGTGACGGGCAGGTCGGTGTGCCGGCTCACGACCGGGTTCGCGGCGTTCCCGGCGGTCCAGACCACGAGGCCGCTGTCGAACTCTTCGCCGGTGGAGAGCACGACGTGGCCGCCCACGGCGGACCGCAGCTGCGCCCCGAGGTGCACGCGGGCGCCACGCCCGCGCAGGTGCCGCACCACCCAGGCCCCGGGCCCGTCGGTGACCTCCGGCAGGATCCGGTCGCGGGCCTCGACGAGGTGGAACGCCAGGTCGTCCGGCCCGAGCTCCGGGTACGACCCGAGGAGCGAGGTCGCCAGCGACAGGGTCTCGCCGAACGCCTCGACGCCGGAGAACCCGCCGCCGACGAACGTGAAGGTCAGCAACCTCCGCCGCTCCGGCCCCGGGGGCAGGACCGCCGCCCGGTCGAACGCGGTCAGGACGTGGTCGCGGACGGCCACGGCCTCCTCGACCTGCTTCAGCCCGATGGCCTCCTCGACCAGCCCGGGGATCGGCAGCGTGCGGGTGACGGCGCCCGCGGTCACGACGACCACGTCGTAGGCGAGGTCGAACGGGCGGCCGTCCCGGGGCGCCACCGTGACCGTCCGGGCTGCGTGGTCGATCCGGGTCACGGCACCGGCCAGCACGCGCGTGCGGCGCAGGTGGCGGCGCAGGGGCACGGTGGCGTGCCGGGCCTCCACCGACCCCGAGGCCACCTCGGGGAGGAACGGCTGGTACGTCATGTACGGGCGCGGGTCGATGACGGTGACCCGCGCCTCGCCACGACGGAGCCTCTTCTCGAGCCCCCACGCGGCGTAGAACCCGGCGTACCCACCACCGACGACGACGATGTGCTTCACGGCTGCGACCCCTTCCTGTCCGGTCGCAGGAATGACGACGCAGCGGCCCCGGATGTGAGGTCGCGCCCGGGTCAGGCGTTCGTGACCACCAGGGCCACGTTGTGCCCGCCGAAGCCGAACGAGTTGTTGATGACCGCCACGTCGCCGTCGGGCAGCGCGCGCGGGGTGTCCCGGACCAGGTCGAGGACCATCTCCGGGTCGGGGTTCTCGACGTTGATCGTCGGGGGCGCCTGCCGGTCGCGGACCGCGAGGACGGAGAACACCGTCTCCAGCGCCCCGGCGCCGCCGAGCAGGTGCCCGGTCATCGACTTGGTCGCCGAGAGCACGACGCCGTCGGCGGCGTCGCCCAGGACCTCGCGGACGCCGCGCGCCTCGATGAGGTCGCCGACCACGGTGGACGTGGCGTGCGCGTTGACGTGCTTCACGTCGGCCGCGGCGATACCCGCCTCCTTCAGCGCCATCCGCATCGCGGCGATCTGGCCGCGACCCGTGGGCTCGGGGGAGGTGATGTGGTAGCCGTCGGACGACAGGCCGACGCCGGAGATCTCCGCGTACACGCGGGCGCCGCGGGCGGCGGCGTGCGCCTCGGACTCCAGGACGACGATGCCGGAGCCCTCGCCGATCACGAAGCCGTCGCGGTCCACGTCGTACGGACGCGACGCGCGCGCCGGGTCGTCGGTGCGGGTCGACAGGGTGCGGGACGCGGCGAACGCGGCCATCGGCATCGGGTGGATGGTGGCCTCGGTGCCACCGGCGATGACGATGTCGGCGCGGCCGCTGCGGATCATGTCCACGGCGTAGCCGATCGCCTCGGCGCCGGACGCGCAGGCCGACACCAGGGCGTGCGCCCCGGCGCGGGCGCCGAACTCCAGCTCGACGTACGCGGACGGCGAGTTCGGCATGAGCATGGGGACGGTCATCGGCAGGACGCGGCGGGCGCCCTTCTCGCGCAGCGTGTCCCACGCGTCCAGCGTGGTCCAGATGCCGCCGATGCCGGAGGACACCACGACGCCGAGGCGGTCCTTGTCGACCTCCGGCGCACCGGCGTCGGCCCAGGCCTCGCGGGACGCGATCATCGCGTACTGCGCCGAGGGGTCCATCTTCTTCATCTCGGGCCGGGGGAGGACCTCCTCCGGGGCGACCGCGAGGGTGGCGGCGAAGTCGACCGGCAGGCCGTACTTCTCGCTCCAGTCGTTGTCGAGCTTCCGTGCGCCCGAGGTGCCGGCCAGGGCGGCCTGCCAGGTGGTGGGCACGTCCCCGCCGAGGGGGGTCGTGGCGCCGAGTCCGGTGACGACGACTCGCGTGCTCATCGCTGCTCCTGAGGGTGTGTCGGGCGGTACGGGTACGGCTGGTGCGACGGGGGCGAGCCCGCGCGGGGTGCGTCCGGGACGGGTCCGGGCGCGACCAGGGGTCCGCGCCGCGGGAAGCGCTGGGCTCCCACGACGCCGGCTGGGCCGGCGTGCGGCGCGGACCCCCGGTCGGTGCGGATCAGGCCTGGGCGTTGTTGATGAACGACACCGCGTCGCCGACGGTCGCGAGGTTCTTGACCTCGTCGTCCGGGATGCGGACCTCGAACTTCTCCTCCGCCAGCGTGACGATCGTCATCATCGACAGGGAGTCGATGTCGAGGTCGTCCGTGAACGACTTCTCGGGCAGGACGGAGTCGGTCGGCAGGCCGGTCTCCTCGCTGACGATCTCGGCCAGACCGGCCAGGATCTCCTGCTCGCTGTGCGCCATCGGTGTCTCCTTGGTTGTGTGCTGCGCCCCACCGTGAGGTGCGGCGACGATCGTGCGGTCGATGAACGGTACTGCGGTCGCGCACCCGGTCAGGGCAGCACGACCACCTGGGCGGCGTAGACGAGGCCCGCGCCGAAGCCGATCTGGAGCGCCAGGTCGCCGCTCTTGACCTGGCCCTCGCGGAAGAGGCGCTCGGTCGCCAGCGGCACGGACGCCGCCGACGTGTTGCCGGTGTCCGCGATGTCGCGCGCCACGGCGACGTTCTCGGGCAGCTTGAGCTGCTTGATCATCTGGTCGATGATCCGCATGTTCGCCTGGTGGGGGATGAACGCGTCGATCTGGTCGGCGGTCACGCCCGCGGCGTCCAGGGCCTTCTGCGCGACCGGCGCCATCTGCCAGACGGCCCACTTGAACACGCTGGGGCCCTCCTGGCGGAGCGTGGGCCAGCCGGCGCCGTTGTCCCGGGTGTCGAGCCAGGAGTGCGTCTGGCGGATGGCCTGCGACTGCGAGCCGTCCGAGCCCCACACGGTCGGGCCGATACCGGGGAAGTCCGAGGGACCGACGACGACCGCGCCCGCGCCGTCGCCGAGCAGGAAGGAGATGGAGCGGTCGGTCGGGTCGACGAACTCGCTCATCTTCTCCGCGCCGATGACCAGCACGTTGCGGGCGGTGCCGGCCCGCACCAGGGCGTCCGCCTGGCCGATGCCGTAGCAGTAGCCCGCGCAGGCCGCCGACACGTCGAACGCGGCGGCCGGCGTCGCACCGAGCCGGTCCGCGAGGATCGCGGCGCCCGACGGCGTCTGGTGGAAGTAGGTGACGGTCGCCAGGATGACGGCGTCGATGTCGGCGCCGGTGAGGCCCGCGTTCGCGATCGCCTCCCGGGCGGCCTGCTCGGCCAGGTCGAGCACGTCGGTGTCGGCGCCCGCGCGGACGCGGGTCACCATGCCGGTGCGCTGGCGGATCCACTCGTCGGACGAGTCGATCGGGCCGACCAGGTCGTCGTTCGGGACGACGTTCTCGCCGCGGGCGGCGCCCAGGCCGAGGATCCGCGTGTGGGCGGGGCCGGTGGCCTGGGTCAGGGTGGGGCGGGTCACTTCGCGGTCTCCTGGGAGTCGGCGGTCGCGCTGTGGCGTGCGACCAGGTCCTGGGCGGCGGGCAGGTCGGCCGGCGAGGTGATCGCGACCGTCTCCACCCCGGGCAGGCTACGCCGCGCGAGGCCCTTGAGGACACCGCCCGGCGCGAGCTCCAGCAGGCCGGTGACACCGAGGTCCGCGAGCGTGGCCTGGCACAGGTCCCACCGCACCGGGGCGGCGATCTGCGCGACCAGGCGGGCGATGACGTCCGCGCCCGCCGTGCCGTCGGCGTAGGCCGCGCCGTCGGCGTTGGAGATCAGCACCGTGCGGGGCGCGGCGCTCGCCCAGTCCGCCGCGACGGCACCGAACTTCTCCAGCGCGGGCTGCATGTAGGGGGTGTGGAACGCGCCGGCCACCTGCAGCGGCACCACGCGGGCGCGCGCCGGGGGGTTCTCGGCGAACCGGGCCAGCGCCTCCAGCGAGCCCGCGGCGACGGTCTGGCCGCCGCCGTTGACGTTCGCGGGCCACACGCCCGCCGCCTCCAGCGCCGCGGCGACCTCGTCCGGGTCCCCGCCGAGCACGGCGGTCATGCCGGTCGGCTCCGCCGCGGCGGCCTCCGCCATGAACCGGGCGCGGTGGCCCACCAGGCCGACGGCCTCGGCGTCGCCGAGCACGCCCGCCACGGCCGCGGCGGCGAACTCGCCCACCGAGTGGCCGGAGGTCGCACCCGGGACGACCGGGGCGCCGACCGCGTCCTCGAGCGCGCGCAGGGCGAGCAGCGAGGTCGAGACGATCAGCGGCTGCGCCACCGCGGTGTCGCGGATGGTGTCGGCGTCCGACGTGGTGCCGTGCGTGGTCAGGTCGACGCCCGCGGCCTCCGAGAAGGCCGCCAGGTGGTCGGCGGTGCGGGGCAGCTCGAGCCAGGGGGCGAGCATGCCGGGGGTCTGGGCGCCCTGTCCGGGGCAGACGATCGCGAGCACCCGTCCACTCTGCCCGGTACGTCCGGTGCTGCCCGGTAGCGCCCCGCACACGGTTCACCCCCCGACGTTGTACCCCTCCCACAACTCCCGCGCGGGTCGGGGCCCGCGAGGTCGAGGGTTTGCGCGGCCAGCCGGGCCCACAACCCTCGACCTCGCCGGAAACCCTCGACCTCGCGGGAAGGACGCTCAGGGGGTGTGGTCCAGGCGGCCGACCGCCAGGGCCTGCTGGAGGACGTAGGCCTCGCGGGGGTCCAGGGGGTCCCAGCCGGTGACCTCGGCGACGCGGCGCAGCCGGTACCGGACGGTGTTCGGGTGCACGTAGAGGGTGCGCGCCGCCGCCTCCAGGCTGCGGCCCGCCGCGAGGTACGCGGTCAGCGTCTCCAGCAGGCTGCCCGTGCTGGCCAGCAGCGGGACGTACGCCTGCGCCACCAGCACCGCGCGCGCCGAGTCGTCCCCGACCAGCACCCGCTCGGGCAGCAGGTCGTCGGCCAGCACGGGGCGGGGCGCCTGCGGCCATGCCTGCACCGCCACCAGCCCGGCCAGCGCCGCCTTCGCCGAGCGCGCGGCGTCCGCCAGGTCCGAGCCCGTCGGGCCGAGCACCACCGGCCCCGGTCCGAACCGGGGGAGCAGCGACACCGCCGCCTCCCGCAGGTCGCCCGTCCCGCCGAGGAACACCACCAGGCGGTCCCCCTGGATCCCCACCAGCGCGTCGTCCGCCGCCCGGCGGGTCGCGCGGCGCAGGTCGGACGTCCGGACGTCGTCCAGCGGCGACGTCGTCGTCCCGACCACCACGAGCGTGCTGCCGCGCCCGGACCAGCCGAGCGCCGCGACGCGCGAGCGCAGCGAGTCGTCCACGTCGCCGCGCAGCAGCGCGTCCACGACCAGCGCCTCCAGGCGGGCGTCCCACGCACCGCGGACCTCGGCGGCCCGCGCGTAGACCTCGGCGGCCGAGAACGCGACCTCCCGCGAGTACCGCAGCACGGCCTCCAGCAGGTCCCGCTCGCCGCCGGGCGCCGCGAGCCGGTCGCTGTGCGCCTCGACCACGTCCACCACCACGCGGACCAGCTGCAGCGTGTGCTGCAGGGAGATCGACCGGGTGAGCTCCGGGGGCGCGGTCGCGAAGATCTCCCCGACGCCGTGCGGCGGCTTGGAGGGGTCCGCGAACCAGGTCACGAACGCGCTGATGCCGGCCTGCGCCACCAGGCCGACCCACGAGCGGTCGTCGGCGGGCAGCGCGCGGTACCAGTCCAGGTCCTCGTCCAGGCGGCGCATCGCGGCGGCGGCGAGCACCCCGCTGCCCTCGCGGACCCGGCGCAGGGTCTCGCCGTTGCTGGCGTCGGGGGCGGTGGCGATCCGACCGGCCCGGGTGCGGGTCCGGGCGGGCGACGTGCCGTCCGCGGAGGCGGGGGCCGAGGCCGGGCGGGGTTCGGGCATGCCCCGAGCATAGAGGGCGCCGTTGTGGGGACCCGACAAAGGTGGGCGGTGTCGACCCCCCGGTGACCCGGGCGCGGCGCACCGTTCGACCAGTGCGGGACGAGTGCAGCGGTTAGTGTCGCGTCATGGCTCTGCTGCCCCGACTGCGTCGCCTCCTGGGCAGGCCCGTGCCCGCGTCCCGCGTGGGCGCCCGCCGCCCGGGTGCCACCCGGCACGGCGACGTCCCCCAGGAGGACGCCCTCCGGTCCCGCCTCGGCGACGACCCCAACGACGAGCAGGCGTTCGCCGCGCTCGCCGAGATCGTCCGCCGGCACGCCGTCACCGGCTCCGACGACGACCCCCTCACGGCCGAGGCCGACGACGCCGAGCGGCAGCGCGCCGCCGACCTCGCGGTCTGGTCGCTGGGCGAGGAGCTCGCCGGCAACCCGCGTGCCTGGTACCCGCTGGTGGAGGTCGCGCGGCTGTCCGTGCGCGACGACCTCGAGGGGACGCTGCGTCGCCTCACCACCGCTGCCGAGCGCGACCCGTCCGGCCGGGCGCTCGTCGCGGGGCTGCGGCTGCTGCGCGAGGCCGGGCTCCCGGTCGAGGCGCTCGGTCTCGGCACCGGCCACTGGCACCCGCGCGACCACGACCCCGAGGCCGGGCGCGAGCTCGTGCTCGCCGCCGTCGAGGCCGACCGGCCGCTCGACGCCAAGCAGCACCTCGCGAGCCTCGACCTCTACCCGGACCAGGCATCGATCGCGCAGCTGCGCCGCGAGCTGACCCGGCTCGTCGAGCACGCGAACCGCCCGACGACCGCCTGACACGGCGCCACCCGATACGCGGACGGGCCCCGCACCTCCGAGGAGGTACGGGGCCCGTCCGTCATCCGGGGCCGTGCGTCAGGAGTCGCCGCCCGCGTTGCCGGAGGTGCCGGCGTTCACGTCGTCGAGCCGGTACCGCTCGATCGCCTGGGCCGGGGCCTCCTTGGCGACCTTGCCCTCGCGGGCGAGCTGCTGCAGGACGCGGACCACGGTTGACGGGCCGTCGATCTTGAAGTGCCGGCGCGCCGCCGCGCGGGTGTCGGAGAACCCGAACCCGTCGGCACCGAGCGTGGCGTAGCGGCCGGGGATCCACTCGCGCACCTGGTCGGCGACCAGGTGGTCGTAGTCCGTGGTCGCGACGAACGGGCCCTCGGCGCCCTGGAGCTTGGCGGTCAGGTACGGGACCCGCTCCTCCTCGCCCGGGTTGAGGAACGCGTGCTGGTCCGCGGCGAGCGCGTCGCGACGCAGCTCGTTCCAGGACGTGACCGACCAGACCGCGGCGGAGACGCCCCAGTCCTGGGCCAGCAGCTGCTGCGCCTCGAGGGCCCACGGCACCGCCACGCCGGAGGCGAGGATCTGGGCCTTCGGCCCCTCGCCCTCGGCCGGCGCGATCAGGTGGATGCCCTTGAGGATGCCCTCGACGTCCACGTCCTCCGGCTCGGCCGGCTGGACGATGGGCTCGTTGTAGACCGTCAGGTAGTAGATGACGTCGGGGTCGCGCCCGTCGTCGCCGTACATCCGCTGCAGGCCGTCCTTGACGATGTGCCGGATCTCGTACCCGTAGGCCGGGTCGTAGTGCACGACGTGCGGCATGGTGCCCGCGTACAGCGGGGAGTGGCCGTCGGCGTGCTGCAGGCCCTCACCGGTCAGGGTGGTGCGACCCGCGGTCGCGCCGATGAGGAAGCCGCGCGCCATCTGGTCGCCGGCCGCCCAGAACTGGTCGGCCGTCCGCTGGAACCCGAACATCGAGTAGTAGAAGTAGAACGGGATCAGCGGCTGGCCGTGCGTGGCGTACGAGGTCGCGACCGCCTGGAACGCGGCGGCCGACCCGGCCTCGTTGATGCCGGTGTGCATGATCTGGCCGGCCTCGGACTCCTTGTAGGAGAGCATGAGGTCGCGGTCGACGGCGAGGTAGTTCTGGCCGTTGGTGTTGAAGATCTTCGCGCTCGGGAAGATCGAGTCCAGGCCGAACGTGCGGGCCTCGTCGGGGATGATCGGGACCAGGCGCTGCCCGATCTCCTTGTCCTTGACCAGGTCCTTGAACAGCCGCACGAGCGCCATGGTCGTGGCGACCTGCTGGGTGCCCGAGCCCTTCTTCAGCAGCTCGTAGGCCTTGTCGCCGGGGAGGGTGACCTCCTTGTGCGTGCTGCGGCGCTCGGGGACGTAGCCGCCGAGCTGGCGACGACGCTCCTGCAGGTACTGGATCGCCGGGTCGTCCTGGCCGGGGTGGTAGTACGGCGGCAGGTACGGGTTCTCGTCGATCTGCTCGTCCGTGATCGGGATGTGCAGCGAGTCGCGCAGCGCCTTGAGCTCGGCACCCTTGAGCTTCTTCATCTGGTGCGTGGCGTTGCGCCCGGCGAAGCCGGAGCCCAGGCCGTAGCCCTTGACCGTGTGCGCCAGGATGACCGTCGGCTGGCCGGTGTGCTCGCGCGCGGCCTTGTAGGCGGCGAAGATCTTGCGGTAGTCGTGGCCACCGCGCTTCATCGCCCAGATCTCGTCGTCGGTCATCTTCTCGACGAGCTGCTTGGTGCGCGGGTCGCGCCCGAAGAAGTTCTCGCGGATGAACGCGCCGTCCTCGGCGCGGTACGTCTGGAAGTCGCCGTCGGGCGTGGTGTTCATGAGGTGCACCAGCGCACGGTCCTTGTCGGCGTTGAGCAGGGTGTCCCACTCGCGGCCCCACACGACCTTGATGACGTTCCAGCCGGCGCCGCGGAACTGCGCCTCGAGCTCCTGGATGATCTTGCCGTTGCCGCGGACCGGGCCGTCGAGGCGCTGCAGGTTGCAGTTCACCACGAAGGTCAGGTTGTCGAGGCCCTGCTGGGCGGCGTGCTGCAGCATGCCGCGCGACTCGGGCTCGTCCATCTCGCCGTCGCCGAGGAACGCCCAGACGTCCTGCTGGCTGGTGTCCTTGATGCCGCGCAGGTGCAGGTACTTGTTGGTCCACGCCTGGTAGATCGCGGACGCCGGGCCCAGGCCCATCGACACCGTGGGGAACTCCCACAGGTCGGGCGCGAGGCGCGGGTGCGGGTAGGACGGCAGGCCGCCGCCCGGGTGCGACATCTCCTGGCGGAAGCCGTCGAGCTGGTGCTCGGTCAGGCGACCCTCCAGGAACGCGCGGGCGTACACGCCGGGGGAGGCGTGACCCTGGAAGTAGACCTGGTCACCGCCGCCCGGGTGGTCCTTGCCGCGGAAGAAGTGGTTGAGGCCGACCTCGGTCAGCGTCGCCACCGACGCGTACGAGGAGATGTGGCCGCCGACGCCGACGCCGGGGCGCTGCGCGCGGGTCACCATGACCGCGGCGTTCCACCGGTTCCACGAGCGGTAGCGGCGCTCCAGCACCTCGTCGCCCGGGAAGTACGGCTCGTCGTGCACGCCGATGGTGTTGACGTACGGCGTGTTCAGGTCGGCCGGCACGGCGACGTTCCGCTCACGCGCGCGCTTGAGCATGCTCAGCAGCACGTAGCGCGCCCGGGGGCCGCCCTTGTCGTCGATGAGTCCCTCGATGGACTCGACCCACTCGGAGGTCTCCTCCGGGTCCACGTCCGGTACCTGGCTCAGCAGACCGTTGATGAGCGGCCCGCGCTCGTCCTTCGAAGCCACCAGTGCTCCTCGCCTCTCCACGCGTCAGGGGCCGGTCGGCCCCGGTGCGCATCTCGGCCCACCGGCGTCCGCACCACGTTCCGGTGCCTCGTGCCAGAGGGCGGGTAGTAGGACCATTGTCCGCTGCCGAGGGGGTCAAAGTCTCCCGGTCCGCCCCCTGGGATGCGTGACGTCCGTGACAGTCGCCCCCGATCGGGTGGTCGCGGGGGTGCGCGGAGGTGGCCCGGGTCACGTCCGGGCACGTCAGAGGGGTCCTGGGGTGCGCTCGGGTGCGGATCGGCGCGACGCGCCGCACTTGCCACGCGCGGGCGGGGTGAGGTGGGCTACCGTTCGGTGATCGACGACTGGTCGCCGCCGAGGGGCGGTGGCCCGGACGGAAGGAACAGGTCGGGACGTGACATCCAGCACGGGCGACGCCCCCCAGGGGGCGGGTCGTCTCGGGTTCACCTCGGGGCAGGTGGTCCAGGAGTTCGGCTTCGACGACGACGTCGACCAGGACCTGCGCTCCGCCCTGGAGGGTCAGACCGGAACCGAGCTCGCCGACGAGGACTACGACGACGTCGTGGACGGCGTCGTCATCTGGTTCCGCGACGAGGACGGCGACCTGGCCGACACCCTCATGGACGCGATGACCGTCCTGGACGACGGCGGGCAGATCTGGGTCCTCACCCCCAAGCCGGGGCGTGGTGGGCACGTCGGCCACGACGACATCCAGGAGGCCGCCACCACGGCGGGCCTGCACGCGACCAGCACGTTCTCCATCGCGGGGGACTGGTCGGCGACGCGCCTGGGCAGCCGCGGCCGGGGTCGCTGAGGTCGGTGCCGGCCGACCGGCCGGGCAGGCCGCTCGCCGCGGGGGATGCCGCCCCCACGGTCACCCTGACCAGCACGCACGGCGCGCCGGTCGCGGTCGGCGGTCCGGCTGACCGTCCGACGCTGCTGGTGTTCGTGCCGTTCGCGTTCTCGCGGACGTGCACGGCCGAGCTGACCGAGCTGCAGGCCGGGCTGCCCGAGCTGGCGGACGCAGGCGTGCGGGTGCTCGCGGCGTCCTGCGACCCGGTGTTCGCGCTGCGCGCGTGGGCCGAGCAGGACGGGTACACGTTCCCGCTGCTGTCGGACTTCTGGCCGCACGGCGCCGCGGCGCGCGCGTTCGGTGTGTTCGACGAGGTCGACGGGTTCGCGCGGCGCGGCTCGTTCCTGCTCGACGCGAGCGGGACGGTGCGGTGGTCGCTCGTGCACGACGCCGGGCGGGCCCGGCCGTTCGCGGCGTACCGCGAGGCGGTCGCCGGGCTCTGACGGGCCGCGGGGCGGTCGCCGGGCTCTGAGAGGCCGCGAGGTGGTCGCCGGGCGCTGGCGGGCCGCGGGGCTCGGGAGTGCGCGCGGAGCGCGGCAGAGCGGGGGCGCCGCGACGTGACGGCTGCGCCGCCCGCGACCCTGGCCACGCCGCGAGGGTGACGCCACGACCCTGGGGTGGCGTCGTCCGGACCGGGCGAGGCCGCCCGGCCCGGGCGACTCCGCCCGGACCGCGAGGTCGGGGGAACTCGACGAGGTCGGGGGAACCGAAGCACCGACCTCGTCCCGTACCCCCGACCTCGCGGTCAGGCGCTCGGGAAGAACCAGTCGACCATCTGCCGCACGTACTCCGCCGTGCCGGCCGGCGAGGAGTCCGGCAGCGGCTCGGACGCACCCGGCGCCGGGACGCCGCGCGCGATGCGCCGGGCGCGCGGCAGCTTTTCCAGGGAGTGCACCCGGAACGGCGAGCGCCCGTCGCGGCGCGGCTGCACCGTCGTCGCGACGTCGGCCGCGTCCGGGAACGCCGGGTGCACGCCCGCGAGGTACTCGACCAGCACGTACCGGCGCGGGCTGGTCAGGGCCTCGCCGTGCACGTACAGGGTGACCCACCGGTCGTCGGCGAGCCGCAGCGCCCACACGTCGCCCGCCTCGGCGTCGCCCGTGCCGACGTGCGCGGGCAGCCGCCCGGCGCCCGGCTTCGGGGCGCGCAGCAGCGCGGGGATCGCGACGGTCGCGGTCTCCTTCCTGTCCGGCACCGGGGTCGGGCGGGGACCGTCGAGGTCGACGGGGCTCGTGTCGAGGTGGCCGAACACCTGCTCGACCACGTCCTCGCGCAGCCCATGGCTCGCATCCCACCAGGCCAGCGGCGCCTGCACCTCGACGCGCACGCTCGGCCGCTCGTCGCGCTCGGCGTAGGTGGTCCACTGCTCGACCATGCCCGGGCGCTCGGCCGTGGCGACGACGCCGACCAGCGCGAGCTCCTCCAGCAGCGACCCGTACGCGAACGGCTTCGTCGTCGGGAGCAGCGCGGCGCGCTTCAGGGCGTCCCGGGCCTTCGACGGGCGGGTGCCCGCGGGCAGGGTGCGCAGGATCGTCAGCACCGCGCGCAGCGCCCACCGGTCGTACTCCGTCGGCACCGGGCGCGGGTGCCCGGCCAGGTCCTCCAGGGCGAGCACGTGGTCGGCGACGTCCCCGTCGACGGGCACGCCCTCGGTGTGCCGCAGCCAGCGCTCCTCGGCGGTGTCGTGGACCTGGTCCGGCTGGTGCCCGCACACCCGGCACACACTCGACGCGGCGGAGTAGGGGTGGGCGTCGTGGACCGGGAGGACGCGGCCGAGCGCGGTCCCGGTGAGGGCCGCGCGCCAGCCGAACGGAGCCGACCAGAGGCCCGCCACCCACGCGTCAGCGGCCTCGGGCAGGGTCCACGTCGCGGCGAGGTCGCGCAGGGCGGCACCCGCCTCGTCGTGCCGCAGCACGCGGCGGGTCGCGGGGTCCTCGCCCGCGCGCTCCACCGGACGCAGACCGGCGATCAGGGCGGGGTGCGAGGGGGCCGTCATGGGTCGCATCCTCGCCGACCGTCCGACGCGTGACCAGCGACGATCCACGGTGCGGACGCGGGGGTGCCCGCACCGGTAGGCTTGCGCACCGCCGTCGCGCAGCGAGGGCAGGGGCCTGTAGCTCAGTTGGTCAGAGCGCCGCGCTTACACCGCGGAGGTCGTCGGTTCGAGACCGGCCGGGCCCACACACACAAGCACACTGTCCTCAGGTGCTCAGTTCAGTCGGGGCCCCTCCCGGGGCGCCCCGGGCTGGCGGGGACTGCCGTCGAGCGGACCAGGGCGACGGCTCGGCGTCCGAAATCCGACGGTCCTCCGGGAGCTGCGACCACTCGGGAAGCGCGGTCGGTCGACTCGCTCGTGGAGGGCGCGAGGCCGAGTGAGGCGCTTGCGCTGGTCGAGCGAGAGAGCACCCAGCTACATCGGCGTACCTGGCTGCCCTAGCCACAAGGCGGCGCTCAGGTGGACCCTTGAGGTGTCGACGACCGCCAGCAGGGCGGCCCGAGGCTACGGATCAAGGAGCATCAGATGTACGCGATCGAGTATGTAGACCCCGACGGGCGCGCGGTGCGCGAGTTGGTCGCCGCGAGGCACCGGATCACCCGCGGGGGAGTCACCTACGCCTGGACCGGCGGTGGTCACAAGATCGGTGCCGGGTACCCGCCGCGGTTGGGCGACGACGGGATGATCTGGACGTACGTTCCGGTGTGAGAACGACCGAGCGCCCCCGCCCTCCTGCAAGGAGGACGGGGGCGCCGTCGATGTCGGGTCAGGAGGTCGCGAACCAGACGCTTTCGTTCGCCAGGTTCGAGACGCGCCACAGGCCGCCCGCAACCTTGTCGGCGGGGACCGCGACGCACTGATCGCCGATGACCGTCGCACCGTCCTGGAATACCGCACCCTGGCTGTAGAGCATGCTCGGCGTGTAGCACATCGTGCCCGAGGAGCCGTCGTAGCTGGTGCCATCGGCCGCAACGTAGGTCACCGTCAGGCTCTGGCCCGGGCTTGCGCCGTCATTCGCGAGGTCGGCGCCCTGCTCCGCGATCTTCGCCCCGTCGACGGTCACCGTGAACGACCCGGTCACGAAGAGCTCGCCGGCGGCGGGAGCCTGCGCGTGCTCGTCTGCGGCCTGGATCGCTGCCGCCGCGTCGAGGTTCGTGGCGTTCAGCGCAACCGTCCACGCAGACGCCTCGGACACCTTACGCGCCTCACCGATCGCTAGCGGCGCCTCGCGGGTGCCCACCGACACGGCAGGCTCGACCGTGGGCGTCGGCGTCTCCGCGGGAGCTACCGCCGTCTCCGACGCGACCGCCGGCGCCGGGGTAACCTCCGGCTCGCCGCTTCCGGCGCTGCACCCGCTCATCGCCAGGACCAACACTCCCGCGGCGAGCACACCCGCGGCCCCCTGCTTCTGCACGCTGTCTCCTCGAGCTGATCGAACTCTGCCTGCATGGTCGCCTGCAGCACGCACCTGTGAAATCGGCGAGCCCCCGGGCTCGTTGAGGCAGCGACGGTAACGATCCAGCGACACGCGACGAAGCGCTTCCCAGCAAGCTGGATGGATTTAGTTCGGGACGCTCCCGCACAAGTGTCGGCCGGTCACCTGCTGGCTGCGGTCCGGTTGACGCCCGACCCCTTCTTGCGTCCGTGTCGGAGACGTTCGGTTTCCAGCATCGCGGTCAACGCCGGGTAGTTGCTCGTGATGGCCTGGACGATCGTCCAGTGGTGGACGCGTCCGGTGACCAGCTTCTGGGCCTGGTCCGGCTGGATTCCGATCTCGACGAGGAACCGCGTCTCGAAGAGCATGAGCAGTGCCTCGCTGGCTGCGACCAGCGGGCGCTGGTCTCTCAGGACGTCGACTGCATGGATGTCACCATGGAGGGCAAAGTTCCGTAGTTGTGCGACCTCGCCTCGCCATCGACGGTTGCCGATCACGAGGTCAATCAGGCCACCGGTCTCGTGCTCGAGGCGCTTGAGGCGCGCCTCCAGCGACACCGTCCCTGTGTCCAGCGGGTGGAGCGTCCGGTCGAATGCCTCGATCATCTGGACCGCCACGCCGAACCGGGCGAGATGACCGCCGGCCGCGTGCTCGGCGTGGAGCAGCGCGTAGTGCGACAGCGCGAACCTGTGGACTTCGACGACCCGCAGGAGCCGGGGGAGGTGCGTCGGAAAGTCCAGGTCGCCCAGTCGGTGCAGGAACGTCAGGTTGCTGATGTGGGCTGTGTCGAGCGGACCGTGGAACAGTCGGACCTGGAACCATCTCGGGGTGACGCGGGTGTTCCCTGAGGCGAAGTCCCAGGTGGTGTTCGTCCCGGCCATGGACGCCACTCCCGGCAGACGGCCGGAGGCACTAAGGAGGGCGACCTGGAGCGGGTACGCGTAGCGGTCGAAGATCGCCCCGATCGGTAGCGGTTCGTCGAGGTGGAGCTCGAACATCGAACGGGTCGCAAGTTCCCATCGGCGTTTGATCGGGTCGTATACGACGCGGGACGCGTCGACCAGACGTAGGACGCCGCCGTCGACCTCCGCCGCGAGCTCGTCGACTGGGCGCAAGCTTGCGCTGACGTCGGTGAGCGAGCCGATCTGGTGGCTGACTGCGAAACGGTCCCATCCAGTCCACTCGTCCTGGTCGGTGAAGCGGAGCCGCAGGTCGGTAAACGCCAGCTCGTGCTCGCTGAGGAAGGCGAACCCTTCCAGCGCGTAGTCGGCGTGCAACGTGATGTCGCCGAGTGAACGCATGCCACCCTTCGAGCGACCCAAGCGTGGGCCGACCAAGTTGATGTGTTCCCCGAAGGACTCGCCGTGGAGCAGGGGCGGCAGCTCAGGGCCTGCACTGAACCCGAACGACGCGGATCCGTCCCAGGTGGCGTGCAAATGCGCCTCGACCCGACCTTCGTCGTTCACCGAGTACGTCCCGGGCACCGCAGTCTCGTCGTGAGGGTCCCCGGGACGGGACCAACGAACGGGATGCACCTCTCCGAGATCCATGGGTTCATCGTGCTCTACCAGGCAGCCTTGTCGCAGGGAAACGATGGCGCAGTTGCCAGACGCCTTCGCGACTCACGAAGCGCGGCACCTCGGTTCGTGAGGAGTCGGCGGGCTAATCGAGCAAGGACAGCCGCTACGCTCGCCGACACAGATGACACGTGGAGGTGACTGTTGGACACGAGCGTCCTTCCTCTCGGCGAACGCGCGCAGCGCGCGATCGTGGAGCACGTCGTGGCGGTCGGTGACGAAGCTGAGTCTCGCTTCCTCGAAGCTAAGAGCGACCTCGACTTCACGGCCACGGCAGGTATCGCGAAGATCGCTAGGTTTCTGCTCGGTGCGTCGAACCGCCTGCCCGCCGACGCGATGCGGCAGTTCCACGGGTACGCGGTGCTCGTGGTCGGCGCCGGCAAGGGCGCGGCGCCAGGCGTCCCTCGCGGAGTAGAACCTCACGATCTGGAGAACCGACTTCGCCCGTATGTCGGCACGACCTTTCCCGGGTTCGAGCTCGGACGCGTCAAGGTCTCAGAGGACCGCGAGGTGATCTTGGTTGTCGGCCTCCCTCCGCGTGACGGGCAGCCCATGTTCGTCTGCCACAAGGACTTCCAGGGTGCGAACCGTCAAGAAAACCTGGAGAGCGGCGCAGTGTACGTTCGCGGAGCGAGCAATACCCGCAAGGCGCAAGCTGGCGAGATGCTCGCGCTGATTGAACGTGGGCAAGCGAACAGTCGGCCCCCCGTCGAGCTTGACATGCGTGTGGGCGGCCACGTCGGCCGCATCAAGGACGTCGACGCATTGATCGAGGACGCCTTTCGCTTCGTGGAAGACGACTTCACCGGCGAGCCCGCGCCGTCGTTGAGTGACTTGCGCAGTTCAGTGCTGTTGCCCAGCTGGGCTGGCGCACCCGTCGGCACGTCCCGAGCTCAGTCGCTCGAGCGGTGGCGACGCGACAAGCCAGAGAACATGGCACGTGGACGCGAGCACTTCCTCGGTGTCGTCCTGCCCGGGATCGTGCTCACCGTGACCACCAACAGGTTCGTGCGAGCGCCGCACCTCACTATCACGTTCCACAACTGCGACGTGCTGGACCACCTCGAAGTGAAAGATGCCGCGTGGGACGAGCTCGTCAAGCCCATCCAAGAGCCGTCCTTGATGTTCCCCAGCGTCCGCATGCCAGTCCCCAACATCTACCGGAACGATTACCCGGTCGACTGGACCAGAGTTGGGAAGGACGCCCAAGTCACACTGACACCAGAGTCGTTCCGACCCAACTCGCCCTGGACGACAGACGACGACGACTACGTTCTACTCGCCCGAGACCCGAACGCAGCAGAGGTACTCGCAACGTGGACCCTCACCGAAGACGGTGTCGACACCACCACGACCGGCGAGCTCCGGATCGTGCTGCAAGAACCGCAAGACGCCCAGGAACTGCTCCGCATCCACTTCAGGCACTAGCGGCCCGAAGCTGAGTGCCTGTACACAGCATCACCCTCCACGTGTACACGCTCTTGGCCAGGGACGGAGTCACCACAGGTCGGCACTATCGACGAACGAGCCACCCCACACCACTCCACCCAGGCGTGGTCGTCACGGTCGAGGGGCCCGCCCGCGGTGGTCCCCTCGACCGCGATGACGCCCGGCCGCGTTCCATCCCCGTGCCCAGGCCGACCGGCGTACGGTGCTGCCGTGGACCTCACCCGCACCACCACCGGCGCCCTGAGCGCCGCCGTGGTCGTGTCCACGCGTCGCCTCTGCCTGTACGGGGCCGACGACACCCGCCGCGAGATGCATCCGCAGGTGGCTGCTGGTCGCTGACAAGCGCCCGCACCCACTCCTGCCCGCACTCCCGAGAGGCTCCACCATGTCCGCACACCGTCCTGCCCTCACCCCGACCGGCGACCCCGGGATCGACTGGGCGACGCGCAGCATGCCGCTGCTCGCCGACAGCATCGCCCGTGACGCCGCGGTCTTCGACGGCCTGCACGTCGGCATCTGCCTGCACATCGAGCCGAAGACGGCGGTCCTGTGCCGCTGGCTCCTGGACGTCGGAGCGAGGGTGACCGTCACCGGGAACATCGGGACCACCGTCCCCGAGACCGCGGCGGCGCTGCGGGCGCTTGGCGTCACGGTGCTCGGCGGGCGCGACGACGACGCCGCAGCGCACGCGGCGAACCTCGACCGGCTGCTCGCCGCGCTGCCCGACCTCGTCCTGGACAACGGCGGCGAGCTCGTCGCACGGCTCACCGTCGGGGCGCCGCGCTCCGCGGGGTTCCGGGGCGCGACCGAGGAGACCACGACCGGGGGTCTGCGCATCCGGGCCGCCGCGCAGCAGCCCGACTTCCCGGTCGTGGTGATCAACGACAGCCGGCTCAAGCTGGTCGTCGAGAACCAGCACGGTGTGGGGCAGAGCGTCGTCCAGGGCTTCATGAACGCCACCAACGCGATGCTGCCCGCGGCCCGGGCGACGGTCGTCGGGTACGGGCCGTGCGGTCAGGGCGTCGCCGACACCCTGCGCAGCCTGGGCGCGCTGGTCTGCGTCGTCGACACCGACCCGTTCCGGGCGCTGACGGCGATCATGGCCGGCCACCGGGTCGGCTCCCTGCGCGACCTGCTGCCCGGCACCGAGCTGCTGTTCCTCGCCACGGGTGCCCGCGACGTCATCGGCGCCGCCACGGTGGCGTCGGTGCCGCTGTCCCCGCCCGGAGGGGACGCCGACGCCCGCGTCGTGCACCGGCTGGCCGACGGGCGCGAGGTCGTCGTGCTCGCCGGGACGCGCATGATCAACCTCACCGCGGCGGGCGGGAACCCGGTGCAGGCCATGGACCTCGGGCTGTCGCTGCAGGCCCGCAGCCTCGCGGCGATCGCGCGCGGCGAGGTGCCGTGGACGGGCGCGGGGCCGGTGCCGGAGCAGGTCGACCGGCAGCTCGCCGAAGCGCTGGTGGAGCTGCTCGGCCAGGGCGGTCGCTGACGCGTGCGGGACGTCGGCCGGGCGTCCTGCGCCCACGCCGACGTCCTGCGCGCCGCGCTCGCTCCGCGGAGATCGTCCGTCCGCGGCCGGCCGCGCACGCGTACGCACGCACGCGACGACGTTCGTCCTAGCGCGGGTGCACCGTCAGCGAGAACAGCGTCTGGAGCGTCCTGGCGACGCCGTCGTCGTCGTTCGCCGGGATCACCTCGTCGACGAGGTCGAGGACCTCCCGGTCGGCGTTCGCGACCGCGTGGCTGCGTCCGGCCCACCTCAGCATCGCCGAGTCGTTCGGCATGTCGCCGAAGGCCACGACGTCGTCCGCCGGGACACCGAGCTCGGTGCAGATCCGCGCGAGCGTGGTGGCCTTCGTGACGCCGGGTGCGCTCAGCTCCAGCAGGTGCGGGCTCGTCCAGGTGACGATGGCACGGTCGCCGACCGTCGAGGTCGCGATCTCGCGGAGCGTCGAGGGCTGCCACTGCGTCCCCTGGACGAGGATCTTCGCGGCCGGCGACGTCCACACCTCGCAGAGCGGTCCGCGAGGGCGGTCCGGTGCGGAGTAGTCGTCGGGGACGTAGTCCGGGTCGAACCGGATCCCGTCCAGGCACTCGATCGCGAACGCGGCCCCGGGCAGGGCCTGCGCGAGCTCCGCGCACAGCGCGATGCCGGCGCGCGGCTCGATGCCGCGGAGCTCACGGACGCGCTGGCCGGCGACGTCGTACCAGACGGCGCCGTTGCTGAGGACGGCCAGGCCGTGCCGTCCGACGAGGGGCCACAGGTCGGTCATCCAGCGCAGCGGGCGCGCCGTGACGAACAGGACGGGGACGCCCTGGGCGTCCAGCGCACGGAGCACCTCGGCCGTGTAGGGGGAGACGGTGCCGTCGGAGCGCAGGAGCGTGCCGTCCAGGTCGGTGGCGACGAGCGGCAACGGGCCTCCAACGGGGTGCGGCGCGGGGTGCCCGCGTGCGGGGTACGGGTGGTGGGGCGAGCAGTGCCAGGGTGCCAGACCTGTCCGTCCTCCCGCGGAGCCTGCGCGCAGTGTCATCCTCGACGTGGACGCGCTCCTGGGCTGCAGCGATGTCGTCGCAGATCAGTACTGTGGACGAACGAGCCACGCACGCGCGGAGCATCCGCGACCGCCCACCGCCGACGTCGTCCTCTGCTGCGACGAGCGGCGCGACCAGACCGGAGGCGAGACCGTCCCATGCGCGAGCACGCGGCTGACCCGCTGCCGATCGCGCAGGCGCGTCGTCTCGCGGTGGCGGCGCAGGGTCTCCACGACGAGACGGAGAGCGCGGTGGCGGTCCTCCGGCGCGCCGGTCTGCTCCAGAGGGACCCGCTGACGCGGGTCGCCCGCGCGCACACGCTCACGTGCGCAGCCCGGATGCCGGTCGCCCCGGTGGTGGGAGGCGTCGACCGCGATCTGTGGCCTGTCGACGGGCGCCCTGCGACCTTCGAGACCTACACGCACGCCGCGTGCGTCATGCCGATCGGCGACTGGCCGCTGTTCGAGATCCACCGTGCCCGCGCACGCGAGCGCACCGACACCCCGCCAGCAGCCGTGCGGGAGCGGGTCCGCGCGACGATCGGCGACAGCGAGCAGGGGTTGACCATCCGCGAGCTGCAGCGAGGTGACCGCACCGGGGGCGGGTGGGGCTGGTCGGAGACCAAGCGCGCGGCCGAGCACATGGTGTGGCGGGGAGAGCTCGCCGCGACCCGACGTCGTCGGCGCGAGCGCGTGCTGGACCTCGCGGAGCGCGCCGTGCCGACCGAGCACCTCGACCGGACGCTCACCCCGGGCGAGTGCGTCGCGGCGCTCGTGGACCATGCGCTGCGCGCGCTCGGGGTCGCCACGACCGAGGACCTGGCGACGTACTACCGGCTTCCTGCCGGGCAGGTCGCTGCCGCGCTCCACGACCGGGGCCACCGGCCGATCGCCGTCGAGGGGTGGTCCGAGGTGGCCTGGGTGGTCGAGCCGGAGCCCAGCAGCGTCCCGGGGTCTCGAGCCCGGTTGATCGGACCGTTCGACAACCTCATCCGTGACCGCGCACGCACGCGTCGTCTGTTCGGGTTCGACTACGTGTTCGAGGCGTACAAACCCGAGGCGCGCAGGACGTACGGCGCCTACGTGCTCGCAGTCCTCGTCGGCGACGACCTGGTCGCGCGGGCGGACGTCCACCGGCAGGGCCAGGCGCTGACGCTGCGCCGGGTGTTCGCCGAAACTGCCCGGGACGAGGACTGGTGCCGGGCGCGGACGGTGGAGGCCGTCGAGGCGCTGGCGACGCAGCTCGGGCTGGACTGCGAGACCTGAGGAAGCGTCCGGGGTGCGGTCAGGCGCGCGCGGACGTCCGACGTCGGGCGGTGCGGGTGCTCGCCCGGACCGGGGCGTGGGCGCCGAGCGCCGTGACGCCGGCGGCGCCGACTCGCGCGGCGAGGGCCACCGCGACCAGGGCGGCGGACCGGGCGTCGGCCCCGGCGTCGTGGTGGTCGAACGGCGGCAGGCCCAGCGCCCCGGCGACGGTGGGCAGCCGGTACGAGTCGAGGTCGAGCAGCGTCTTCGCGACCTGCAGCGTGCAGACGAACGGTGTGGTGGACGCGTCGTACCCGTACTCGGCGGAGGCCTGCACCAGCACCGACCGGTCGAACGCCGCGTTGTGGGCGACGAGCACGTCCGAGCCGGCGAACCGCAGCACCTCCGGCAGGAGGTCCAGCCAGGTCGGCGCGGCCGCGACGTGCTCCGGGCCGATGCCGTGCACCCACGTGTTCGTGAAGCAGCCCAGGCCCTGCGGCGGGCGCACGAGCCGCGCGTAGCTCTCGACGACCACACCGTCGCGCACCCGGGTCATCCCCACGGCGCACACCGACGACCTGGCGGGGGCGGCGGTCTCGAAGTCGATGGCGGTGAAGTCCAGGGGCACGGCCAGGAGCCTGGCACGCCGCCCGGGCCGGGTGGGGGACCGACCCGGCGGTAGGTCGGACCTGCACACCGGTGCAGGGCGGTGCCCCGCCGCGCCTGTCCCGGCGCATCGGCCGAAAGTCCTCGGTCGCCGCCGCCGGTCGGTACGTCAGGCCTCGGCGGCGACGAGGAGCGCGTGCAGGTCGCGGGCGGTCGGCGCCGCCTGCAGCCGCTCGACCGTCGACGTGTCCGAGAACAGCACGGCGATGCGGGCCAGCATGTGCAGATGCTCGTCCCCGCGGCCGGCGATGGCGACGACGAAGCGCACCGGGGCGCCGCCCCAGTCCACGTCCGTGTCGTACCGCACGACCGCGAGGCCGGAGGCGAGGACGGTGTCCTTGGCGGCTGTGGTGCCGTGCGGGACGGCGAGCCCGTTGCCCATGTGGGTCGACATCTCCTGCTCGCGCTGGAGCACGGCGTCGAGGTAGTCGGAGGTGACGGCACCGGTGGCGACGAGCAGGCCGACGGCCTCGGCGGTGGCCTCCTCGCGGGTCGCGGTCCCGGATCGCAGGACCACGCGGTCCAGCGTCACGATCTCGTCCGTCACGTGCGCTCCTCGGGGGTCGGCTCCACGCGTGGTCTGCGCGGCAGCGGTGGTATAGCCCATTCGAGCAGTCGGGCCGATTCGTCGTCAACCCGGTCCTCGATGCCTGGGATCTGAGTCCTGGTGGAGACGGCGCAATGGGCTATACCATTCATGTATCCGCTCGCTCCCCACCGCAGAGGAGTCGCTCCCTTGTCGTCCTTCGAGAGCATCGTCGAGCTCATCACCGCGAACCTGTTCGGCCAGGTCGCCGTGCTCATCGGTCTGATCGCGATCGTCGGTCTCGCCCTGCAGCGCAAACCGGTCGAGCAGGTCGTGGCCGGTGGCCTGCGCGCCACGATCGGCGTCGTCGTCCTCAACATCGGCGTCGAGATCTTCGTCGGCGGTCTGGTGAGCTTCCAGGCCATCGTGGCGAGCGCCATGGGTCTGCGACCGCCGACCTCCGACGCGACCCTGACCGAGTTCGGCTCCGGCGTCGGATCGGTGGTGCCGCTGATCATCGCCGGTGGCTTCGTCGTCCACCTGGTGCTCGTGCGGCTGTTCCGCGCCGCCCGGTTCGTCTACCTGACCGGGCACCTCATGTACTGGATGAGCGTGGTGATCGCCGCGAGCCTGGTCGAGGCGTTCGGGGACGTGAACCGGTGGGTGCTCGCCGCGGTCGGCTCGCTGCTGATCGGCTGCTACTGGGTGCTGCAGCCGCTGTGGACCGCCCCGCTGATGCGCAAGGTCATGGGCAACGACGACGTCGGGCTCGCGCACACGGACTCGAGCATCGCGATCGCGGCCGGGTACGGCGCGAAGGCGCTGCGCCTCGGCGACCCGCGCCGGCACGACTCCGAGCAGCTGCGGCTGCCCCGCGCGCTGTCGTTCTTCAAGGACATCAACGTCTCGACGGCCTTCGTCATCGGCGCGATCATGCTGGTCGCCATCCTGTTCGCCGACGGCGGCGTCGTCACCGAGCAGATGGGCGACGCGGACGTGCTGCCCGTGGTCTGGGCGCTGCTGCAGGCCCTGCGGTTCGCGGCGGGCATCGCGATCCTGCTGTTCGGGGTCCGCATGTTCCTGTCCGAGATCGTGCCCGCGTTCAAGGGGCTGTCCGAGCGTGCGCTGCCCGGTGCCAGGCCGGCGCTCGACCTGCCCGTGACGTTCACGCAGGCACCGACGGCGGTGATGATCGGGTTCCTCGCCTCCACCGTGACGTTCCTGGTGCTCATGGGCCTGTTCGCCGCGGCGGGCTGGTTCGTGCTGGTCCCGCCGATGATCATGCTGTTCTTCGGCGGCGGCGCCGGTGGCGTGTTCGGCAACGCCGTCGCGGGCTGGCGCGGGGCCGTGTTCGGCGGGGTCCTGAACGGTGTGGTGCTCGGGTTCGGCCAGTGGATCGGGTGGGGCGTCTGGGGCGGGACCGCCCCGGAGCTCGCCACGCTCGCGGACGCGGACTGGTTCGTCGTCGGCTGGGCGCTGCGGTGGGCCGGTGGGCCGCTGTCCGCGCTGGGCGTCGCGGGGCTGTGGCTGCTCGCCGCCGTGGTCGTCGCCGCCACCGTCGCCGTGCTGCTCCTGCTCGGTCGCCGCCTCCCGGCGGCGGACGCCCCGGCGGCGCCCGTCCCGACGTCCGTCGCGGACGCCGCCCCGGTGGCCGCGGTCGAGCCCGGTGCCGTCCGCACGACCACCCGCCCCGAGACGTTGTCCGTGCTGGCGGTCTGCGGGGCCGGGATGGGGTCGAGCCTGATCCTGCGCACGACCGCGCAACGGGCTCTCGCGGACCTGGGCGTCCCGGCCGAGCTCAGCCACAGCGACGTCGGGTCGGCGCGCGGGCAGCGCGCGGACGTCGTGATCGGTCAGCCGACCTACCTGTCGGAGGTGGGGGAGATCGCGCCGCTGAGCGTGCCGATCACGAGCTTCGTGGACGTCGCGCACGTCCGGGAGCGGCTGCAGGACGCACTCGTCGAGAAGGGGTGGCTGTGATGGAGGACCTCGGGGCGTACGTCGCCGACGTGGGCGCACGGAACGCGGACGCGATCGACCGCGCGGCCGAGGCCGTCGTGCGCACCGCGCGTGCGGGTGGTCTGGTCCGGCCGACCGGCGCCGGGCACTCGCTGGCCGCAGTGCTGGAGACCTTCTTCCGTGCCGGAGGGCTCGCCGGGGTGCGGCCGATCTGGCACCCGCGGGTGCTGCCGTTCTCCGGCGCGCGGTCGGCGACCACCGCCGAGCGGGAACCGGGGCTGGGCGCCGCGACCGCGGCCGAGGCGGCGATCGAGGCGCGGGACACCGTGGTCGTGTTCTCCAACTCCGGGGTCAACCCGTTCCCGGTGGAGGTCGCCCAGGCGGCCGTGGCCGTCGGGGCCACCGTGGTCGCGGTGACCTCGCGGGCCGCCGGTGCGGCCGCTCCGCCTCGTGCCGGGCAGCGGCTCGTGGACGTCGCCGACGTCGTCATCGACACGGCGGTGCCCGCCGGGGACGCGACCTGGCCGCCGGAGGCCCCGGTGACCGCCCCGGTGTCCAGCCTCGCGACGACCACCGTGTGGACCCTGCTGCTGCGCCGGGTGCACGACCTCGCCCCCGACGCGCCACGCTGGCGCAGCGCGAACGTCGCCGGGAACGACGACGTCAACGCCGCGCTCGTAGCGCGCTTCGCGGCGCAGGTCCCGGAGCTGTGAGCGGGGCGATCTGGGCGGAGAGCTCGAACCGCGACGCCGGGTAGGTGGACACCGTCCACTCGACGACGCTGCCGTGCGCCACGGTCGTCCGTGCGAGCTCCAGCACGGGCGACCCCGGCGCGACGGCGAGGGTCGTCGTGTCCTCGTCCCGGACCAGACCGGCCCGGATCACCTGCTCGCCCGCCTCGAAGCGCACGCCGTACTCCTCGGCGAGCACCCGGTAGAGCGACTCGACCCCGAAGTCGTGGCGCTCGATCCCCGGGAAGGCATCCGTCCGCAGGTGGCTGCGCTCGATCGCCATGGGCACGTCGTCGGCCAGCCGCAGCCGGGACAGCAGCGTGACCCGCGCGCCGACCACCGTGCCGAACACCCCGGCGACGCGCTCGTCCGCGCGGACCACCTCCAGCCCGAGGACGCGGCTCGACGGGACGTGCCCGCGCGCCCGCATGTCCTCGGTGAAGCTGGTGAGCCGGAGCGGGACGCTCATCGCGGGCTGCGTGACGAACGTCCCCCGCCCGACCGCGCGCGTGAGCAGACCCGAGCGCACCAGCTCGTCGATCGCCCGGCGGGCCGTCATCCGGGAGACGCCCGTGTCGTCCGCGAGCTGGCGCTCGCTGGGCGTCGGCGTGCCGACCGGAGCCTGCGCGTACTGCTCCCGCAGCTGCTCGGCGAGCTCGCGGTACTTGGGCGCAGTCACAGGCCGATCATCCCATCCGGGAACGCACCCGGGGTGCGGGAGCCGGTGACCGTCTCCGTCGACCTGCCGCGCGCCGGGGGCGGCGCCTCGCCTGCCGGGTACCGGCAGGACCGGTCTCGGCCGGGACGCGCCCGGGGCCCTGGGGCCGTCCGCGGCGGCATCGCGACGGGTCAGCGGGTCACCGGCAGAATGTCCGGGTGACCCCTGCCGGACCGGAGCCCTTCGCGACCTCGCCGAACACGCTGTTCGCGACGCGGGTGTCCCGGGTCCGGCGGCTGTCGCCGGGGTTCGTCCGCGTCACCCTGGCCGGGTCGGGCCTGGTGCGGTTCGCCCCGCACGGGCTGGACCAGCGGGTGAAGATCCTGCTGGGCCCGACCTGCCCGGAGCTGGTGCCGGGGATGCCGGAGCGGGACTGGCGGCGGGTGTGGCGCGCCGTCCCGGAGCACCGGCGGCCGGTGCTGCGCAGCTACACGGCGTACGCGGTCCGGTCGGACGAGGCGGAGATCGACCTGGACTTCTACGTGCACGACCCGGCGGGCCCGGCGAGCGACTGGGCGCTGGGCGCCGCGCCGGGCGACCCGCTGCTGGTGTCCGGCCCGGACGTGCGGGCGGGGCGGCCGGACCACGGCGTGCAGTGGGAGCCGGGGTCGGAGGTCCGCGAGGTGCTGGTCGCGGGGGACGAGACCGCCTACCCGGCGGTCCGGGGGATCCTCACCGCGCTGCCGCCCGCGGTGCGGGCGCGGGTGCTCCTGGAGGCCGGGGACCCGGCGGACGCCGCGACCCTGGACGACGTCGTGGGGGAGCACGCGGTCGCGGTGCTGCGGCGCGGCGACCGGCCCGGGGGGCTCGCGCTCGTCGAGGCGGTGACCGCGTGGGGGCACACGCACGGCGCCGCCGCGGCAGTGCTCGGCGAGGGGTTCTACGCCTGGGTCGCGACCGAGAGCACCCGGGTCCGCGCGGTGCGCGACGCGCTGCTCGCGGGCGGTGTCGACGGGTCCCGGGTGCACACCCAGGGGTACTGGCACCACCGCGGCCGGGTGCCGCGGGGCGTCTGACCTGCGAGGGCGCGGAGCTCTCGCGGCTGCTCGTCCCACGGACGCCGTCCTCAGATCAGGTAAGGCTTTGCTAACCTCGACGCCGCCCGCGTGGTGCGGGCTGCTCTCGAGACAAGGGGAAGCTCGTGCACCTGTCCTCCCGGACGTCCGCGACCGGTCTGCTCGCCGCCGTCGCCGTCCTCGCCCTGGCCGCCTGCGGCGGCAGCGGCACCGCCGACGAGGCCGCGGCCGAGCCCGGTGCGGCCGGCACCGCCGCCGGGCACGTCGTCACGCACGCCCGCGGCGAGACCACGGTGCCCGACCAGCCCGTGCGCGTGGTCGTCCTGGAGCCGGTGCAGCTCGACACCGCGGTCGCCCTCGGGGTCGTCCCGGTCGGCGCGGCGGTGCTGAACGAGGCCGCCGGGGTGCCCGCCTACCTCGGGGACGAGGCCGCCGGCATCGAGACCGTCGGCACCGTGCAGGAGCCGAACGTGCAGAAGATCGCGGCCCTGGCACCGGACCTCATCATCGGCACCGAGTCCCGGCACTCCGCGCTGTACGACCAGCTCTCCGACGTCGCGCCCACGGTGTTCATGGCGTCGCAGGCCGACCCGTGGCAGGACAACGTGCGGTTCACCGCCGAGGCCCTCGGTGACCCCGACGCCGCCGACGAGGTCCTCGGTGCGTACGAGGACCGGTGCGCCGAGATCGGCGAGGAGGCCGGGACCGCCGGCATGACCGCGCAGCTCATCCGGCCGCGCGACGGCATCCTCACGCTGTACGGGCCCACGTCGTTCGCCGGCAGCACCCTGGAGTGCGTCGGCCTGACGACGCCGGAGCGCGACTGGGAGGACTCGATCTCCGTGGACCTGTCGCCCGAGCTCGTGCTCGAGGCGCAGGCGGACCTCGTCCTGGTCACCACCACGGACGTGACGGACGAGAGCACCGTCCCGGAGTCGGTGCGCGCGAACGCGGACGTGCTCGGCGACGTGCGGCTCGTCGACCAGTCGACGTGGATCACCGGCGTCGGCCCGCTCGGCGGCCAGGCCGTCCTCGACGACATCGAGCGGCTGCTCAGCGCGTCCTCGTGACGTCACCGGCACCCGCGCCCGCACCCGCCGTGCCACCACGGCCCCGGGCGCCGCGGCGGCTGCGGCCCCCGCGGCGCCGGGCCGCGG
>NZ_RFFI01000037.1 GCF_003696205.1 Cellulomonas triticagri
CGGGAAAGACAGCCCCTGACCGAACAACACCTCGATCTGCGCCCGCTCCTGCAGCGTCAACCTCGCACCAGCCATGCCACGCACCCTCTCGATGAGGACCACGTTGCAACAACCACCTGACGCCAAGGCTGCGAAACCCGCACCTGCTGACCACTCGACGCCTCGGCGCCGCGAGGTCGCGGGTGGGTGCGGGTGCGGGTGGGTGCGTGGGGTCAGGCGCCGGCGCGGACGCGGTCCAGGAGCAGGAGCGCGATGTCCTGGACCTCCGGGACGCCGACGGCGCCCCGGTCGACGCCGGCCGCGGGGGCGGCGGCCGCGACGCCGTCCGTCAGCATCACCGTGCAGTACGGGCACGCCGTCGCGATGACGTCGGCGCCGGTCGCGACGGCCTCCTGCGCGCGGGCGGTGCCGATGCGGGTGCCGATCGACTCCTCGACCCACATCCGGGCGCCGCCGGCACCGCAGCAGAACGACCGCTCCCGCTTGCGGGGCATCTCCACGGCCTCGACCCCGGGCAGCGCCGCGAGCAGCTCGCGCGGGGGCTCGTAGACCTGGTTGTGTCGGCCGAGGTAGCAGGGATCGTGGTAGGTCACGCGCTGCTCGGGGGCGTCGGCTGGCGCGACGGGCGTGAGCCGCCCCTCGCCGACCAGCCGGTCCAGCAGCTCGGTGTGGTGCACGACGTCGAACCGCCCACCGAGCTGCGGGTACTCCCGGGACAGCGTGTTGAAGCAGTGCGCGCAGGTGACGACGATCGCGCGGGCCTCGGCGGCGGTCAGCGTCTCGACGTTCGCGGAGGCGAGCACCTGGTAGAGCACCTCGTTGCCCGCGCGCCGGGCGGGGTCGCCGGTGCAGCCCTCGCCGTCGCCCAGCACCGCGAACGTCACCCCGGCGGTGTGCAGCAGCTCCGCGACGGCGCGGGTGGTGCGCCTCGCCTTCTCCTCGTACGCCCCCGCGCAGCCGACCCAGAACAGGTAGTCGACCTCGGCGGCGGACGCGACGTCGGCGCCGACCACGGGCACGTCGAACGGCAGGTCCTTCGCCCAGTCCAGGCGCTGCCGGGCGGGCAGGCCCCAGGGGTTGCCCCGGCGCTCGAGCTTCGTGAACGTCCCGCCGAGCTCGGCGGGGAACGCCGACTCCATCAGGGTCTGGTACCGCCGGATGTCCACGATGGTGTCGACGTGCTCGATGTCGACGGGGCACTGCTGGACGCACGCCCCGCAGGTGGTGCAGGCCCACAGCGCGTCCGCGTCGATGACGCCGGAGGCGACGAGGTCGACGTCCACGTGCCCGGGCTCGACGTCCTGGCCGGCGCGGGCGGCCCGCAGGTACGGCGCGGTCGCGGCGGCGTGGTCCCGCAGCGCGAGCGTCAGGAGCTTGGGGGACAGCGGCTTGCCGGTGGCCCAGGCCGGGCACTGGTCCTGGCAGCGGCCGCACTCGGTGCACGTGCTGACGTCGAGCAGCTGCTTCCAGGTCAGGTCCTCGACCGCGCGGGCGCCGAGCCGGGCGTCCTCGGGCAGGTCCTCCAGCGCGGCGACGTCGAGGTCCCGGTCGCCGACGCGCAGCGGCTCGAGCGGCCCGAGCGCGACCTCGCCGGACGGCGAGCGCTGCGCGTAGACGTTGAGCACGGCGAGGAAGCGGTGCCAGGCCACTCCCATGGTGGGCTGGAGCCCGACGACGACGAACCAGGCCATCGAGACCAGGATCTTGACGGTCGCGCACAGCACGACGGCGGCCTCGACGGTCGACGTCGCGGCGCCCGACCACAGGGAACCGATCCAGGCGGTGGTGGGGAAGTGCCAGGCGGAGGCGAGCGCCGACCCGTCGCGCACGGCGAGCTCGTGCTCCAGCCCGCGCAGCAGCAGCACGGCCAGCACGATGAGCAGCACCGTCGCCTCGACCACGACGGCCTGCCCGGTGTGCGACCCGAAGAACCGGGACCGGCGCGCGCGCGGGGTCACGGCGGCGTCCGACCCGTCCCCGGTCCCCGCCCCGACGGCCGCGACCGCGGCGGCGGGGGTGCGGGGCAACCGGTCGGCGCCGCGCGGCGTCGAGCGCACCCGCACGCCGATCAGCGCGAGGATCCCCGCGAGCGACAGCCACGCGATGCCCTCGGTGACCCACTCCCACGGCGCGAGGTGCCCGACGACCGGCAGCGCGGCGCGCGGGTCGACCACCTGGCCGTACCCGGCGGCGAGCGTGAAGAACAGCACCGGGAAGGAGACCATGACGACCCAGTGCGCCGCGCGGACGACGGGCCGGTGCTGGAACCGCCCGTGCCCGACCATCTCGCGCAGCACCAGCAGCGTGCGGCGTCCGACGGGGCGCAGCCGACCGGGCGCGGGGCGTCCCGTGCGCACCGTGCGGGTGATCCGCGTCGCGCCGTGCGCGAACACGGCGACCCCGACGACGGTGGCGACGAGCACCACGACGAGGCAGGTCAGCCGGAGGACGTCCACGTCGTCACGGTAGTCGGCGGGGGTCGGGCGACCCGCGGCCGGAGGTCCCGGGCGGGGTGGGTGACGTCCCTCACCAGGACGAAGGTCGACCAACCCTTGATAGAGTTCTGGTAATCCCCGACGACCCCGGTCGACGCGTGCCCGGGGGCCTGGCGGCCCGCGGACCCACGTCGCCGTCGCTCGGGCGTACCTGCCCACGACTGACAACTCCACGACTGCCGGCCGCAGCCGACCCCGCGCACCAGCGCGGCGGGTGCCCGTCGGCCTGACCGACCGACCACCCGCCCACGACAGGACGGAGCGGACGTGCTGCAGCTCCTCGCGGTGCACCTCGTCGCTGCCCTGGTCGCGCCCGCGCTCGTCGCGTGGATCGGCCGCAAGGCGTTCTGGGTGCTCGCGCTCGCCCCCGCGTCGGCGGCGGTGTGGGCGCTCTCCCTCACCGGGGAGGTGATGGACGGCCGGGGCCCGGTGCAGTCCGTCGCCTGGATCCCCGGCCTCGGCATCGAGCTCTCGTTCCGGCTGGACACGCTGTCCTGGCTGATGACGCTGCTCGTGGGCGGGGTCGGCGCGATCGTGCTGGTCTACTGCTCGGCGTACTTCAAGGCCGGGGCGAGCGGGCTCGGGCGGTTCAGCGCCGTGCTCACCGCCTTCGCCGGGGTCATGCTCGGCCTCGTCACCGCCGACGACACGCTGCTGCTGTTCATGTTCTGGGAGCTGACCACGGTCTTCTCCTACCTGCTCATCGGGCACTACCACGAGCGCAAGGCCAGCCGCCGGGCGGCGATGCAGGCCATCCTGGTCACCACGGCGGGCGGCCTGACGATGCTGGTCGGGGTCGTGCTGATCGGCGAGGCCGCCGGGACCTACTCGCTGTCCGCGACGCTCGCGGACCCGCCGCACTCGGCGGCCGTGACCGCCGGGGTGGTGTGCCTGCTGATCGGCGCGGCGAGCAAGGCCGCGCTCATCCCGATGCACTTCTGGCTCCCCGCCGCGATGGCCGCGCCGACGCCGGTGTCCGCGTACCTGCACGCCGCCGCGATGGTGAAGGCGGGCGTCTACCTGGTCGCGCGGTTCGCCCCGGCGTACTCCGACCTGTCGGCCTGGCGCTGGATGGTGGTGCTGCTCGGCGGCGGCACCCTGCTGCTCGGTGGCTACCGCGCGCTGCGGCAGCACGACCTCAAGCTGGTCCTCGCGTTCGGCACGGTCAGCCAGCTCGGCCTGATCATCCTGCTCGTCGGCTACGGCACCCGGGCGACCGCCCTGGCGGGCCTGGCCATGATCGGCGCGCACGCGATGTTCAAGGCGGCGCTGTTCCTCGTCGTCGGCGTCGTGGACGCCGCGGCCGGCACCCGCGACCTGCGCCGGCTGTCCGGCGTCGGGCGCGCCCTGCCGGTGACCGCCCTCGCGGGCGGCCTCGCGACGCTGTCGATGATCGGCGCCCCGCCCTTCGCGGGCTACGTCGCCAAGGAGGCCGCGCTCGAGGCGCTGGTGCACGAGGGCGACCCGATGGGTCTCGTCGTCCTGGTGCTCGTGGCGGTCGGCTCCGCGCTGACCGTGGCGTACGGCCTGCGGCTGTGGTGGGGCGCGTTCGCCACCAAGCCCGTGCTGTCGCCCAACGCCGTCAAGGCGATCACCGCCGCCAAGGACGCGCGCTACGCCGCCGAGGACAAGGCCGCGAAGGACCTGCCGGAGCCCGTCGCCACCTGCGACGACGACCGCGCGGACCCGGCACCGGTCGGCCGCCCGTCGCTGCTGCTGGTGTGGCCCGCGATGCTGCTGGCGGTCCTCGGCCTGGCCGTCGCGCTGCTGCCGAACCTGGGCGAGCAGCTGCTCGCGCCGCACGCGGACGCCTACCCGGTCGGCGAGGCCGGGCACCTGGTGCTGTGGGGCGGGTTCACGCCCGTGCTGGCGATCACGGTGGCCGTCCTCGGGGTCGGTGCGCTGCTGTTCGTGGTGCGCGGACCGGTCGAGGCCCTGCAGGCCCGTGCCCCGCACCTGCCCGAGGCCGACCGCGTGTACCGCCGGTTCATGCGCAAGCTCGACGACCTGGCGGCCGACGTCACCGCGATCACCCAGCGCGGTTCGCTGCCGGTCTACCTCGGCGTCATCCTCGTGGTGTTCGTCGCCACGGTCGGCGTCCCGCTGGTGGCGTTCACGCAGCTGCCCACCGACGTCCGGCTCTGGGACCGCCCGGCGCAGCTCGTCATCGGCGCGTTCGTCGCGGTCGCGGCGGTGCTGGTCGCGCGGGCGCGCCGCCGCCTCAAGGCCGTGATCCTCATGGGCGTCGGCGGCTACGGCGTCGCCGCGCTGTTCCTGCTGCACGGCGCCCCCGACCTCGCGCTCACGCAGGTGCTGGTCGAGACGGTCACGCTCGTGGTGTTCGTCCTGGTCATGCGGCGGCTCCCCCCGTACTTCTCGGACCGCCCGCTGGTCGGGTCGCGCTACATCCGCCTGGCCATCGCGCTGGCCGTCGGCCTGACCGTCGGCGCGCTCGCGCTGATCGTGCCCGGCGCGCGCGTGCACGACCCGGTGTCCGTGGACTTCGCCGAGGAGGCGTACGCCTTCGGCGGCGGCAAGAACATCGTCAACGTCACCCTGGTCGACATCCGCGCCTGGGACACGATGGGCGAGATCTCGGTGCTGCTGGTCGCGGCCACGGGTGTCGCGTCGCTGGTGTTCCTGCGCCGCCGCTCCGGGGCGATCTTCCGGGCGGGCGACGCCCCCGAGTCCCGCCAGGTGTGGGGTGGCGGGGACGACCCGCTCGCCCAGCTGCGCAAGCCGGTGACCACGCGGCCCGCCTACCAGTCGCGCGAGTGGCTGCGCGCGGGTCGCACCCTGGCCCCGCGCCGCCGGTCCGTCGTCTTCGAGGTCGTCGTCCGGCTGCTGTTCCACACGATGATCGTGTACTCGCTGTTCCTGCTGTTCTCGGGGCACAACGCCCCCGGCGGCGGGTTCGCGGCGGGCCTGGTGACCGGCATCGCGCTGATCGTGCGGTACCTCGCCGGCGGCCGGTACGAGCTCGGCGAGGCGGCCCCGGTGCAGCCGGGTCTGCTGCTCGGCAGCGGCCTGTTCCTGTCGGCGGGCGTCGGCCTGGGGGCCCTGCTGTTCGGCGGCAGCGTCCTGCAGTCCTGGATCATCGACGTCTCCCTGCCGCTGGTCGGGGACATCCACCTGGTCACGTCGCTGTTCTTCGACATCGGCGTCTACCTCGTGGTCGTCGGCCTGGTGCTCGACATCCTGCGCAGCCTCGGGGCCGAGATCGACCGGCAGTCGGAGGCCGAGGGCGAGCCCGCGGCGGTCGGCGGCGACGCCGACCCCGGCGAGGACGTCACCTTCGAGCCCGAGGTCGCCGGCCTCACGACCGGCGACGGACGCGACGAGCGGGGAGGTGCCCGGTGACCATCGACATGAGCCCCAACCTCGTCCTGGTCGGCGTGATCGTGGTCCTGGTGACCGCGGGCGTCTACCTGCTGCTCGAGCGCAGCCTGTCCCGCGTCCTGATCGGCGTCGTGCTGATCGGCAACGGCGCGAACCTGCTGTTCCTCGTCGCCGGGGGCGCCGCCGGGCGCCCGCCGATCGTCGGCCTGGAGCCCGAGGGGCGGATGAGCGACCCGCTGCCGCAGGCCATGGTGCTGACGGCCATCGTCATCACCCTCGGCATGACGGCGTTCCTGCTGGCCATGGCCTACCGGTCCTGGCAGCTGCACCAGCACGACGAGGTGCAGGACGACGTCGAGGACCGCCGGATCGCGCGCCTCGCCGCCCGCGACGAGCGCGCCTTCGAGGACGCCGACACCGAGGAGTCGACCACGACCCTCGACGAGGAGGCCGCGGAGACCCGCGACGAGACGGACGACGGGGAACCCGTGCCCGTCCCCGCGGACGGCGCGACCGACCAGCAGAGCCACGACCGGACGACCGGGCAGGAGGACCGATGAGCGAGTACGGCTTCCTCGTCCCGCTGCCCGTCGTCGTCCCGCTGTTCGGGGCCGGGCTCGCGCTCGCCCTGTACCGGCGGCCGCGGCTGCAGCGCATCATCAGCGTCATCGCGCTGAGCATCGTCCTGGTCGTCGCCGCGACGCTGCTGGTCCTGGCCGACTCCGGCCCGATCGTCGTGGACATCGGCGGCTGGGCCGCCCCGGTCGGCATCGACCTGGTCGCGGACCGGTTGTCCTCGCTGATGCTGACCGTGTCGGCGGCCGTGACCCTGTGCGTGCAGCTGTACTCGCTGGCGCAGGGCGAGGCCGACGGCGACGAGTCCGCGCCGGTGTCGATCTACCACCCGACCTACCTGATCCTGACGGCGGGCGTCGCGAACGCGTTCCTGTCCGGGGACCTGTTCAACATCTACGTCGGCTTCGAGATCCTGCTCGCGGCCTCCTACGTGCTGCTGACGCTCGGCGGCACGGGGGAGCGCATCCGCGCGGGCAGCATCTACGTCGTCGTCGCGCTCGTGTCGTCGCTGCTGTTCCTCATCGCCATCGCGATGATCTACGCCGCCACGGGGACGGTGAACCTCGCGCAGCTCGCCGAGCGGCTGCCGGAGATCGACGCGGACGTGCGGCTGCTGCTGCAGGTGCTGCTGCTGCTCGCGTTCGGCATCAAGGCGGCGATCTTCCCGCTGTCCGCGTGGCTGCCGGACTCGTACCCGACGGCGCCCGCGCCGGTCACCGCGGTGTTCGCGGGCCTGCTCACCAAGGTCGGCGTCTACGCGATCATCCGCACCCAGACGCTGCTGTTCCCCGAGGGCCGGATGGACGACGTCCTCATGTGGGCGGCGCTGGCCACGATGGTGGTCGGCATCCTCGGCGCGGTCGCGCAGGACGACCTCAAACGACTCCTGTCGTTCACGCTGGTCAGTCACATCGGCTACATGATCTTCGGCATCGCCCTGGCCTCCGAGACCGGGTGGGCCGCCGCGATCTACTACGTGGCGCACCACATCATCGTGCAGACCGGCCTGTTCCTGGTGGCGGGGCTGATCGAACGGCGGGGCGGGTCCACGTCGCTCGACTCCCTCGGCGGCCTGGCCAAGATCGCCCCCGTGCTGGCGGTGCTGTTCTTCATCCCGGCGATGAACCTCGGCGGCATCCCGCCGCTGTCCGGGTTCCTCGGCAAGGTCGGGCTGCTGCAGGCGGGCGTGCAGGACGGCTCGGCGCTCGCCCTGACCCTGGTGGTCGGTGGCGTCGTGACGTCGCTGCTCACCCTGTACGCCCTGATCAAGGCGTGGAACAAGGCGTTCTGGCAGACGCCGCCGGAGCCGCTGCCGGAGCGGACGCTGCCCAAGGGCATGGTCCTGCCCGCCGGTGCGCTGGTCGTGCTCGGCCTCGCGCTGACGTTCGGCGCCGGTCCGCTGTACGGCTACGCCGAGCGGGCGTCGCAGGCGCTGTCCGACCGGTCCACCTACGTCACCGCCGTGCTGCCGCAGGGCGGGCGGGGCGCGGGCGAGTCCGTCGACGCGACCCGCGAGGCGGAGTCCGAGGCGACCCCGACCGCCGTCGCGACCGGGGAGGAGGGCTGATGATGAGCCTGCACCCGCGCAAGCGCCGCCTGGCCGCGCAGTGGCCCACGGTCGTCTGGCTCGTCGTGGTCTGGGTCCTGCTGTGGGGCGACCTGTCGTTCGGCAACGTCATCGCGGGCACGGTCGTGGCGGTCGCCGTCACGGGCCTGCTGCGGATGACGCCCGTCGACTTCCACGGCCGGCTGCACCCCTGGGGCCTCGTCGTGCTCGTCGCCCGGTTCGCCTGGGACCTGCTGCACGCCTCCGTCGAGGTGTCCTGGGTGGCCCTGCGCCCCCGGCACACCCCGCGCGGCGCCGTCATCGGCGTGCAGCTGCGCAACCACTCCGACCTGTACCTGACGATCACCGCCGAGCTCTGCTCGCTGGTGCCGGGGTCGCTCGTCGTCGAGGCGCACCGGCTCACCGGGATGCTCTACCTGCACGTCCTGGACGTCGAGCAGTCCGGCGGCGTCGAGGCAGCCCGCAAGACCGTCCTCGACCAGGAGGAGCGGGTGCTACGCGCGTTCGCCTCCGACGACGAGCTGCGCGCCGCGGGCCTCGACCCGCACCCCCGCCGCTCGGCCCGACGCGCGGAGGTGCGCGCATGACCGTCGTCCTGCTGATCTGCGCGGCGCTGCTGACCGTCGCCGGGGTGCTCGCGCTCATCCGCGCCGAGCGCGGCCCGTCGATGCTCGACCGGACGGTCGCGCTCGACATCGTCGTGACCGTCGTGGTCGCAGCGGTCGCCCTGTACGCGGCCGCCGAGCGGCGCACCGACGTCGTGCCGATCCTCGTGGTGCTGTCGCTCGTCGGGTTCGTGGGCTCCGTGACGATCTCCCGGTTCGCCTCCGTCGAGCCCGAGGGCGAGGGCCGCGTGCGGTCCCGCGAGGAGATCGCCCAGGAGGAGGCGGAGCGCATCCGCGCCGAGGAGGAGGCCGAGCGGGCCCGCCGGGCGCGCCGCGCGAAGGAGGCCGAGGTCGCGCACCCTGACGCGGAGCCCGTCGCCCCGGTCGAGGCGCGCCGCGAGGAGGAGTCCGCCGGCCACGCCGCGGACGCCCAGGCCTCGAGCGCCGAGGTCCCCCACGACGACGACCGCGCCGAGCACGACGGCACCGAGCACGACCGTACCGACGAGGGGAGCACCCGATGAGCTGGGACACCGTCGCCGACGTCGTCGCGTCGATCTGCCTGATCGGCGGGGCGCTGCTCGCGTTCGCCGCCGGGGTGGGCGTCCTGAGGTTCCCCGACCTGCTGTCGCGGATGCACGCCGGCACCAAGCCGCAGGTGCTCGGGCTGATCCTCGTGCTCATCGGGCTGTCGCTGCGGCTGCGGTCCGGCGGCGCCGTGTGGGCGCTCGTGCTCGTCGCGCTGTTCCAGATGCTCACCGCCCCGGTGGCCGCGCACCTGGTCGGCCGCGCCGGGTACCGCACGGGCAAGGTCCGCCGCGACCTGCTCGTGGTCGACGAGCTCACCGACGCGCAGGCGCGCGCCGCCACCCGCGACGACGCCGACCTGCCGCGCAACGACGCCCCCGAGGAGACGACGGACGCCGAGCGCCGCTGAGCCCTCGACCCTCGACCTCGCGGTCGCCCCGGGTGCACGATGGAGGCACCCGAGTCGAGGAGGACCCCGTGGCCGTCGCCAGCAGCGTGCACCCGTTCCTGTGGTTCGACGACCAGGCCGAGCAGGCGGCCGCGCTGTACACCTCCCTGGTGCCGAACTCCCGGGTGACCGCGACCAGCACCTACCCGGAGGGCTCGCCCGGCGGCGTCGCGGGGTCGGTCATGTCGGTGTCGTTCGAGCTCGACGGGCTGCCGGTCGAGGCGCTGAACGCCGGACCGGAGGTCCGGTTCACCGAGGCGTTCTCCTTCCACGTCTCGGTGGTCACGCAGGACGAGGTCGACGCGCTGTGGGACGGGCTGATCGCCGGCGGCGGCGAGCCGTCGCAGTGCGGGTGGCTCAAGGACCGGTTCGGCCTGTCCTGGCAGATCGTGCCGAAGACGCTGGACGAGCTGCTGGGCGACCCCGATCCGGAGCGCGCCGGGCGCGCGATGCGGGCGATGCTGGGCATGCAGAAGCTCGACGTCGCCGCGCTGCGGGCCGCCGCCGACGGCTGACGGAGCACCTACCCTGGGGGCGTGACCGACCTCGCCCCCACCCCCCGGCGCGGACGTGTGACGATGCAGGTGCGCTGGTCGGACGTCGACCTGTTCGCCCACGTCAACAACGCCGCCTACCTGCGGTTCCTCGACGACGCGCGGTTCGCGCTGTTCCCCTCCATGGGCGTCGACCCCGCAGGCCGTCCCACCGACTCCCTGCTCGTGGTCGTGAAGCACGAGATCGAGTACGTCGCCCCGCTCGCGTTCCGCCCCGAGCCCGTCGCGGTGGACGTGTGGGTGCCACGCATCGGGCGCTCGTCGGTGGACTTCGGCTACGAGGTGCTCGACGTCGCGGCGCCCACCGGTGCCGCCGAGCCCGTCGTGTACCTGCGGGCGCGGTCCCGGATGGTGCAGCTCGACCGGGGGACGCACGCGCCGCGGGAGTTCACCACGGACGAGCGCGCCGTCTTCGAGCAGTACGCGGGCGAGGCCCCGGTCCTGCACGGCTGGTGACCCGGCGGCCCCGGGCTCACGCCGGGAGGTCCACCCCCAGCGTCGCCGCCAGGGTGCGGACCACGCCGTTGCGGGAGTTCGCCGGGACCACGTAGCGCGCCCGGGCCCGGACGTCCGGGTGGGCGTTGTCCATCGCGCACGAGAACGCGGCCGCGTCCAGCATCCCCGCGTCGTTGAGGTAGTCCCCGAACGCCATCGTCTGCTCCGGGGTCACGCCCAGCCGCTCCTGGACGCGCCGCAGGGCGTGACCCTTGTCGGCGTCCGGGCTCATCACGTCGATCCAGTGCTGCCCGGACACGACGACCCGCACCCGCTCGGCGACGTCGGCGAACGCGGGCGCGGTGGTCTCCTCGACCGAGCCGAAGTCGAAGACCGCGATCTTCAGGACGACGTCGTCCACGGCCGTGAGGTCGTCGACCTGCTCGAGGCGGGCGTAGTGCCGGTGCGCGTGCTCGGCGAACGCGTCGTCGCCGCGCTCGATGTACCCGGCGCGCTGCCCGCACAGCACCATGCCCACGTCGCCGCCCGCGGCGGCGAGGTCGCGGACCCGCCGGACGACGACCGGCACCTCGGCTGCGGGCAGCGGGTCGGTGGACAGCGTCTCGCCGTGCTGCACGACGTAGGAGCCGTTCTCGGCGATGTAGACCAGGTCGGCGCCCCGCTCGCCCATGAGCTCGCGCAGGTTCGCGTACTGCCGGCCGCTGGCGGGGCAGAACGCGATCCCGCGGCGCTCGAGCTCGGCGAGCACCGGCCAGAACGAGTCCGGGACGCGGCCCTGCGGGTCGAGCAGCGAGCCGTCCATGTCGCTGACGACCAGGCGGACGTCGGCGTCGGCGGGGATCGTGGGCGGGTCGAGCACGGGCGTGGTGGCGGCGTGGGCGGTCACCCCCGCATCATCGCAGGGCGCGGGGTGCCCCCGTCCGGGTGAGTGGGCGGGCGAAGGACGCACAGGGAGCCCCTGGGGTGCGCACAGACGGGATACCGTCGTCGTGCCGATCCCCGACCTCGAGGAGAACTCCGCATGCGCGTCTCGCGCGGCTTCGCCGTCCTGTCGCTCACCACCGCCGCCGTCCTGGGCCTGTCGGCCTGCTCGTCCGACGACGCCGCCAAGCCGGACCGCGCGGTCGAGAGCGGGACCACCGCCGAGGAGGTCGTCGAGGAGCAGGGCGACTTCGACCTCACCGCCGAGGACTTCGTCGAGCGCGTCTCCGCCGCCATGAAGGCCCAGGAGACGCTGACGATCGAGATGACCACGACCGCCGCGGGCGTGACGTCCGAGGCCGTCGGTCAGGTCCGGTACGTGGGCGACACGCAGGAGATGGCGATGACCATGTCCGCGGGCGCCGGCGCCGAGGCCGGCATGGCCACGGACATCGAGATGCGCGTCGTCGGGGGCATCGTCTACATGACCATGGGTGAGCTCACCGGCGGGAAGTTCCTGCAGATCGACCCGAACGACCCGTCGGACCCGCTGGCGTCGTCCTTCGCGGGCATGTCCGGCCAGCTCGACCCGACGAGCGCGCTCACCGAGCTCGACGGCGCGATCACGTCGCTCGAGAAGGCCGGCGAGCCCGAGGAGCGCGGTGGCGCGCTCGCCCAGCCGTACGCGCTCACGGTCGACACCGCGGCGCTGGAGACCACGAACCTGGACGGCTCCGCCGCGTCGCTGCCGGCCCAGATCGTCTACACGTACTGGGTGGACGCCGACGACCTGATGCGCGGCATGAGCGTCGACGTCGCGGAGAGCACCGTCGAGATGACCTTCACGAAGTGGGGCGAGCCGGTGGAGATCGCCGCGCCGACCGCCGACCAGATCACGGAGATGCCCTCCTTCTGATCCGCGCCCGCACCGACGGCCCGGTACCCGCCCACGGGTGCCGGGCCGTCGGCGTCCCCGCCGGGTGACGTCGCAGCGGACCGCTCAGTGCGCGGTCCCGGCGACCGATGCGACGGCTGCGGGGGCTCAGGACACGGGCGGGAGCAGGACATGAGCGGGTCGACGGTGCGCGGACGCTGGACGGGCGTGCGGGCCAAGGTGCTGGGCGTCGCGGCGATCGGCGCGGCGACCGCGGTGGTCGCGGGCATCGGGTCGCAGGTCGCGCTGGGGCGGGTCGAGTCCGCGAACCAGCAGATCGCGGACCTGCAGCAGGTCTCGACGCAGGTCGGCGAGATCCGGACGATGAACTCGGACGTCACCGGCTGGCAGGTCGCGTACGCGTGGGACTCGCGGCGGATCGGCGGCCCCGAGGCCGTGTCGACCGCGAACCCGAACCGCGCCGGGTACCTCGACTCGGTCGAGACGCTGCGCGCGACCCTCGACGCCGTGGACACCTCGCTGCTCACCGCGGACGAGAGCGCCGTCTACGCGCAGATCCCCCCGCTCTGGGAGGAGTTCTTCGCGGTGGACGACCAGGTGGTCGCCGCGTACACCGAGGGCACCCCGGAGGCGGTCGACGCGGCCGACGCCCTGGTGGTCGGCCCCGGCTACGACGTCTACTACGCGATCGGCGACGCCACCACGCAGCTGCTCGACTCGCTGCGGGAGCGCACCGTGACGGCGACGGAGGCCGCCGCGTCGGCGGCCTCGACGGGGCGGGTCGTGACCGCCGTCCTGCTGGTGCTCGGCGCGCTGGCCGCGCTGCTCGTCGGGCTGCGCACCGCCGGGTCGATGGCCCGCGCCGCCGGTCGGGTCCGGGCCACCGCCGAGGCGATGGCGACCGGCGACCTCACGGTGGTGCCGGACGTGCGCTCGCGCGACGAGCTCGGCGAGATGGCGGGGGCGCTCGCCACCGCGCAGACCAGCCTGCGGGCGACGATGTCCGGGGTGGTCGAGACCGCCCAGGCCGTCGCCTCGGCCGCCGAGCAGCTCTCGGCCGCCGCCGCCCAGGTGTCGACGGGCTCCGACGAGACCTCGGCGCAGGCCGGTGTCGTGGCGGCTGCCGCGGAGCAGGTGTCCCGCAACGTGCAGACGGTCGCGGCGGGTGCCGAGGAGATGGGTGCGTCGATCCGGGAGATCGCGCAGAACGCGTCGCAGGCCGCCAAGGTCGCGGGCCAGGCCACCGAGGCGGCGACCGCCACGAACGAGCAGGTCGCGCGGCTGGGCGAGTCGTCGCAGGAGATCGGGAACGTCGTCAAGGCGATCACGAGCATCGCGGAGCAGACGAACCTGCTGGCGCTCAACGCGACGATCGAGGCCGCGCGGGCCGGTGAGGCGGGCAAGGGCTTCGCGGTCGTGGCCGGGGAGGTCAAGGAGCTCGCCCAGGAGACCGCGAAGGCGACCGAGGACATCGTCCGGCGCGTCGAGGCCATCCAGGCCGACACCGGGGCGGCCGTCACCGCCATCGGCGAGATCGGGCACATCATCGCGAGCATCAACGACTACCAGCTGACCATCGCCTCGGCGGTGGAGGAGCAGACCGCGACGACCACGGAGATGTCCCGGTCGGTGGCTGAGGCCGCGACCGGGTCCGGGGAGATTGCCGTCAACATCACCGGGGTCGCGGCGGCGTCCAGCACCTCGTCCCAGACCGTCGGGCAGATGGGCGACGCCGTGCACGACCTCGCGCGGATGGCGGAGGACCTGCGCGGGCGGGTCACGCAGTTCACGTACTGACGCCCGCTCGCGCCGGGCGGCGTACCTACCGGAACGGGGTGGGCTTTGGAAGGATCCACCGATATCCTTCCAAAGCCCCATGATCCTCTGGAAGGTTCGACGTGTCGCCCTCTCCCGCTCCCCGTACCGGCAGCCGTGCACCGCGCGGCGACGGCGGGTGGCCCGCGCTCGGGAGCGAGGAACGGGAGTGGGTCTCGACGATCGATCCGGGTCGGCTGACGGTCTACGAGCGGATCCGCCTCGACCGGCCCTACCGCGCGGCGATCGTCCCGGAGATCGCTGACGTCAGGGTCGACCTCGATCCGGAGGTGCTCACGCTCGCCCAGGACGCGGCGACGGAGATGACCCGGTTCGATGCCGAGGTCGCGCACCTCCCGCTGCCGATGCCCGCGGTGCTGCTCCGGAGCGAGTCGGCGTCGTCCTCGCAGATCGAGCAGCTCACCTCCAGCGCGCGCAACATCGCCCTGGCCGAGCTCGGCGTCGGGGACAAGGAGAACGCCCGTCTCGTCGTCGCGAACGCCCGCGCGATGATGACCGCCCTCGCCGACGGGGACGAGGTGACGCCCACCGGGCTGCTCGCGATCCACCGCGAGCTCATGGTCGCGGAGCCGGACCACGCCGGTCGGTGGCGTGAGGAGCAGGTGTGGATCGGCGCGTCGGACGTCTCGCCGCACGGCGCCGACTTCGTCGCCCCGCACCACGACCACGTCCCGCGCCTCGTCGAGGACCTCGCGGCGTTCGCGGCACGGGTCGACGTCCCGGCCCTGGTGCACGCCGCGCTCGTCCACGCGCAGTTCGAGACCATCCACCCGTTCGTGGACGGCAACGGCCGCACGGGGCGGGTCCTGCTGCACACCGTGCTCCGGCGTGCCGGCGTGGTCGCGCGTGCGACCGTGCCCGTCTCGGCCGGCCTGCTGCGCGACACGGGGTCGTACTTCCGCGCGCTGACCACCTACCGCGAGGGCGAGCCCCACGCCGTGGTCGAGCAGGTCGCGCTCGCCGCCCTCGCGGCGGTCCGCAACGGTCGCGAGCTCGCGTCCGACGTCGAGGGGATCCGCGAGCGGTGGCGCTCCACCGTCCGGGCCCGGCGCGACGCGGCGGCCTGGCGGCTGCTCGACGCGCTGTTCGCACGACCCGTCGTCGACGTCGCCCTCGCGGCGACGTTGACCGGGACCAGCGGGCGCGCCGCCCTGACCGCCGTCGACACCCTGGTCGAGGCCGGTGTGCTCACGCCCGTCTCGGGTGCGCGCTGGGGGCGGGCGTGGCAGGCGACCGACGTGCTCGCGGCCACGGACGCCTTCGCCCGCCGCGCGGGACGGCGGCGCGCAGGGCGCTGACGGGCACGGTGCGGGCGACCTCGTCACGCCAGGGGCGAACACGGGACGCCCGCGGCACCCCCCGCCGTTAGCATCGAACAACGCCGCCTCGTCGTGCGGCGGACCGGGTGGGCCAAGCCCGGCGCCGACGACGAGCACGCCGCTCGTGAGGAGTGCACATGTTCGAGAGATTCACGGACCGAGCCCGTCGCGTGGTCGTCCTCGCCCAGGAAGAGGCGCGGATGCTCAACCACAACTACATCGGCACCGAGCACATCCTCCTGGGCCTCATCCACGAGGGGGAGGGTGTCGCGGCCAAGGCGCTCGAGTCGCTGAACATCTCGCTCGACGCGGTGCGCGCCCAGGTCCAGGAGATCATCGGCGAGGGCCAGCAGGCCCCGAGCGGGCACATCCCGTTCACGCCGCGCGCCAAGAAGGTGCTGGAGCTGTCGCTGCGCGAGGCGCTGCAGCTCGGCCACAACTACATCGGGACCGAGCACATCCTGCTCGGCCTGATCCGGGAGGGCGAGGGCGTCGCGGCCCAGGTGCTCGGCAAGCTCGGAGCCGACCTGAACCGCGTCCGCCAGCAGGTCATCCAGCTGCTTTCCGGCTACCAGGGCAAGGAGCCCGTCGCGGCCGGTGGCCCGCAGGAGGGTCAGCCCTCCGGCTCCGCCGTCCTCGACCAGTTCGGCCGCAACCTGACGCAGGCCGCGCGCGAGACCAAGCTCGACCCGGTGATCGGGCGCGAGAAGGAGATCGAGCGGGTCATGCAGGTGCTGTCCCGCCGCACCAAGAACAACCCGGTGCTGATCGGTGAGCCCGGCGTCGGCAAGACGGCCGTCGTCGAGGGCCTGGCCCAGGACATCGTCCGGGGCGACGTGCCGGAGACGCTGAAGGACAAGCAGCTCTACACGCTGGACCTCGGCGCCCTGGTCGCCGGCTCCCGCTACCGCGGTGACTTCGAGGAGCGCCTGAAGAAGGTCCTCAAGGAGATCCGCACCCGCGGCGACATCATCCTGTTCATCGACGAGATCCACACCCTCGTGGGTGCGGGCGCCGCCGAGGGCGCGATCGACGCCGCCAGCATCCTCAAGCCGATGCTGGCCCGCGGCGAGCTGCAGACCATCGGCGCGACGACGCTCGACGAGTACCGCAAGTACATCGAGAAGGACGCCGCGCTCGAGCGCCGGTTCCAGCCGATCCAGGTGTCGGAGCCGAACCTGCAGCACGCCATCGAGATCCTCAAGGGCCTGCGCGACCGGTACGAGGCGCACCACCGCGTGTCGATCACGGACGGTGCCCTCGTGGCCGCCGCGACGCTGGCCGACCGGTACGTCAACGACCGGTTCCTGCCGGACAAGGCGATCGACCTGGTCGACGAGGCCGGTGCCCGCTTGCGCATCCGCCGCATGACGGCCCCGCCGGAGCTGCGCGACCTCGACGAGCAGATCGCCGAGACGCGCCGCGACAAGGAGTCGGCGATCGACGAGCAGGACTTCGAGAAGGCCGCGCGCCTGCGCGACCAGGAGAAGCAGCTCGGCCTCAAGCGCCAGGAGAAGGAGAAGGCCTGGAAGTCGGGCGACCTGGACGCGGTCGCCGAGGTCGACGAGGAGCTCATCGCCGAGGTGCTGGCGCTGGCCACCGGCATCCCGGTGTTCAAGCTCACCGAGGAGGAGTCGAGCCGCCTGCTGCACATGGAGGACGAGCTGCACAAGCGCGTCGTCGGGCAGGAGTCGGCGATCAAGGCCCTCTCGCAGGCGATCCGCCGCACCCGCGCCGGGCTCAAGGACCCGAAGCGCCCCGGTGGCTCGTTCATCTTCGCGGGCCCCACGGGCGTCGGGAAGACCGAGCTGGCCAAGGCGCTCGCCGAGTTCCTCTTCGGGGACGAGGAGGCGCTGATCCAGCTCGACATGTCGGAGTTCTCGGAGAAGCACACCGTCTCGCGGCTGTTCGGCTCGCCCCCCGGCTACGTCGGGTACGACGAGGGCGGCCAGCTCACCGAGAAGGTGCGCCGCAAGCCGTTCTCGGTCGTGCTGTTCGACGAGGTCGAGAAGGCGCACCCGGACATCTTCAACTCGCTGCTGCAGATCCTCGAGGACGGTCGCCTGACCGACTCGCAGGGCCGGGTGGTCGACTTCAAGAACACCGTCATCATCATGACCACGAACCTCGGCACGCGGGACATCGCCAAGGGCGTCCAGACCGGCTTCCAGGCCGGCGGCGACCTGTCGACGTCGTACGAGCGCATGAAGTCCAAGGTCAACGACGAGCTCAAGACGCACTTCCGTCCCGAGTTCCTCAACCGCGTCGACGACGTGGTCGTGTTCCCGCAGCTGTCGCAGCCGGAGATCTTCGCGATCGTCGACCTGATGGTCGCGAAGCTCGACGCCCGTCTGCGCGACAAGGACATGGGCATCGAGCTCACCGAGGCGGCCAAGAAGCTGCTGTCGGAGAAGGGCTACGACCCGGTCCTGGGCGCCCGGCCGCTGCGCCGCGCGATCCAGCGGGAGATCGAGGACGCGCTGTCCGAGAAGATCCTGTTCGGGGAGCTGCACGCGGGTCAGCAGATCATCGTGGACGCGCACGGCGAGGGTCTCCTCGGCGAGTTCGTGTTCCGCGGCGAGGACCGCGCGCCGCGCGCCAAGGAGCCGGTGCCCGTCGGGGCGTCCTCCTCCGGCACGCCGGGCTCCGGCACGGACGTGCCGCCGGCGCCGCCGATCGCGTCGTCCGGTGACGGCGGGACGGGCCTGATGCCCGCCTGACGCACGCACGTCACGCACCACCGGCAGGGGCCGGGTCGCACCACGCGACCCGGCCCCTGCCGCGTGCGGGGCACCGGTTGCGGGAGTTGTCGCCGCACGCAACAATGCGCCGCCGAACCGGGGGAATTCGGTCATTCCGGGGGGTGCGAGCACCCAGAAATGCCGAAAATGAACGCAAGGAATACGCCTACCCTGACGTCATGCCAGGTCAGGTGACGCTCAGCGACGTCGCGCGGGAGGCGGGGGTCTCTCTCGCGACGGCCTCCCGTGCGCTCAACGGCAGTGCCAACCGCACCGTGGGGGAGGAGCTGCGCAAGCGCGTGCACGTCGCCGCGTCGCGGCTGCGCTACTCGCCGGACGGCATCGCGCAGGCGATGGCGCGCGGTCGCACCACCACCCTCGGGCTCGTGGTGCACGACATCGCCGACCCGTACTTCTCGGCCGTCGCCGCCGGGGTCGCCGCCGCGGCCACCGCGGGCGGGCTGTCCGTGACGCTGGCCGTCACCGGGGACGACCCGCGGCGCGAGGCGGAGGTCGTGCACCAAATGGAGCGCCAGCGGGCGCGTGCCGTGGTGCTCGCGGGTGGCCGGTCCGGCGACCCGGAGGCGGACGAGGCGCTGCGCGCGGCCATCGCGTCGTTCCGGGGCATCGGCGGCGCCGTGGCGGTCGTCGGCCGCGACGGCCTGGGCGTGGACACCGTCGTCGTCCCGAACCGGGACGGCGCCGCCGACCTCGCGCGGGCCCTGCACGGACGCGGCTACCGCCGGTTCGCCGTCCTCGCCGGCCCGGAGCAGCACGCGGCCGCCGCCGAGCGCGCGGCGGGCTTCACGTCCGCGCTCGACGCCCTGGGTGCCACGGTGCCCGCTCCGCTGGTGCTGCACTCGCCGTTCACGCGCGACGGCGGGCACGAGGCGATGTCCCGCCTGCTCGCGGGCGAGGGGCGCGACGTCGACCTGGTCTTCGCCGTCGGCGACGTCATGGCCGTGGGCGCGCTCACCGCGGCCCGCGAGGCCGGCGTCTCGGTGCCGGAGGACCTCGGGCTCGCCGGGTTCGACGACATCCCGGCCCTGCGGGACGTCACCCCGGGGCTGACCACCGTGCGGCTGCCGCTGGACCAGATCGGTGCCGAGGCGACCCGCCTCGTGCTCCAGGCCGGGGAGGAGCCGGTGCTCGCGCCGGTCGCGAGCGAGGTCGTGCTGCGGGAGTCGACGCCCGGTCGCTGACCCGGTCGGGTCGGACCCGGCCGCGTCAGGGGCGGGCGAGCAGCGCCAGCAGGTCCTCGACGTCGACGCGCTCCCCGGGCAGCGGGTCCCCGCCCGGGCGCAGGGCCGCGCGCAGCAGCCCGGTGCGCCGCGCGAGCAGCGCGGAGTTCACCTCGTCCGGCAGTCCCGGGGTGCCGTGCATCGCGGCGGCGAACATCAGCACGATCTCTGGTGTGCCGACGTCGTCGCGCACCAGGCCGAGCCGCTGGGCGGTCCGCACGACCTCGCCCGCGGCGTTCGCGGTGCGCGCGCGGACCGCGACGAGCTCCTCGGTGAACACGTCGGCATCGCGCGCGTGCGGGACGAGGACCGGCAGCAGCACGGGCAGGCCGGAGTCGAGGAAGCCGCCGAGGAACGCGTCCCACGCCGCTGCCGGGTCGTCGCCGTCCAGGCCGGTGCGCGCGGCGGCCAGCAGCCCGCCGACGTGGGCGAGCCGGTCGGCGACGACGGCCTGCACCAGGCGGGTCCGGTCGGGGAAGTGCCGGTACACGGTGCCGATGCCGACCCCGGCGGCGCGGGCGACGGCCTCCACCGGGACGTCGAGGCCCTGCACCGAGTAGAGCGCCCGGGCGGTGTCGAGGACGCGCTGCCGGTTCCGTGCCGCGTCCGCCCTCATCCCGGCAGCATAGGTCCTCATAACCGGAAGCGGAGCCTCCGGTTCGGTGCTACGGTGCTGCCGAACGGGCGCCACGGACGACGCCCCGGCCTCGGGAGGCGAGCGCCGTGCGCGCGATGATCCTCAAGGAGTTCCGCGAGCTGCGCCGTGACCGGCGCACGGTCGCGATGCTGGTCGTGCTGCCGCTGCTGCTGCTCACGATCTTCGGGTTCGCCGCGAACTTCACCGTCGACACCCTCACCGCCGTCGCCGTCGGCCCGGGCGCCGCCGACGCGACCGCGCAGGTCGCGGCGGCCCCGGCGGGAAGCGTGGCGCTCGACGTCCGGGCCGTGCGCCCCGACGCCGACCGTGCGGCGGCCGTCGCCGACCTCGCCGCCGACCGCTACGACCTCGCGCTCGTCACCACCGCCTCCGGGCCCCCGGAGATCCTCGTCGACGGGACGAACCTGTTCGCCGCACAGGCCGCTGACGTCCTGGTCGCCCGCCTCGGCGACGCCGTCACCTCGGAGACGCTGTTCAACCCCGACCTCACGACCGCGTGGGTCATGGTCCCGGCGCTCATCGGCCTGATCCTCACCTTCATCGGCACGATCATCACCAGCATCGGCCTGGTCAAGGAGCGCGCCGCCGGGACGCTGGAGCAGCTCGCCGTGATGCCGCTGCGGCCCGTGGACGTCATCGTCGGCAAGATCGCGCCCTACTTCCTGCTCGCCGCCGCCGACATGGTCCTCGTGACCGTCCTCGGCATGCTGCTGTTCGACGTGCCGTTCCGCGGGAGCGTCGCGCTGCTCGTCGTCGCGGGTGCGGTGTTCCTGCTCGTGGTCCTCGGCATCGGCGTGCTCATCTCGACGGTCTCGCAGAACGCCGGGCAGGCCATCCAGGCCGCGATCCTCGTGCTGCTGCCGCAGATCCTGCTGTCCGGGTTCATCTTCCCGCTCGACGCGATGGCGCCCGGCGTCCGGTGGATCGGGTACGTGCTGCCGCTCACCTGGTTCGTGAAGATCTCGCAGGGCGTCATGCTGCGGGACGCCGGGCTCGACTCGCTCTGGCTGCCGTTGACGATCCTGTGCGGCATGGCCGTGCTCGTGTTCGGCGCGGCCGTGCTGCGGTTCCGGGCGTCGATCACGCCCCACCGGAGCCGCGCCGCACGCGCCGCGGGGGTGTCCCGGTGACCGCCGGGGCACGGGTGGGGGCCACCTGGGGCCTGACCGGCGTCACCGTGCGTGCGGGTGGCCGGACTGTCCTGGACGACGTCACGCTCGCCGTGCCGCCCGGCGAGGTCACGGCGGTCGTCGGCGGGGACGGTGCCGGGAAGTCCACCCTGGCGCGCCTGCTCGTCGGCCGGGTGCTCCCGGACAGCGGCACGGTCGCCGCGCCCGGTCGCGCGCGCACCGGGTACCTCCCGGCGACGTCCGGGGTCTGGGCGGACCTCAGCGTCGCCGAGCACGTCGACCTCGTCGCGTCCGCCGCGCGCCTCGACCCCGCGACCACCCGGACCCGCGCCGCCGCGCTGCTCGGCGCCGCCGGGCTCGCCGACGTCCCCGACCGGCTGGGTCGCGCGCTGTCCGGCGGGATGCGGCAGAAGCTCGGGTTCTGCCTCGCGCTGCTGCCCGCACCCGACCTCGTCGTGCTCGACGAGCCGTCCACCGGCGTCGACCCCGTGAGCCGCGTCGACCTGTGGCGGATGATGTCCGCCGCCGCGGCCGACGGCGTCGCGGTCCTGCTCACCACCACCTACCTCGACGAGGCCGAGCGCGCGGCGACCGTCCTCGTCCTCGACGCGGGCGCCGAGGTCTACCGGGGCGACCCCGCCGGGGCGGCCGGGGTCGTGCGGGGCGCCGTGGCCGTGCTCGACGCGGCGCCCGCGGACGGCACCCCGGTGTGGCGGCGGGGGCGGACGTTCCACGCCCTCGTCCGCCGCGCGGCGGGAGCCGCACCGGCCGACCTGGAGGACGCCGTGATCGCGCTCGCCCTGGAGCACGGGGGCGCCGCGACGCGGGCGCGGCCGCGACCCCCGTGCCGCCCGCCGGTGGCGGACGACGTGCCCGCCGTCGTCGCCCGCCACGTCGTCACCACCCTCGGTGACGTGCGGGCCGTGGACGAGGTCGACCTCGACGTCCACCCGGGGGAGGTCGTCGGGCTGCTCGGCGCGAACGGCGCCGGCAAGACCACCCTGATCCGCACGCTGCTCGGTCTGCTCACGCCCACCAGCGGGACCGTCACCGTCCTCGGCGGCACCCCCGACCGGGGCGTCCGCCGCCAGATCGGCTACGTCCCCCAGGGTCTCGGGCTCGCCGCCGACCTCACCGTCGCCGAGAACCTCGCGTTCGTCGCCGCCGTCTACGGGCTGCCGGGCGCCCCGGAACCGCCTCCCGACCTCGCCGGGCTGCGGGACCGCCTCGTCGGCGACCTCGGCCTCGGCCTGCAGCGCCGCCTCGCGTTCGCCGCGGCCCTCGCGCACCGGCCCGGGCTGCTGGTGCTCGACGAGCCCACCTCCGGCGTCGACCCGCTCGCCCGCGCCGCCCTGTGGGACACCGTGCACGAGCAGGCCGAGGCGGGGGCCGCCGTCCTCGTCACGACGCACTACATGCAGGAGGCCGAGCAGTGCGACCGGCTGCTCCTGCTGTCCCGCGGCCGCGCCGTCGGCGGCGGGACCCTCGACGCCGTCCTCGCGGGGGCGACGTCGGTGGAGGTCCGCGCCGCCGGGTGGCAGGCGGCGTTCGCCGCGCTCGGCGCGGCCGGGCTGCCGGTGACCGTGGCCGGGCGGGTGGTACGGGTCGCGGGGGTCGAGGCCGGCGCGGTCGAGGGCGCGCTCGCCGCCGCGGGAGTGGCCGGCGAGGTGCGGGTGGTGCCGGCGCGCCTGGAGGAGGTGCTGGTGCTCGCCGAGTCCTAGCGGAACGACGCGACGGCCTCCGGGTACGCCTCCGCCAGCGCCTTCGTCTCGTCGTGCTGCGGCTCCCGCAGCAGCGTCCCGAGCGGTCCGGTCTCGACGACGCGTCCCTCGCCGAGGACGTGCACGGTCGCGGCGAGCCGGTCGACGAGCCGCAGGTCGTGGGAGACGACGAGCAGCCCCACCCCGGCCTCGGCGAGCCCGGCGAGCTCGTCGGCGACGGCGTCCCGCAGGGCGGGGTCGAGGGCGGTGGCGGGCTCGTCGAGGACGAGGATCTCGGGGCGGGTGGCGAGGGCGTCGGCGAGGACGACGCGCTGGCGCTCGCCGCCGGACAGCGAGTAGAGGGTGCGGTCGAGGTAGCGGCCTTCGAGGCCGACGCGGGCGAGGACGTCGGCGGGCTCCTGCCCGGTGGGGCGGCCGGCCTTGCGGGCGTCGTCGAGGGTGCCCTTGAGCAGGCGTGCGACGGTGGTGCGCGGGTCGACGCCGACGAGGCCCTCCTGGTGGATGGCCCGGACGACGGAGCGGAACGCCTTGGTCTCCTTGCGGGACATCTTGCCGACGGGTCGGGCGCCGTAGGTGGCGCGTCCGGAGGTGGCCTTGTGCCGGCCGAGCAGGACCTGGACGAGCGTGGACTTGCCGGCGCCGGAGCGGCCGATGATGCCGACGGTCTCGCCGGGGGCGACGGACAGGGTGGCGCCCTGGAGGACGGGCTGGCCGCCGTAGCCGGCCCAGACGTCGGTGGCGGCCAGGGCGGTGCCGCTCATCGGGTCACCTCCGCGCGCTCGGTGCTGGTGGTGGTCTGGTGCGGCGTTCCCACGGTCAGTCCTCTCGAGGCGTCGGTCTCGGTCAAATGAACGGCCGAGCCCCCCGCGAAGTTTCCGCGAGGGGCTCGGTCGAGGGCAAGTGCGCGGGTCAGGCGCGGGTGCGGCGGGGCCGCGCGGCGGGGAGGTCGTCCATGTCCTCGAGCTCGACGCCCTTGGTCTCGGGCACCTTGCCGAGCACGAACACGAACGAGAGGCCCGCGAAGACGGCGTACATGAGGTACGGGCCGGTGGCGCCGAACGCGTCGAGCATGGGCGGGAAGGTGACGGTGATGAGGAAGTTCGCGATCCACTGGGCGGCGGCGGCGACGCCGAGCGCGGCGGCGCGGATGCGGTTGGGGAACATCTCGCCGAGCAGCACCCAGACGAGCGGGCCCCAGGAGGCGCCGAAGAAGACGACGAACGCGTTCGCGGCGACGAGGGCGACGGGGCCCCACGACCCGGGCAGGGAGACGTCCTCGCCGCTGCCAGACGCCTGGGTGAAGGCGATGGCCATGACGGCCAGCGAGATCGTCATGCCCGCGGAGCCGGTGAGCAGGATGGGCCGGCGGCCGACCTTGTCGATGAGCGCGATGGCGATGAACGTGACGGCGACGTTGGTGACAGCCGTGATGGTGGAGACGAGGAAGGACTGGCTCTCGTCGAACCCGACGGCCTGCCACAGCGTCGTGGAGTAGTAGAAGATCACGTTGATGCCGACGAACTGCTGGAAGACGGACAGCAGGATGCCGACCCAGACGACGGGCAGCAGGCCGAACCGGGGCCCGCGCAGGCTGGACTTCTCGGCGACGTCCTTGTCCTTCTCGATGCCCTTCTCGATCTGGGCGACGCGCTCGCGCGGGTCCTCGTCGGCGCCGAGCACGCGCTCGAGGACGGCGACCGCCTCGTCGTGCCGGCCCATGGAGACGAGGTAGCGGGGCGACTCGGGGATGCGCAGCGCGAGGATCCCGTAGATCGCGGCGGGGACGACGGCGACGAGGAACATCCACCGCCACGCCTCCCAGCCCAGCCAGAGCTCCTCGGCGGCGCCGCCCGCGGTCTCGGCCAGCAGCTGGTCGGAGAGCAGGGCGGCGAAGATGCCGAGGGTGATGGCGAGCTGCTGCAGCGAGCCGAGGCGGCCGCGCAGCGCGGCGGGCGCGATCTCGGCGATGTAGGCGGGGGCGATGACGGAGGCGATGCCGATGCCGACGCCGGCCATGACGCGCCAGATGATGAGGTCCCAGGCGCTGAACGCGATGGCGGACAGGATCGAGGAGACGAAGAACAGCACGGCGCCGAGCACCATGACGCGGGTGCGGCCCCAGCGGTCGGCGAGGCGCCCACCGGCCCAGGCGCCGAACGCGCAGCCCAGCAGGGCGACGGCGACGACGAGCCCGGTGACGGTCGAGGACAGCGAGAACTGGCCCTCGATGGCGTCGACGGCGCCGTTGATGACGGACGAGTCGAAGCCGAACAGGAACCCGCCGACCGCGGCGGCGACGGCGAGCCCGATGGCCTTGTTGTGCGACGGGTGCCTGCCCGTCGCGGGGACGCTGCTCGCAGCCATGACGTTCTCCTCGTTGTGCTGATCAACCCTGCGGGGTCCACCTGCGGCCGGAGCACGTCGTCGGGCGCCGGTCGAGGCGTTCCCCACCTTTCACCTGCGCGGCACATCGCGCACCCGGAGCGCCGGGGGAGACGTGCGGCAGGCACGGTAACCCCCTGCGCACCGGCGCGCGCGGCGAGGCGCCCGGAGGCGACGCCGCCCGTGGGGACGGCGCAGAATCGGGGGGTGACGTCCGACCACGGCTCCCACGGCCCCGCCCGCCGCCCCCGCTTCCGCCGTCCCGCGATGCTCGACCCGCGGGACGCCGACGCGCTGCCGGGCGACATGGACCCGGCGCTGCGCTCGCAGGTCGCACACACGACGGCGGCGGCGATCGTGCACGGCGGCCGGTCGGCGGGGGAGGGCGACCCGGCGCTGGTGCAGCGGCTGGTGCGCCTGGTGGAGACCGAGGGCCTGGACGTGGTGGCGGCGCTGTGGTCGGACAGCCCGGCGACGACGCTGCCGGGGACGCTGTGGCGGCTGTACGTGCTGCGGGAGTGGGTGCGCCGGGACCCGCAGACGCTGGCGGACCGGTACCGGCTGGGCCTGGAGGCCGCGCCGGTGCAGCACGTGGTCGTGGGCGTGGTCAGCCCGCCCGGGCCCGAGGAGCTGCGGGTGCTGCTGGACCAGGTGCTGTCGGGTGTGTGGACGGGCGACCTGGCGGTGACGCTGGAGCGCGGCGGGGCGTTCTGCCGGGTGCTGGCGACGGGGGCGGCGTTCGACGCGGACCACCTGGACCTCGCGCCCGGGGACGCGTCGGCCCGGCTGACGCGCAGCGCCGGGTCGCTGCTGCGCACGGCCGAGGAGCTGGAGCACGCGGCGGCGCTGTGGCGGTCCGGCAGCCTGGAGTAGCCACCCGGACGGGCGTGCGGGGGACCGGCGGACGTGGCGATGCTCACCCTGTGGCCCAGGACCTCCGACCCGGGGCGGCGTAGAATGGTGAGCGACGCCGGGCCGCGGTAGCCCCGGGCTCCATCTCAAGCCGCTTCGAGCGGCCGCGCGCCGAGAGGCGCTCCCGGTCCGGCGTCCTCGCCCCGTTTCCGCGTGATCACGCGACGCGCGGGGCGCACCGGCCCCGATCGCCGGGTCCGCGGCGACGTCGTCCACCGCCGTCGGCCCCCGCCGCGACGCACCCTCGCGTCACCTGGCCGTCACCTGTGAGTCACCGCCGGTTCAGGTCCGGTTCACCTCAGGGGTTGTGAGTTCACCCGACGTCTGCCCTAGCCTGTGGACGACCAAGCCCTTCTCCTGCCGGAGCCCTGCCGTGCGCCTGCGCCTCACCCCGCGCGATACCTCGTTCTTCGACCTGCTGGCCGCCTCGGCGGCGCACCTGGTGACGGGGGCGAACCTCCTGGCCGAGCTGCTGGGCGCCGACCGCGCCGCGCGCAAGGCCATCGCCAAGCAGATCAACGAGGTCGAGCACCTCGCCGACGAGGCGACCCACACGATCATGCGGCGCCTGAACCAGACGTTCGTGACGCCGTTCGACCGGGACGACATCTCCGGTCTCGCGTCGGCGCTGGACGACTGCATGGACGACATGGAGGAGGCCGCGGACCTCATCGTGCTGTACAAGCTCGACGAGCTGCCCGCCCGGGTCTCCGACCAGGTCCAGGTGCTGCAGCGCTCCGCGGAGCTCACGGCCGAGGCGATGCCCCGGCTGCGGTCGATGGAGTCGCTGTCGGAGTACTGGGTCGAGGTCAACCGCCTCGAGAACCAGGCGGACAAGTCGCACCGCAAGCTGCTCGCGCAGATGTTCGACGAGATCACCGACCCGATCCTGCTGATGAAGCTCAAGGAGGTCGTCGAGAAGCTCGAGGACGCCGCGGACGGCTTCGAGCGGGTGGCCAACATGGTCGAGACCATCGCGCTCAAGGAGTCCTGAGTCCCGGTGGAACTCGCGCTCGTCATCGTCGTCGTCGCGTTCGCGCTCGGCTTCGACTACACCAACGGCTTCCACGACGCCGCGAACGCCATCGCCACCTCGGTGTCGACGCGGGCGCTGACGCCGCGCGCGGCGCTCATCATGGCGGCGGTGTTCAACCTCGTGGGTGCGCTGCTGGGCACGCACGTCGCGACGACCATCGCGCACGACATCATCCAGATCGGCGACGTGGGGTCCCACGAGGGTCTGGTCATCGTCCTGTCGGCGCTGATCGGCGCGATCACCTGGAACCTCATCACCTGGTGGTTCGGCCTGCCGTCGTCGTCGACGCACGCGCTGATCGGCGGGCTCGCCGGCGTCGGCGTCGCCTCCAGCATCACGGTGCACTGGGACGCGATCCTGGAGAAGGTCGTGCTCCCGATGGTGATCTCGCCGCTGGTGGGCTTCGGGCTCGCGTACGGCGTCATGGTCGGGGTGCTCTGGCTGGTCCGGAAGGCGTCGCCCGCGCCCGCGCAGCGGCGGTTCCGGATCGCGCAGACGGCGTCCGCGGCGGCGATGGCGCTGGGGCACGGCCTGCAGGACGCGCAGAAGACGATGGGTGTCATCGTGCTCGCGCTGGTCGCCGGCGGCTTCCACGACGGCGACAGCATCCCGCTGTGGGTCAAGCTCGCCGCCGCCACGGCCATCTCGCTGGGCACGTACTCGGGCGGGTGGCGCATCATGCGCACGCTGGGCCGCAAGATCATCGAGCTGGACCCGGCGCGCGGCTTCGTCGCGGAGTCCGTGTCGGCCGTGGTGCTGTACGTCAACGCGTACTGGCTGCACGCGCCGGTGTCGACCACGCACACGATCACCTCGGCGATCATGGGTGTCGGCGCCACCAAGCGGCTGTCGGCGGTGCGCTGGGGCGTCGCGAAGAGCATCGGCGCCGCGTGGGTGCTGACCATCCCGGCGGCGGCGCTCGTGGGAGCCGTGGTCTACCTGGTGCTGCGCACGTTCGTCTGACGGGAGCCGCTGGGCCGTTCGGGCGGCTTCTGCCCTCCGAACGTTCCCGAACGGGCGTTGCCCTGGACAACGATCCTGTATGTCCGGTTTGCTCATCCCTCGTGACTGCGAAGAACCTGATGACCCGCTGTGCGGCCGTTGTGCTCGCCGGCGCGACCGCCCTGTCCCTCGCCGCGTGCGGCACCACGAAGCCCGCCCAGCGCGACGAGGCCACCGGCGAGATCACCGCCTCCGCCGAGGCCACCGTCTTCGATATCGCCGTGGGCGACTGCCTCGACATGAGCGGCGAGAACACCACCTCGACGGTCGAGACCGAGGTCGAGACCCTGCCGACCGTGCCCTGCGACCAGCCGCACGACGGCGAGGTGTACGCGGAGAAGGAGCTCGAGGGCGAGAAGATCCCGGCCGACCTCATGACGCAGGTCGAGCAGTTCTGCTACGACGAGTTCGAGCCCTTCGTCGGCCAGGCGTACGAGACGTCGCGCGTCGAGATCTACTACCTGTACCCCCAGGAGCAGTCCTGGAGCATGGGCGACCGGGGCATCCAGTGCATCGGCATCGCCATGGACGAGCCCGTCACCGGGAGCATGCGGGGCACCGGCCTCTGAGGACGGCGTCCGGTCGCCCGCCCGGGGCCGCCCCCGGGCGGGCGACTGGACACTGCCCGATTTGTCGGGTTGGCTCGTGCCCCGTGAGTCCGAAGAGCCTGGTCCCCCGCTGGTCCGCCGTCGCGTCGACGGTGCTCGCCGGGACGGTGCTCCTCGCGCTCGGCGCCTGCACCTCCGCCGACGCCTCCGAGGGCCCGGCCGCGGGCACCGCGACCACCGTGCCGGCCCGCCCCTACGTCCCCGCGATCCAGGCCGGAGACTGCCTGGACATGGACGGGCTGCTGTCCGCGGCCGCCGACGAGGAGACCCTGCGGACCGTGCGCTGCGACGAGCCGCACGACGGCGAGGTGTACGCGCAGACCGAGGTCCTCGGCGCCGAGGACCGCGACGACGTCGCCGTGCACGCCCAGGAGTTCTGCGCCGACCAGTTCGTGGACTTCGTCGGCCGCGCCTACGACGGCACCGACCTCGAGGTGACGTTCCTGCACCCCACCGAGGACACCTGGGACCAGGGCGACCGCTCGGTGCGCTGCATCGTCATGACCCGCGGTGCCGAGGTCGACACCACCCTCGCCGGCAGCGGGCGCTAGCCGCGCGCCCCGCACCCGCTCAGGGCAGCGGCGTGTGGGTCTCCACGGCCTCGACGCAGGGGTCGCCCGGCGCGCCGGTGACGTGGCAGACCAGGATCTGCCCGGGCTTGAGGAACGGGTCGGACTCCGGCAGGTCGGGCCGGACGCGCGCCCGGGTGTACTGCGTGATCACGTCGAGCACGGTCGGCAGCACCGGGCGGTGCGTGCACAGCGCCAGGTCGGTCCCGGTGCGCAGCAGCTCCGCGACGGTCGCGGCGGCGTGCTCCGGACCCTCCTCGTGCCGGGCCTCGGTCAGCGGCTCGTCGTCGATGGGCTCCAGGCCCGCGGCGGTGGTGTACGGGGCGACGGTGTCGCGGCAGCGGGCCCACGGGCTCGTCACCACCTGCGCCACCCCGAACGCCGAGAGCAGCGGCACCAGCGCCCGCGCCTGGCGCGTGCCGGTGTCCGTCAGCGGGCGGGTGGCCTCGCCGTGGTCCCAGGTCGCACGGCGGCGGGCGCGGCCGTGCCGCACGACGACCACCGCCCGGGTGTCCAGGCGGCCCTTGGCGTGCGCGGTGACGAGGGCGGCGAGGGGGTCCTTGTCGGCCTCCCGGCTCAGGCGGCGCTCGGCCTCCTCGACGTCCATCCAGCGGGTCTCGTCGATCTCGTCCGTCGAGGCGCGCGCGGCGGGCGGCCGGGCGTGCACGGCGGGCCGGTCGGGGCGGCCCGCGACCTGCGCCGCCCAGTAGTGCACCCGCTTGGGGCGGCCGTCGGACAGCGTGTACTCCAGGCCCGGCAGCGGGCGGCCGAGGACGACCTCCAGACCGACCTCCTCCTCGACCTCGCGCACGGCCGCCGTGATGACGTGCTCGCCGGGCTCGAGCTTGCCCTTGGGCCAGGACCAGTCCTTGTACCGGGGCCGGTGCACCAGCAGCACCTGCAGGCGGCCCTGGCGGACCCGCCAGACCAGGGCGCCCGCCGCCTCGACGACGGTGCGCGCGGCGGTGTCGGTGCTCACCGGGTCGCGCCCCGCTGCCGGCGCTGGCGGTAGATCAGCGCCGACTGCAGGTCGCGCAGCGGGCCCTCGTCGCCCTGGGCGTGCCGCGTCCACACGCCGTCCGGCCCGAGGTGCCAGGACGAGGTGGTGTCGGACATCGAGGTGTCCATGAGGTCGACCAGCTCGGCCACCTGGTCGGGGTCGGCCAGCCGCACCAGGGCCTCGACCCGGCGGTCCAGGTTGCGGTGCATGAGGTCGGCCGAGCCGATGTAGACCTCGGGGCCGGGCAGCCGGTCGCCGGTGTCGTCGCGCCCGGCGTCCGCGACCTCCTTGGTCACGCCCTCGTCGGCGGCGAACGCGAAGATCCGCGCGTGCTCCAGGAACCGGCCGAGGATCGAGCGCACCCGGATGGTCTCGGACAGCCCCGGCACCCCGGGGCGGACGGCGCAGATGCCGCGGACGCACAGGTCGACCGGCACGCCCGCCTGGGAGGCGCGGTACAGGGCGTCGATCGTCTCCTCGTCGACCATCGAGTTGACCTTGATCTTGATCCACGACGGCCGGCCCTCGCGCGCGGCCTGCGCCTCGCGGTCGATCCGGGCGACCAGGCCCGAGCGCACGGAGCGCGGCGCGACCAGCAGCCGGTGGAACCGCGACTTCGGGGCGTACCCGGACAGCTGGTTGAACAGCCGCGTGAGGTCCTGCCCGACGTCGGGGTCGCAGGTCAGCAGCCCGAGGTCGGTGTAGATGCGCGCCGTCTTCGGGTTGTAGTTGCCGGTGCCGACGTGGCAGTAGCGCCGCAGGCCGTCCGACTCCTGCCGGACCACCAGCGAGAGCTTGGCGTGCGTCTTCAGGCCGACGATGCCGTAGACGACGTGCACGCCCGCCTGCTCGAGCTTGCGGGCCCACTCGATGTTGGCCTGCTCGTCGAACCGCGCCTTGATCTCCACCAGGGCGAGCACCTGCTTGCCCGCCTCGGCGGCGTCGATCAGGGCGTCCACGATGGGGGAGTCGCCCGACGTGCGGTAGAGCGTCTGCTTGATCGCGAGGACCTTCGGGTCGTGCGCGGCCTGCTCCAGGAAGGTCTGCACCGACGTCGAGAACGAGTCGTACGGGTGGTGCAGCAGGATGTCGCGCGCGCGGATCGCGGCGAACACGTCCGTCGGCGTCGCGCTCTCCACCTCGGCGAGGAACCGGTGGGTCGTCGGCACGAACCGCGGGTACTGCAGGTCCGCGCGGTCCAGGTCGGCGATGACGTTCAGGCCCGTGTGGTCCAGCGGCGCGGGCAGCTCGTAGACCTCGTCCTCGATGACGTCGAGCTCGCGCACCAGCAGCTGGCGGATGCGCGGCGTGATCGAGTCCGCGATCTCCAGGCGCACCGGCGGGCCGAACTTGCGGCGCAGCAGCTCCTTCTCCATCGCCTGGAGCAGGTTCTCGGCGTCGTCCTCCTCGACCTCCACGTCCTCGTTGCGGGTGACGCGGAAGGTGTGGTGCTCGCGCACCTCCATGCCGGGGAACAGCTGGTCGAGGTGCTGGGCGATGACGTCCTCGACCGGGACGAACGACATCGGCCCCTGGTCGGTCGGCGCCTGCGACGTCGCCGCGCTCGGCCGCCCGCGGCCGTCCACCGCGATGTACCGGGGCAGCAGCGGCGGCACCTTGACGCGCGCGAAGTGCTCCTTGCCGGTCGCCGGGTTCACGACCACCACGGCCAGGTTGAGCGACAGGCCGGAGATGTACGGGAACGGGTGCGCCGGGTCCACCGCGAGCGGGGTGAGCACGGGGAAGATCTGCTTGCGGAAGTACTTGCGCAGCCGGTCCTGCTCGGCCTCGCCGAGCTCCTCCCAGCGCACGAGCGTGATGCCCTGGGACGCGAGCTCGGGCTGCAGCTCGTCCGCGAACACGCGGGCGTGCCGGGCGGACAGGTCGTGCGCGCGCACGCTGATCGCCTCGAGCACCTGGCGCGGGCTGAGGCCGGACGCGGCCGTGACGGCCAGGCCCGTCGCGATGCGCCGCTTGAGGCCCGCGACCCGGACCATGAAGAACTCGTCCAGGTTGGACGCGAAGATCGCCAGGTAGCGGACGCGCTCCAGCAGCGGCTGCGTCGGGTCCTCGGCGAGCTGGAGGACCCGCTCGTTGAACGCGAGCCAGCTGATCTCCCGGTCCAGGAACCGGTCGGCGGGCAGCGGCTCGGCCTCGACGACCTCGTTCTCGGCGTCGCCGGGGGCGATGTGCTCCGCGATGTGCGCGGCGAGCTCCGGGGCCAGCGGCCGGGTGCGCGGCGCCGACGCGGGGACGGGAGCGGTCGTCGTCGGCTCCTCGGCGGCGGTGGCGGACGCGCGGGTCGTGCGCCGCGTCGTCGTGGCCGACCGGCCGGAGGTCGACGTCGTGGCCCGGCGCGGCCGGGCCGGGGTGGTGCCGTCGGAAGAGGTCGCGTCGCTCATCGCCACATCCTGGCACCCGGACGTGTCTCGTGGGTGACCGAGACCTGACCCGCGGGTGCGGGCAGCAGCCGGCGGGGTCAGGTCAGGCGGTGCACGACGTCCACGGCGGACCGCTCGAAGCCCGCCGCGCGGTACACCCGGATCGCCGGGTGGTTGTCGCCCTCGGTGTACAGCACGACCCGGGCGACGCCCCGGTCCGCGAGGTGGGCGAGCATCCGGGCGGTCAGCGCGGCGCCGAGCCCGCGGCCCTGCGCGTCGGGGTCCACGCCCAGGGCGTACACCTCGCCCTCCAGGGGGGCGCCCGGCGCGGGGGCGGGCACCTTCGTCCAGCCGGACGCCAGCAGCCGCCCGTCCTGCTCCGCGAGCAGCAGCCCCGCCGGGTCGAACCAGTCCTCGGCCATCCGGTCCGCGAGGTCGGCCCGCGTGAGGCGGCCCTGCTCGGGGTGGGACGCGAACGCCCGGGCGTTCAGGGCGACCCACGCGTCCTCGTCCCGGCCGGGCTCGAACGCGCGCACGACGACGCCGTCCGGGAGCGCGCGCGGCGGCGCGGCCGGCGGGGTCAGCGGGTCGAGGGCCATCTGCCACAGCTCGCGCGTGACCGGCAGCCCGTGCGCCGCGGCGAGGGCCCGCGCGGCGGGGAGGTC
>NZ_RFFI01000038.1 GCF_003696205.1 Cellulomonas triticagri
GGCGAGCGCGACCCGGCGCCAGGACCGCTGGCGGCGCAGCGCCCCGGCGGCCGCGAGCGCCTCGGGGGCGGCCGCGCCCCACGCGTGCCAGAACCCGATCGACCCGGTCCACGGCAGCACCGCCCCGAACGGCCAGCGCCGCACCTCGGTGCTGCCCATCGCGGCGACGCCCTCCGCGTACCGGTCGAGGGCACGGGTCAGCCGGTGGTCGCGGGGCCGGACGCGCACGGCGGCGACGAGCCCGAGGACGGCCTCGGCGGTGGCGTCCGCGCCCCCGGCGATCAGCCACGCGGGCAGGTCGACCCCGTCGCTGCGCACCCGCTGCCCGTACCGGGACAGCGACTCGCGCTCCAGCGCCCCGACGGCGAGGTGCAGCCGGTCCACGAGGAACTGCGCGAAGGCGGCCGACCGCTGCCCCTCGGCGGCGAAGGCCGCGTACCCCTCGCCGAGCGCCCACACCGTACGGGCCAACCAGTACGACTCGGCGGAGTCGGACGGGTCGGGCAGCTCGACGGGCTCGGCGCTGCGGTTCAGCGCGCCGTCGGGCTGCTGCCACAGCACGACCCGCCCGGCGTCCGGGCCCGAGTCGACCTGCAGGTAGGTCAGGGCACGGAGCGTCTGGTACGCCTGCTCCCGGCTGGTGGCGTCCCCGGTGGACCGCCAGTGCCGCAGCAGGACGACCGCGCACCGGGCGATGTCGTCGGTGTTGTACGCGCCCTGCGACCAGTGCCCGGTGGCGGGGTCGAGGGTGCCGCCGCCGACCCGCCGGAACCCGCCGGGCGCGGCGGCGTCCGCGTCGGCGTAGGTCCACGGGGCCAGGGCGGTGGGCTCCTGCGCGAGCCGGTGGGTGGTGTGCGTCGCGACGGCGGGCAGCGGCACGGTGTCCAGCAGGAACCGCAGGTGCGCGAGGTTGGTGAGCGGCGCGGGGGTGCCGCCTCCTCCGCCCCCTCCCCCGCCGGCGGGCCGGGGCAGGGTCGCCGCACCGGCCCCGGACCCGGTCGCCACGAGGGCGGCGGGCACGGCGGCGCAGGCGGTCAGGAAGGTGCGTCGAGTCGTCATCGTCTCGTCCTCCGGGTTGTCCGTCCGGGGTGGTGCGCGGGGCTCAGGGGCGCAGCGTGCTGCCCCAGGGGCGGGCGGGGTCGTGGACCGCGACCGCGAGGGTGGTGTCGGACTGGCCGTAGTAGGCGAACCACGTCCCGTGGAACTGGACCAGCCCCTCGACGAACGTCACGTTGGACACCAGGCCGTTGAGGTCCTCGAAGGTCTGCGGCCGCAGCCACGGCTCCTGCAGCCGGGCGAGCACCCGGGTCGGCTCGTCGGGGTCGATCGCGATCTGCCCGCACCGGTAGTCGACGTCGACCGTGCCGTCGTCGTGCACGGTGCGCGTCGCGCCGTTGGTGAGCATGACCAGCAGGCCGTTCGCCGTGAGCACGGGCGACGTGCCGATCTCGACCAGGTCCGCGTCGAACGACCCGGGGGTCGGCGCGTACATCGGCTCGGTGTCGGGCGTGCCGGGCGTCCAGTGGATCAGGTCGTCGCTGGTCGCCCAGTACAAGCCGCCCTCGCCGAAGTACATCCACCACCGGCCCTGCATCGGCACGGGGACGATGACCCCGGCCTTGGACCACTCGTGGCCGCGCGGGTCGACGGTGGCGAAGGTGTCGAACCCGGGGAACAGCGGGCCGTGCCGGGTCCAGGTGCGCAGGTCGGTCGACGTCGCCAGGCACAGCCGCGCCGCCTTCCGGTCCCAGCCCGTGTACGTCAGGTAGTAGGTCCCGTCGATGCAGGCGATGCGCGGGTCCTCCACGCCGTACCGCTCGTAGTCCTCCTGCGGGGAGAAGATCGGCTCGGCCTCGCGCTCGAAGTGGTAGCCGTCGCTGCTCCGCGCCAGGCCGATGTGCGACACGATGTCGTCGGCGTGCGCCCGGTACAGCAGCACGACCTCGTCGTCGACGACGAGCGCCGCGGGGTTGTAGAGGTTGGCGGACTCCCACGACCCGCCGCGCGGGCGCAGGATCGGGTTGCCCGCGTAGGGCACGAACGGGCCGAGCGGGAACGCGGCGTCGGTGAACAGGGTGGTCGCTGGCATGGGTCAGCCCTTCACGGCGGAGCCGAGGTCGGTGGCGCGGAAGTACCGCTGGAACAGGCAGAACAGGACGACCACCGGGAACGCGAGCGCGCAGGCGCCCGCGAGGATCGCGCCGTTCGGGTTGGCGGTGGACTGGGCCACGTTGGAGATGTAGTTCGCGAGGGACACGGCGAGCGGCTGCAGCGACGCGTCCTTGGTGATGAGGAACGGCCACAGGAACTCGTTCCACGGGCCGATGAACGTCACCAGCACGACGGTGGCGAGCGCGGGCCGCACCAGCGGCAGCGCGATCGACCGCAGGATGCGCAGCTCGCCCGCCCCGTCGATCCGCGCCGCCTCGAACATCTCCTGCGGCAGCGCCCGGAAGAACTGGGCGAAGATGAACACCGCCGTGGTGTTGATCGCGAACGGCAGGATCATGCCGAGGTACGTGTCCCCGAGCCCGTAGCCGCGGGTGATCTGGACGTAGAGCGGGATCATCAGCAGCTGGAACGGCACCATCTGCACCAGCAGCATGAGCCCCCAGGTGAGCCGCCGCCCCGGGAACCGCAGCCGCGCGACCGCGTACCCGGCGAGCGTGCCGAGCACGACGGTGCCGAGCAGGACGCCCGCGGTCATGATCAGCGAGTTGACCAGCGAGCCGACCAGGTCGATCCGCGAGTCGATCCGCGTGAAGTTCTCCGTCGTCCACCCGTCGGTCGGCAGCAGCCGGTCGGGGGTGTTGGTGGGGTTCTCCTGGAACGCCCCGACCACCATGAAGAAGAACGGGAACGCGAACACCAGGGCCGCGCCCGCGAGCAGCAGGTGGCGGACCAGGGTGCCGCCGCGTCGTCGTCGCATCATCGCTCCCGGTTCAGGCGCTGGGCGGCCAGGGACAGCAGGCCCACGACGATGACGAGCAGCATGCCGATCGCCGCCGCCGTGTCGGGGTTCTGCTGCTGGATGCCACGCTGGTAGATGAGCAGCACGGGCGTCACGGACGCCCCGTCGGGGCCGCCACCGCTGGTCAGCAGGTACGGCTCCGTGAACAGGTTGGTGCCGGTGATGATCGCCAGGACCAGCACGAGCGTCGTCGCCCCGCGCACCCCGGGCACCGTCACGTTGAGGAACCGCTGGAACCCGTTGGCGCCGTCGGTCTCGGCGGACTCGTGCAGCTCGCGCGGGACGTTCTGCAGCGCCGCGAGGTACAGCAGGACGTAGAAGCCGAGCTGCTTCCACGTCACGTACAGCGCGATGGTCGGCATCGCCAGGCCCTTGTTCACCAGCCACGACGGGTCGGGCGCCAGCGGCCCGAGGACCGCGTTCACCAGGCCGTTCGACGAGAACAGCAGCATCCACACGCCGACCAGCGAGACGCTCGCCGTCAGGTACGGCACGTAGTACGCCACCCGGTAGACCGACGCCCACCGGATCCCGGCGTTCAGCGCCGACGCCAGCACGAGCGCGAGCACCACCGTCAGCGGCACGTTGATGACCAGGAACACCGCGGTGTTCCGAAACGAGCGCAGCACCTGCGGGTCGGTCAGCACGGCCGCGAAGTTGTCGAACCCCACGAACGGCTTCGGCACGTCCACCCCGGGCGCGGTGAAGAAGTAGTCGTGCAGCGACATGTACCCCGCGAACCCGAGCGGGTAGGCGAACACGACGAGCACGAACACCAGGTACGGCGCGGCGAGCAGGGTGCCGACCGGCTGCCCGCCCCACCAGCGGCGGCGACCCCGCCGGGCCGGGGCGGGAGCCGGGGTGCGGCCCCGCTCCCGGCCCGGGGTGCCGGTGCTGACGGCGGTCACCGTCAGCCCCCGACCAGGTCGTCGATCTGCTGCGCGGCGGTGGACAGGAACTCGTCGGTGGTCGTGCTGCCGAAGATCACCGCGGACGAGTACGCCTCGCGGAACGCCTGCCACGCCTCGATCGAGCTCGGGATGCTCGGCACGTCACCGGTGCGGCCGGCCTGGTCGGCGAACACCTCGTAGTCCGGGTTCGCCGCGAAGTAGTCCGGGTACGTCGTCGCGAGGTCCTGGCGCAGCGGCATCTGGCCGGTGGCCTCCAGCAGCGCGCCGTCGTTCTGCTCGCTGGTCGAGAACTTGAGGAACTCCCACGCGGTGCCCTGGTTCTCGCACGCCGTGAACATCGAGACGTTCTTCGAGTCCGCGAACGTCGTCACGTCGGCGCGGCCGTCCGAGGTCGGCACGGGCATGAAGCCGACGTCCACGCTGTCGCCGTAGGACGCGATGGCCCACGGGCCCGCCATCTGCATCGCGGTCTGCCCGGTCGCCATGGCGTCGTCCGTCGACTCCTCCTGCGGGGCGAGGCCCTGGGAGTAGATCGACGCCCAGAAGTCTGCGACCGCCTTGCCCGCCTCGTCGTCGAACGTCGCCTTCCCGTCCTCGACCAGCAGCGTGCCGTCGGTCTCGGCCAGGTAGGTCGGGTAGAAGTCGAACCACGGCTGGTAGAAGTCGTTGGTCGGCGACGGCCAGATCGCGCTCGGCGCCGCCCCGGAGTCCACGATCTGCTGCGCGCCCGCGAGGAAGTCGTCGAACGTCGCCATCCCCGGGTCCTCCGGGTCCAGCCCGGCCTGCGCGAACAACGCCTTGTTGTACATGACCATCACCGGGTTCGACTTCCAGGGCAGCTGGTAGGAGCCGCCGTCGGTCTGGTACTGCTCGACCGCGTCCCCGCCGCGCTCGGCCAGGTAGTCGGCTCCGCCGTCGAACGTCGCCAGGTCGACCAGGCCGCCCTGCCGCACCCAGCCGGGCACCGCGGCGCTGGAGATGTTGTAGACCAGGCAGGGCGCCGTGCCCGCGGTGATCGCGGCGGTGATGGCCTCCTCGGACGACGACCCCGCGGGGATCTCCTGCGCGGTCACCTGCTCGTCGGGGTGCTCGGCGTTCCAGGCGTCCACGACGTCCTGGCCCCAGCCCACCTCCTGCTCGTTGTTGGACAGCCAGACGGTGATCGGCCCGGTCGCGGCGCCGGCCTCGCCGCCGCCGGAGTCGCCACCTCCCGAGCACGCGGTGGTGGCGAGGGCGACGGCGCCCACCAGGGCGGCGGTGCGGGTGTACCTCATCGGAACTCCTCCTCGAGCTCGGGGGCGGGGGTGGTGCGTCGTGCGGTCGCGGGTGCGGGGGCGTCGGTGCTGGCCCGCAGCCGCAGGGCGGTGCAGTCGACGGCGACGTCGCGCGGGTCGTCCCCGGCGACGTCCGCGAGCAGCCGCGCGGTGGCGACCCGGCCGCGCCGGGCCGGGTCGGTGGACACGGACGTCAGCGGCGGGCTCAGGTGCGCCGACAGGTGGTCGTCGTCGAACCCGGCGACCGCCAGGTCCTCGGGCACGCGCAGCCCGCGGCTCTGGGCGTACGAGGTGCCCGCGATCGCCATGGTGTCGTTCGCGAACAGGATCGCCGTGGGCCGGTCCCGCAGCGCCAGCAGGTCCGCGGTCAGGGCCCGTCCGCTGCCCGCCGTGAAGTCGCCCTCGCGCAGCAGCGCCCTCGAGCCCACGGCCCGCACGTACGCGCGGGCCCGGGCGTACGAGTGCACGTAGTCGAGCGGCCCGGCGACGTGCGCGATCCGGGTGTGCCCGCGCTCACGCAGGTGCGCGACCAGGTCCCGCACCGGGGCGGCGTCGTCGGTGCGCACGCACGACAGCCGGGTCTCGCCCTCGTACGCGCCGAGCAGCACGGCGGGCAGCCCGAGCCCGGCCAGGAACGGCACCCGCCAGTCGGCGCGGTGCAGGTCCAGGACGACCACCCCGTCGGCGCGCCCGGCGGCCATCGCCTGGTAAGCCCGCTCCTCCGCGCCCCGGCTGCCCACCACCTGCAGCACGAGCGCCACCTCGCGCTCCGCGAGGGTCTGCTCGACGCCCGCGATGAACGCCGGGAAGAAGGTGTCCGACGCCAGGATCGCCGGGTCGCGGCGCAGCACGACCCCGATCGCGTTGGCGCGGCGGGCCGCGAGCGCCCGGGCGCTGCTGCTCGGCACCCAGCGCAGCGCGTCGGCCGCCGCGAAGACGCGCGCCTTCGTCGCCGCCGAGATGGGGCGGTGGCCGCTGTACGCGTGGGACACGGTGGCCTTGGTCACCCCCGCGGCGCGGGCGACGTCGGAGATCGTCGGTCGGCTCATCCTCACTCCCTCGTGCTGATGTCCTGCGACCGTAAAAGCGGTTTGACGATCCGGCCAACCGGTTTGACGACGTCCGGTCGCGGGCCTGCCGCCGCCTACGCTGGTGGGATGGCCCACCTGCTCGGCGGCGAGTCGCTGCACCTGTCCTTCCCCACCAAGACCGTCTTCGGCGGGGTGACCGTGGGCCTCAACGAGGGCGACCGGGTCGGCATCGTGGGTCGCAACGGCGACGGCAAGTCCTCGCTGCTCGCGCTCCTGGCCGGGCGCCTCACCCCCGACGGCGGCCGGGTCACCGTGCGCGGCGGCGTCCGCATCGGCGTGCTCGACCAGTCCGACACCCTCGACCCGTCGCTGACCGTCGGCACCGCGGTCGTCGGCGACCGCGCCGAGCACGAGTGGGCGGGCGACCCGAAGGTCCGGGACGTCGTCGCGGGGCTCGTCGGCGACCTGCCGTGGGACAAGTCCGTCGCCGACCTCTCCGGCGGGCAGCGCCGTCGCGTCGCGCTCGCCGCGCTGCTCGCCGGGGACGACGACGTCCTCATGCTCGACGAGCCCACCAACCACCTCGACGTCGAGGCCGTCACCTGGCTCGCCCGGCACCTGCAGCGCCGCTGGTCCGCGAACGCCGGCGGGCTGCTGGTCGTCACCCACGACCGGTGGTTCCTCGACGAGGTCTGCACCGCGACCTGGGAGGTGCACGACGGCATCGTCGAGCCCTTCGAGGGCGGGTACGCCGCGTACGTCCTGCAGCGCGTCGAGCGCGACCGGATGGCCGCCGCCACCGAGGCCAAGCGGCAGAACCTCATGCGCAAGGAGCTCGCCTGGCTGCGGCGCGGCGCCCCGGCCCGCACCTCCAAGCCGAAGTTCCGCATCGAGGCCGCGAACCAGCTCATCGAGGACGTGCCGCCGCCGCGCAACAGCGTCGAGCTCTCCCAGATGGCCACCGCGCGCCTCGGCAAAGACGTCGTGGACATCGAGGACGTCTCCGTGTCCTACGGCGACCACCAGGTGCTGCACGGCGTCACCTGGCGCATCGCCCCCGGCGAGCGCACCGGGATCCTCGGCGTGAACGGCGCCGGGAAGTCCACCCTGCTCGGCCTCGTCACCGGCGAGGTCACCGCCACCACCGGGCGGGTCAAGCGCGGCAAGACGATCCGGGTCGCGACGCTGACCCAGGAGCTGGCCGAGCTCGCGGACATCGCGGACCAGCGCGTCACCGACGTCATCGCCCGCTACCGCACGTCCTACGTCGCCGGCGGCAAGGAGATGACCCCCGGCCAGCTGCTCGAGCGCCTCGGCTTCACCGCCGTGCAGCTGCAGACCCCCGTCAAGGACCTCTCCGGCGGGCAGCGCCGCCGCCTCCAGCTGCTGCTCATCCTCCTCGACGAGCCGAACGTCCTCGTCCTCGACGAGCCGTCCAACGACCTCGACACCGACATGCTCGCCGCCATGGAGGACCTGCTCGACACCTGGCCCGGCACCCTGCTCGTCGTCTCCCACGACCGCTATCTGCTGGAGCGCGTGACCGACCAGCAGTACGCCGTCCTCGACGGGCACCTGCGGCACGTGCCCGGCGGCGTGGACGAGTACCTGCGGCTGCGCGAGCGGCAGAAGGCCACCGGCGGCGCCGTCACGACCGGATCGCCGACCGAGGCCACCGGGAGCGGTGCTGGCGCGGCCGGGACCGGGCTCGACGGCGCCGAGCTGCGCGCCGCCAAGAAGGAGCTCGGCGCCCTCGAGCGGAAGATCGCCAAGATCACCGGGCAGATCGAGGCGCTCGACACGAAGATGGCCGAGCACGACCCCGCCGACTACGGCGGCCTCACCGCCCTCGGCGAGGAGAAGCACGCGCGCGAGGCCGAGGTCGCCGAGGTCGAGGAGCGGTGGATGGCGCTGGCGGAGGCCGTCGAGGGCTGACCCCTGCGGGGAACCCCCTGACCCCGCGGGCGGCGAGCCGTCCACAGGCGGGTGGGGCGTGCACGGTCCCCAGGCCGGACCCGGGGTCGCTGCCAGCCCGACGCGGCTCGGCCTAGCGTCGCGGCATGACCCAGACCGGCTGGCTCGCCACGCTGTCGCTGCTCGGGCCCGTGGCCACGGGCGCGGCAGCGCTCGTCGCGCTGGTCGTGGGCGTGGCGACAGTGCGGCAGCGCGACCGGGCGGACCAGCGGGAGCAGTGGTGGCAGCGGGCCCGGTGGGCCCTGGAGCTGACCTTCCCCGACGACGAGGACCTGGTGCGGCGGGGTTACGCCGCCGTGCACCACCTGACCCGCAGCGCCCTGGCCGGGGACGACGAGCGGAAGCTGATCCAGGCCATGAACGACGTGGGGCTGGCCACGGCCCACCCCACCCTCGAAGATGGCCTCGGGGGTCCGACCGGAGGCGACGAGGACGAGGAAGAGGTTCCCGGTGGACAAGTACGACCTGGAGATCCAGGAGCGCAGGAGACGGCGCGCGGCGATCCTGCGGACGCCCGAGGTGCAGCAGGCGATGGCGGCGGCACGCGTGGCGGTCGACGAGAGCCTCGGCGAGGAGACACCGCAGTGGATCCGTGATCTCGCGGAGAAGCCGCTCCCGCCCTACGGACGCTGACCCGCGGACCACCCGGACGGGGGTACGGTCCGGGCCACCCCGACCCGGATCCGAGAGGACGCACGTGCCTGACCGCACCACCCCCGAGCCCCCGGCCGGCGCGCAGGACGACCACCTGCAGCGCGGACTGAGCAACCGGCACATCCAGCTCATCGCCATCGGCGGGGCCATCGGGACCGGGCTGTTCCTCGGCTCGGGTCGCACGATCTCGCTGGCCGGCCCGTCGGTGCTGCTGGTGTACGCCGTGATCGGGTTCATGCTGTTCTTCGTCATGCGCGCCATGGGCGAGATGCTGCTGTCCAACCTGGAGTACAAGTCGTTCCGGGACATGGCGGCCGACATCCTCGGGCCCTGGGCCGGGTTCGTCACCGGGTGGACGTACTGGTTCTGCTGGATCGTCACCGGCATCGCCGACGTCGTCGCCGTGTCGGGATACGTGGCGTTCTGGGCGCCGGACCTGCCGCGGTGGCTGCCCGCGCTCGGCCTGGTCGTCCTGCTGCTGGCGCTGAACCTCGTCGCGGTGCGCCTGTTCGGCGAGCTGGAGTTCTGGTTCGCCATCGTGAAGATCGTGGCGATCGTCGCGCTGATCGTCACGGGCGTCGTCATGATCGCGACCGCCTTCCAGGGCGCGGACGGCGCGACCGCGTCGCTGACGCACCTGTACGCCGACGGCGGCTTCTTCCCGCACGGGCTGACCGGGTTCCTCGCGGGGTTCCAGATCGCGATCTTCGCGTTCGTCGGCATCGAGCTCGTCGGCACCACCGCCGCCGAGACCCGCGACCCCGAGACGACGCTGCCGCGCGCGATCAACGCGATCCCGGTGCGGGTGCTGCTGTTCTACCTGGGCGCGCTCGTGGTCATCATGGCGGTCACCCCGTGGCGCAGCATCGACCCGGCGGAGAGCCCGTTCGTCGCGATGTTCGCCCTGGCCGGGCTGCCCGCCGCCGCGGGCGTCATCAACCTCGTCGTCCTGACCTCGGCGGCGTCCTCGGCCAACAGCGGCATCTTCTCGACGTCGCGGATGCTCTACGGCCTGGCCGAGGACCGCGAGGCCCCCGCGCCGTTCGCGCGGCTGTCGTCGCGGCACGTGCCGTCGCGCGGGCTGGTGTTCTCCTGCGCGTGCCTGCTGCCCGGCGTCGCCCTGCTGTACGCGGGGCGCTCGGTGATCGAGGCGTTCACGCTCGTCACCACGGTGGCGACGCTGCTGTTCCTCGTCGTGTGGACCGTCATCCTGCTGTCCTACCTGGCGTACCGCCGCCGGTCGCCCGAGCTGCACGCCGCGTCCCGGTTCCCGATGCCGGGCGGGCGCGTGATGGCCGTGGTGGTGCTGGCGTTCTTCGCCTCGATGGTGGTGGTGCTCGCGCTCGAGCCCGAGACGCGCGTGGCGCTGCTGGTGCTGCCGGTGTGGTTCGCGGTGCTCGGCGCGGCGTGGGCGGTGCTGCGGCGGCGCGGGGTCGTGCCGGGACGCGCGGCCCCCGACGTCAGCGGTGGACCGGACCGGGCGCACGCACTCGACACCGCCCGCCGCTGACCGGCGTCCGGTCACCTCGTCGGGTCACGCCAGGTCGACCTCCGGAGACAACCTGACGAGGGACGTTGCACGGCGCGAGTGGACGCGCACGAACAGCTCGACCGCGTGCTCGGCCTCGAACCCGCCGAGAGCGTCGGCCTCGTCCCGAGGAAGGTGGCCGACCCGCCGGACCCCGAGGTGCCGGACCGTCTCCCGGATCAGATCGAGCCGCGCTTCGGGGCTCCCGCCGCGAACCACCTCGATGACGTCCTCCCGTCGTCGCTCCGACGTCGAGAGGATCGCGTACGGGTAGCGGGCTCCCGCTCGCCGCACCACCCGGAGCAGGAGCGGGCTGAGCCCGCCGTAGTCGAAGAACTGTGCGGACTCCGAGGCTTCGGTGGGTACAGCGAGCCAGCGATCCCGCCCGACACCTCCCACCGGGCCGGCGCCCGGCACGTACGGGCAGACGCGGAGGGATGCGGGCCCGTGCGAGGTGGAACCGCCGACCACCGCGACACGGCCACCGACGTAGGATGCGGCGTGCCCGTACCCGGCCCGCTCCGCGAGCGACCTGGAGCCGAACCAGCCGAATGTCACGTCGCCTCCGTCTCGAGCGCAGGCGTCCGTCACCGTGCGCACGAGGAGCGAGGCGAGTCCGCGCCCCCGCCAGCACGGGGCCACCGCGAGTCCGGTGAGGAGCGTCCCCACGAGGTCCCGCTTGGTCGCGACGACTGCGCTCGGGTAGGCCAGGATCGTCCCGACCACGGCACCGGCGCTCCGGGCGAGCAACGACGTCGCGGTGCACATTCCCCGGCGATGCATCGCCCACACCTCGTCGTCGACGGCTCCACCGTGCAGCTGGGCGCTGAAGGCCCACGCCTCGCGCGCGCGGTGCCCGACCGGACCGATCTCCACCGGGGCGGGTCCGTGCGGCCCGATCACCGGCGCAGAGCGGTGTCGAAGTCCGCGAGCCCGAACAACGGCCCCGGTCGCAGCGCCGACTCGCGCGTGATCGTGAGCTGGTCGAGACGCTCGCGCAGCGCGCCGACGACCTGCACCAGGAGGTCGTACGAGAGACCTCGTCCGAAGCACCGCTCCTCGCCGGCCCCGAACGGCAGGAAGCCCAGGGTGTTGCGGGTGCGCCCGTCCCAGCGGCTCGGGTCCCAGACGTCCGGCGCGCTCCACACCGCGGGATCACGCTGCGCGAGATAGACGCACACCGCGATCGAGCGCACCCCCCGGAGGGCGTCACCACCGAGGGAATCCGGTGCCGCATCGGCTTCCGCGATCTCACGGACGACGAGCCAGGCCGGCGGGGCCAGCCGAAGAGACTCGCGGACGAGGTGCTCGACCGTGGCGGCTCGGGCGCGGTCCCGATGATGCAGCATCAGGTACACGGTGCTGGCGAGGGCATGTCCCAGCGGCCGGCCGGTACCGATGACCGCCCGGACCAGCTCCATGTCGGACGACGTCGTTGCCCGACCCTGCCCGAGGACGTCCATCAGCGTGGTCGCCCCGGGCACACGACTCACGCGGTCACGGACCGCCACCAACCGACGCACACGATCGCGGACGTCGTCCGCGAGGACCTCCTCGATCGCGGGTTGCATCACCTGGTGGCGGAAGGCCGAGACCCCGTGTGCGGGCCAGCGCCCCACGGCGAGCGCGCGGACGTCGAGCCCGGCGGCACGGTCCCGGCACGCGGGAGCGATCGACCTCACGATCTCGTGGAAGTCGCGACGCGCGCTGGAGGGCCTGGGATCGCGGAGCACAGCAGGGGCCTTGAGGAGGAACCCCGGTGCTTCCAGCACGTCCCGGGCGATCTCGGCGTCGGCGATCACGAGGGTACGACTGTCGCCTCGGAAGACGCGCCCGTCCTCGGCGCACGCCAGCGCGAGGCGTCGGATGTGCTCAGGGGGTGGCTGCACGACTACCTCCGGTAGACGGGCGCGGGGCCAGGATCTCCCGACCCCGCGCCCGTGCGGTCAGACGATGTACTTCTTCCACTTCATGCGACGGAGCGGCTTGCGGTTGCGCAGTCGTGCGAGCACGTGGACACCTCCTTCGACTCCAGGACATCCGGGGGTACGGAATGTTCACCAGGCACAGATCGGACATTTTCGGGCGCCGATCTCGACGCGAGCGCAGACAGCCCACGCACGAGAAAACCCGACCCCTCGACCATAAAGACGTCCGAGTGAATGGGTCAAGAAGTTCGACGCATCTGTAGCAACGCCGTGAGATCTGAGCGGAACGAGCCGCCCGCAGCGGGCGGACACGGCGGAGCCACGGCGCGAGCAGCGGCGTCGCAACGAGCGCCGCACGCAGGACCGAACCGACCCGGACGGCGAAAGACGCCCGAAACCACCTCGGCTGACCTGCCGAGGCCAATCCGGCACGACGATGGAACACCGCATCCGCAGCACTGCGGTACGGTGCGGCGCGGACCACAGAAGACACTCTCGACATTCTGCGCATTTCGATCAGTGCTATTCTTCCGCGATGCGCGATGAGGACGTGACGCCTGGCCGCCCCGATGGCGCGCTGCGCTTCCCTGCATTCCGGTGGTACCTGGGGTCCGTCGCGGCCGAGGCCGTGAGCGACAGCGTGGTCAAGGGCGTCCTGCCGATCATCGCCGTCTCGACGCTCGGTGCCGGCGCGACGGCCGTGGGCGCGATCAACGCCGCGTCCCTGGTCGCGTTCCTCGTCATCTCGGTCCCGGTCGGAGCGTGGATCGAACGCCGCCGACGGACGCGGGTGATGGCCTGGTCCGCCCTCGCCCGGGCGGTCGTGGTGCTGGCAGTCCCGCTGCTGTTCGTCACCGACCGGCTCTCGGTCATCGCCGTCGTCGGCGTGGCGGCGGTCGTCGGGGTCGCGGACGTCTTCTACACGAACAGCTCGGCAGCGGTGCTCCCGGCACTCGTCCGTCCGGACCAGGTCACGGAGGCGTACGCCCGGCGCCAGTCCGTCGCCACGGGCATCTCGATCCTGTCGCCGGTCCTGACATCGGCGGCGCTCCGGGTGCTCACCGCGCCGCTGTCGCTCGTTCTCGCCTCGGCGTCCTACCTCGCCTCCGCGTGGACGCTCCGGAACGTCCCGCTGCGCGCGGTGCCGGGCGGGGGCGGGCAGGAGCAGGGCGGCCGGTTCGTCCGCGACCTGCGCGAGGGGCTGGCCTTCGTGGCCCGGCACCCGGTCGTCCGGGCGGTCGTGCTCACGACGGCGGCGCTCAACGCCGCCGCCATGTTCGGCGCCGGAGCGGAGACGGTGTTCGCCCTGAACGATCTCGGCATCGACGTCCCGACGCTGGTCGCGACGCAGGCAGTCGGGGCACTCGGCGGGTTCGTGGCGTCCCTGGTAGCCGTCCCGCTGGTCCGGCGTGCGGGCATCGCCCGGACGCTGGTCGGCTCGGCGGTCGCCGGTGCGGCCGCCGTCGCCCTCCTGCCCGCCTCCCCTCTGCTCGGGATGACCCCGGTCGTCGCTGTCGCCGTCTCGACGTCGGGCTGGTCGTTCGCGGTCATCTGCGCGTCCGTCGCGCTGGCGGGCGTCGTCCCGCGCGTCACCCCGAGCCACCTCCTCGGGAGGGTGATGTCGAACATGCAGTTCGTGACGCTCGGCTCGATGCCCCTGGCCGCGCTGCTCGGCGGGGCGGTGGCGGACCTGACGTCGCCGACGCTCGCGCTCTGGCTCTGGTCCGCCCTCGCGGTCGCCGCCGCCGCGCCGGTCGTGCTGTCGCCGATCCGGTCCTGGCACGCGTTGCCTGACGAGGAGCGGGACGAGCGGCCGCAGCGCCGCTGACCTGATCGCGGCCTGGCCTACCCGGCGGGCGCCGCGCGACCGCGCCCGCGCGGCTCACTAGGATCGACGCATGTCCCGCATCCTCAGCGCCGTCGCCTGGCCCTACGCCAACGGTCCGCGCCACATCGGTCACGTCGCCGGTTTCGGTGTCCCCTCCGACGTGTTCAGCCGCTACATGCGCATGGCGGGGCACGACGTCCTCATGGTGTCCGGCACGGACGAGCACGGGACCCCGATCCTGGTGCAGGCCGAGCAGGAGGGCGTCAGCCCGCAGGAGCTCGCGGACCGGTACAACCGCGTCATCGTCGAGGACCTCACCCAGCTCGGCCTCAGCTACGACCTGTTCACCCGGACCACGACCCGCAACCACTACGCCGTGGTGCAGGAGATGTTCCGGACGGTGCACAAGAACGGGTACATGGTCGAGCAGACGACCATGAACGCGATCAGCCCGTCGACGGGCCGCACCCTGCCGGACCGCTACATCGAGGGCACCTGCCCGATCTGCGGCTACGACGGCGCGCGCGGCGACCAGTGCGACAACTGCGGCAACCAGCTCGACGCGATCGACCTGAAGAACCCGCGCAGCCGGATCAACGGCGAGACCCCGAAGTTCGTGGAGTCGAACCACTTCTTCCTGGACCTGCCGGCGTTCGTGGACGCGCTGGGCGACTGGCTGCGCACCCGCACCGAGTGGCGGCCGAACGTCCTGAAGTTCTCGCTGAACCTGCTCGACGACGTGCGCCCGCGCGCGATGTCCCGGGACATCGACTGGGGCATCCCGATCCCGCTGGAGGGCTGGGAGGACAACCCGTCGAAGCGGCTGTACGTGTGGTTCGACGCCGTCATCGGGTACCTGTCCGCGTCGATCGAGTGGGCGCGCCGCTCGGGCGACCCGGAGGCGTGGCGCGGGTTCTGGAACGACCCGGAGTCCCTGTCCTACTACTTCATGGGCAAGGACAACATCACCTTCCACTCGCAGATCTGGCCGGCGGAGCTCCTCGGCTACGCGGGTGGCGGGTCGAAGGGCGGGACCCCGGGCGTCTACGGCGACCTCAACCTGCCGACCGAGGTCGTGTCCTCGGAGTTCCTCACCATGGAGGGCAAGCAGTTCTCGTCCTCGCGCGGCGTGGTCATCTACGTCCGCGACATGCTGAGCCGCTACCAGCCGGACGCGCTGCGCTACTACATCTCGACGGCCGGGCCGGAGGCGCAGGACGCCGACTTCACCTGGGCGGACTTCAAGCGCCGCACCAACGACGAGCTCGTCGCGGGCTGGGGCAACCTGGTGAACCGCACCGCGAGCATGATCCACAAGAACGTCGGCGCGATCCCGGAGCCCGGCCCGCGCACGACCCGCGACGAGGACCTGCTGGCGACGACGACCACGGCGTTCGGCCGGGTCGGCGACCTCATCGGCACCCACCGGCACCGCGCCGCCATCGGCGAGGCGATGCGGGTGGTGCAGGAGGCCAACCGGTACATCTCCGAGACCGAGCCGTGGAAGCTCAAGAACGACCCGGAGCGCCTGGGCACGGTCCTGCACACCGCGGCGCAGGCCGTCAGCGACTGCAACACGCTGCTGTCGCCGTTCCTGCCGCACTCGGCGCAGGCCGTGCACGAGGCGCTGGGCGGCACGGGCACGTTCTCGCCGCTGCCCCGTATCGACGAGGTCACCGACCTCGACGACGCGTCCCGGCAGTACCCGGTCATCACCGGCGACTACCGCCTCGGCGAGACCGTCGCCGCCTGGCGGCCGCGCGCGATCGTGCCGGGCACCCCGGTGGAGAAGCCGACGCCGGTGTTCACCAAGCTGGACGACGACATGGTGGAGACCGAGCTCGACCGCCTGCGCCAGGGCTGACGTGGCCCGCAGGAACCGGCCGCGGGGCTGGGCGCCCTCGCCCGAGCCGCTGCCGGCCCCGGTCGTCGACGACCACACCCACCTGGAGTCGGTGCTCGGCGTCACCGCCGAGGCCGGGTCCGACGCCGACGGCGAGCCCGCGCCGGTCACGCTGGACGACCACCTGGACCGCGCGGCCGCCGTCGGTGTCCCGCGCCTCGTCCAGGTGGGGTGCGACCTCGACGCCGTGGGCTGGACCGACGCGGTGCTGCGGCTCGACGCCGGTGCGCCGGCGCGGCCGGCGGGTGCGGCGGTGGCCGGGTCGGGCGGCGGGCTGCCGGTGCCGGCGTTCCGCGGGGGCCGGCGGGCGCTGCTCGGCGCCGTCGCGATCCACCCCAACGAGGCCGTGCTGCACGCGGGCGTGCACGAGGTCGCCCCGGACGGCCTGGACCCCGACCCGCAGCCCCGGCACGACCTGTCGCTGGACGACGCGCTCGCCCGGGTCGCGGAGGTCGCGCGCGGCAACGACCGGGTGCGGGCGATCGGCGAGACGGGCCTGGACTTCTTCCGCGCCGGACCGCGCGGGCGCGCGGTGCAGCGCGAGGCGTTCCGGGCGCACGTCGCGCTCGCCAAGGAGCTCGGCCTCGCCCTGCAGATCCACGACCGCGACGCCCACGACGACGTCGTGGACGTGCTGCTGCGCGACGGCGCGCCCGAGCGCACGGTGTTCCACTGCTTCTCCGGAGGCCCGGCACTGGCGGAGGTCTGCGCCCGCGAGGGCTGGTTCGCGTCCATCGCGGGACCGGTCGGGTACCCGGCGAACGAAGACCTGCGCGCCGCCGTGCGGCTGCTGCCGGCGGACCTGCTGCTGGTCGAGACGGACGCGCCGTACCTGACCCCGGCCCCGCACCGCGGCCGACCGCACGCCCCCTACCTGCTGCCGCACACCGTCCGCGCGGTCGCGGATGCCCGCGGCACCGACCTGGCGACCCTGTGCCGCACCCTGTCGACGACGACGGAACGCGTCTACGGCCCCTGGTGACCTGACCACCCACGCCCTGCGCACGCCCCACACCCGCGCACCCGCGCCCCACCTCCGGGGGCCGTCCGTCGAGTGGACGGTTCTCGCCTGCGCGCCGACAGAGGACGACAGGCGAGAGCTGTCCACTCGACGGTGCGGGCGCGCGGGTGCGGGTGCGCGGGTGCGGGTGCGCGGGGTGGCGTGCGTGGGGGTGGAATCGGGGGTGGGCGGTTCCGGGTGGGTCACGAAACGGTTACGCTCGGGGGGTTGTCCCGGCGCGTCCCTCCCGCGCCGACCCGACCCGCTGGAGCCCCCCGCGTGCCTGCGCCCTGGACCACCACGCCGTCGACCGTCGCCCCCGCCTCCGGGGAGCGCCGAGCGAAGGCCGGCGACCCGTCCCGCCACCGCGACCCCGCGTCCCGCCGCGCCCGGCGGATCCGGTTCGGCGCGCAGGGTCTCGCGCTCGTGCTGGTGGCCGGTGCCACGACCGCGTTCGCGGGGATGCACAAGACCGTGACCGTCGAGGTCGACGGCAGCCCGGTCGAGGTGACCGCGTTCGGTCGCACGGTCGGGCAGGTGCTCGCCGCCGGGGACATCACCGTGACGGCGGACGACCTGGTCGCCCCGGGGCTGGACGAGCGGGTCGCCGACGGCGCGCAGATCGTCGTCCGGCACGGCCGGGAGATGACCGTCGAGGTGGACGGCGAGGAGCGGACCGTGTGGACCACGGCGCTCACCGTCGGCGAGGCCGTCGAGGGCATGGGCCTGCGCGACGACCAGACGCTGCTGTCCGCGTCCCGCTCGTCGTCGCTGAGCCGCGAGGACGTGCTGCGGGTCTCGACGCAGAAGACCGTGCACCTCGCCGTCGACGGTCAGGTGATCGACGGCGTGACGAGCGCCGCGACCGTGCGCGACGCGCTGCGGGAGATCGGCCTGGTGCTGAACGAGGGCGACCGGGTGTCCGTGCCGCTGGACGCGACGGCGACCGACGGCCTCGTCGTGATGGTGACCCGGGCGGCATCCGCCGGGGAGACCGTCGAGGAGGCCGTGCCGTTCGAGGAGCAGGAGGTCGAGGACCCCACGCTCGCGAAGGGCACCCGGGTGGTCTCGACCCCCGGCAGGGCCGGGGTCCGCACCACGACGTACAGCACGGCGACGGTCGGCGGCGCGGTCGTGGACCGGCAGGTCGTCGCGACCGCCGTGACCGTGGCGCCGGTGACCCAGGTGGTCAAGGTCGGCACCATGGAGGTCGCGGCCGGCGTGGACATCACGGTGTCCCCGGGCAGCGCCCAGGAGCTCGGCAAGCAGCTCGCCGCCGAGCGCGGCTGGGGCGACGACCAGTTCGCGTGCCTGCTGCAGCTGTGGAACAAGGAGAGCGGCTGGCGGGTGAACGCCGAGAACAAGTCGTCCGGCGCCTACGGCATCCCGCAGTCCCTGCCGGGCTCGAAGATGGCCAGCGTCGGCGCGGACTGGCGCACGAACCCCGCGACGCAGATCACCTGGGGCCTGAACTACATCGGCGGCCGCTACACGACGCCGTGCGGCGCCTGGTCGCACTCGCAGGCCCGCGGCTGGTACTGAGCCCCGACTGAGCCGTCCCTGAGCCGCCGCCCTCACCAGCGACGGCGTCCCGGGCACTTGGCACAGGGTCACGAATAGGTTACGGTCGCGTGTCGTCCGTGACAGACCGGGACCCTCACCTCCCCCGGCCGGTCCGGGCAGCGAGACCCGCGCCCGTCGCGGGAGCATGACCGCCGGATCGGGGATCCGGGACCGCCGGGTGCGCACCTCCCTCCAGGTGCCGCGCGCCGCACGGGGCCACCGCCCCACGCGACCGGCGGGCGTCGTCCGCGACGCACCTCGCACCCCGTGCCCGGGACCGCCGTCGTCTGGAACCACGTGACCTCCTTCGTCCGTCGCGCCCGCACGCGCCTCGCCACCACCTCCGCCGCCCTCGGCGACCGGATCGTCCGCAACACGACCGACGTCCCCACCGACGGGACTCACCGCGAGCGCCGCACGCGCCGGGGCCGGGTCCGGGTGATCGGCGCCGCCACGGCCGTCGTCGTCCTCGGGACCGGCGGAGTCGCCGTCGCGGACGCCCACAAGACCGTCACGCTGGACGTCGACGGCGTCGCCACCACGGTGTCGACGTTCTCCGGCAGCGTCGAGGGCCTGCTCGCCGAGCAGAAGATCGACCTCGGCCAGCGCGACACCGTGACGCCCTCCGGTGCGCTGCAGGACGGCTCGGACGTGACCGTGCGGTACGCGCACCAGGTGACCGTGCAGACGGACGGCGCGGAGGAGCTGGTCTGGACGACCGCCCTCACCGCCGACGAGGCGCTGGAGATGCTGGCGGCCCGCGGCGACGATGTGCGCCTCGTGGCGTCGCGCTCCGCCGGCGGTCGCCCCGACCTGAACCTCGACCTCACGCTCGACGGCCCTGCCGCCGTGCAGGTCGACGGGAAGACGCTGACCGTCCCCGACGGCAGCACCACGGTCGCCGAGGCGCTGGACGCCCTCGATGTCGAGCTCGCCGCCGCGGACCGCGTGAGCGTGCAGCGCGCCTCGGGCCGGATCACCGTCGTCGTGAACCGCGTCGTCGTGCAGGACGTCACCACGACGCACGAGGTGCCGTTCAACGCCGTCGAGCAGCAGGACGCGTCGCTGTACAAGGGCACGAACAAGGTGACCACCGCCGGTGTCGTGGGCGTGCGGACGGTCGTCGAGCGGGTCACCACCGTCGACGGCGTCGAGACCGCGCGCGAGGCGCTGAGCGACGAGGTCACGCAGGCCCCGGTCGACCAGGTCACCAACGTCGGCACGAAGGACAAGCCGGTCGCCGCCGCGACCCCCGCGGTGGGTGGCGGCGACGCCGCCGGCCTCAACTGGGGCGCCCTGGCGGCCTGCGAGTCGGGCGGCCGCGCGAACGCGGTGTCCGCCACGGGCAAGTACCACGGCCTGTACCAGTTCTCGGTGGCGACGTGGCAGGCGGTCGGCGGCGCCGGCCTCCCGTCCGAGGCCTCCGCGGACGAGCAGACCGCCCGCGCCCAGGCGCTGTACAACCGCTCCGGCGCCGGCCAGTGGCCGCACTGCGGCCCGCGGCTGTTCAGCTGAGCAGCACCCCGCAGCACGACGCGCGGGCGGACCGGTAGGCTCGCCCGCATGTCTTCGAGCAACGGCCCCGTCGCACCCGCGGCGGGGCCGTTGCTCGGTCCGGCCGAGATCCGCGCCCTCGCCGAGCAGGCGGGCGTCCGCCCGACCAAGACCCTCGGGCAGAACTTCGTGCTCGACGGCGGCACGGTCCGCAAGATCGTGCGCCAGGCCGACGTGGTCGCCGGCGAGCGCGTCGTGGAGGTCGGGCCCGGGCTCGGCTCCCTGACGCTGGGCCTGTTGGAGGCGGGCGCGGACGTCGTCGCGGTCGAGATCGACCCGGTGCTGGGCGCGCTGCTGCCGGACACCGTGCGCCGCCACGTCCCGGGCATCCAGGTCGACTCGGTGGACCTGCCCGACGTCGTGCCGGGGTCGGACGCCGACACGACGCCCGCGACCGACGAGGTCACCGACGACCCGGGCGGCCCGCACGTGGCCCCGCCGTCGCTGACCGTCGTGCGCGGCGACGCCCTCGACGTGACGCACCTGCCCGGCCGACCGCCGACCGCCCTGGTCGCCAACCTGCCGTACAACGTCTCGGTGCCGGTGCTGCTCACCTTCCTCGAGCGGTTCCCGACGCTGGAGCGGGTGCTCGTCATGGTGCAGGCCGAGGTCGCCGACCGGCTCGCCGCGGACCCGGGCAGCCGCACCTACGGGGTGCCGTCGGCCAAGGTCGCCTGGTACGCCTCGGCCCGCCGCACCGCCACCGTCGGGCGCACCGTCTTCTGGCCCGCACCCAACGTGGACTCCGCACTGGTCCGGATGGACCGCCGCCCCGCCCCGGCGACGACCGCGACCCGTGAGCAGGTGTTCGGGGTCGTGGACGCGGCGTTTGCGCAGCGCCGCAAGATGCTCCGCTCCGCCCTGGGCGCGGTGGCGGGCGGTGCCGAGGCGGCGTCCCGGGCGATCACGGCCGCGGGCGTCGACCCCCAGGCGCGCGGCGAGGCGCTCGACATCCACGCGTTCGCGCGCGTCGCGGAGCAGCTGCACCCCTGAGCCGCAGGTCAGTGGGTGACCCGCACCTCGCGCCCGCACGCCCCGGACCTGGCACAGTGGGTGCCGTGACCGACCTCCGCCTCGCCCCCCGCACCGGACGTGAGGTGCGCGTCCGGGCGCCCGGCAAGGTGAACCTGAGCCTGCGCGTCGGTCCGCGCCGCGCCGACGGGTACCACCCGGTCGCGACGGTCTTCCAGGCGGTGTCGGTGTACGAGGACGTGGTCGCGACGGCGGCGGACGACATCTCCGTCAGCGCGTCGGGGCCGCAGGCCGACCTCGTCCCCACGGACGACCAGAACCTCGCCGTCCGGGCCGCGCGCGCCCTGGCCGCGCGCACCGGCATCGCCGACGGCGTGCACCTGCACCTGCACAAGGGCGTCCCGGTGGCGGGCGGCATGGCCGGGGGCTCGGCCGACGCCGCGGCGGCGCTGCTGGCGTGCGACGCGTTCTGGGGCACCGGCCTGCCCCGCGAGGAGCTGCACGAGATCGCCGCCGAGCTCGGCGCGGACGTGCCGTTCCTGCTCATGGGGCAGACCGCGGTCGGCTCGGGTCGCGGCGACCTGCTGACCGCCGCGATGAGCCGGGGCGAGTACCACTGGGCGTTCGGCGTCCGGGAGTCCGGGCTGTCCACGCCCGCGGTCTACGGGGAGTTCGACCGCCTGCACCCGGGGCGCGACCGGCTGGAGGCCGACGGCGACGTGGCGCTGCTGCACGCGCTGCGGGCCGGGGACGCGCCCGCGCTGGGCGCCCTGCTGCACAACGACCTGCAGGACGCGGCCGTCGAGCTCGCGCCCGACCTGGTGGAGACGCTGTCCGTCGCCGAGGACGCGGGCGCGCTGGGCGTGGTGGTCTCCGGGTCGGGACCGACCGTCGCGGCCCTCGGCCGCAGCCGCCAGCACGCGCTGGTCATCGCGGCGGCGATGACGGCGGCGGGCGTCGCGGACTCCGTGCTCACGGCGTCCGGCCCGGTCCCGGGCGCCCGCGTGGTCGCGGGCTCCGACGTCCTGTAACCGCGTCAGTCGCGGCTGACGCGCCCGCTGCCCTCGATGCGCTGCTCGACCTGCGGGGAACCGCTGTAGGTGACGGAGCCCGAGCCCGCGATGGACACGGTCAGCCGGTCGGTGGCGTGCAGGTCGACCTCGCCGGACCCCTCGATGGACACGCTCGCGGTGGCGGCGCGCAGGTCGTCGGTGTCGACGTCCCCGGAGCCCTCGATCGACACGGACAAGGACGCGGTGCGCCCGGACAGCCCGACGTCACCCGACCCCTTGACCGAGACCAGCGCGTCCTCGACGTCGAGACCGCCGAGCTCCACCTCCCCGGAGCCCTGGACCAGCACCCGCAGCCGGTCCCCCGTGACGTCCGTCCCGGACACGTCGCCCGATCCGGAGACGGTGAGGTCCGCGAGCTCCGGGAGCACCAGCTCGTAGGACAGGTCCGAGCCGCGCCCCGGGCCGCGCTCGGCCTCCAGCACCAGCACCCCGTCCCGGACCTCCGACACGAGCCGGTCGTGCAGCCGCTCGGAGGCGGTCACCGTGAGCGACGGCGTCGCACCGCGCCGCACCACCAGGTCCCCGGACGTACCGAGCGCGACCGCGTCGACGTCGGAGATCTCGACCTCGCGCGTCACCGCCGGGCCACCGAGGTCGCCCACGCAGCCGGACAGGCCGAGCGCCAGCACCACCCCGAGCGTCCCCGTCGCCGCCACCGTCGTCGCGCGCCGCGCCATCGTCCGTCTCCTCCTCGCCGGGCGCGGGGCAGGTCCCCGCGTCGTCCCCCGAGCCTGTCAGCCCGTCGCGGTCACCGGCATCCGGCAGACCCCTGAGCCGTACCCTGAGCGGCACCCTGAGGAGGTTTCACCCCAGGCGGGTCAGGCCCCTGCGCAGCCCGCGGACGGCCTGGGCGATCCGCTGCTCGTTCTCGATCAGCGCGAACCGCACGTGCCCGTCGCCGCCCGGCCCGAAGCCCACGCCGGGCGACACCGCGACGTCGCACTCGCGCACCAGCAGCTCGGCGAACTCGATGGACCCCATCTCCCGGTACGGCTCGGGGATGCGGGCCCAGGCGAACATGGTGCCGCGGGGTCGCAGGATGTCCCACCCGATGCGGGACAGCCCGTCCACCAGGGCGTTGCGCCGGCTCTCGTAGACCGACGACAGCTCGGCCGGGTAGTCGAGCGCCTCGTTGAGGGTCACCGTCGCGGCGATCTGGATCGGCTGGAACGTCCCGTAGTCCAGGTAGGACTTGAGCTTCGCGAGCGCCCCCACGACGTCCTTCCGGCCCACCAGGAACGCCACCCGCCAGCCCGCCATCGAGTACGACTTGGTCATCGAGTACAGCTCGACGGCGACCTCGGTCGCACCGACGCACTGCAGGAGCGACGGCGGCGTCCAGCCGTCGAAGCACATGTCCGCGTACGCGAGGTCGTGCACCAGCACGACGTCCCGCTCCCGCGCCCAGTCGACCAGCCGCTGCAGGTCGTGCAGCTCGATCGTCGTGGTCGTGGGGTTGTGCGGGAACGACAGCACCACCACGCGCGGCTTCGGCCAGCCCAGGTCCCACGCCTCCATGACCCGGTCCACGTAGCCCGCGCCGTCCGTGCCGTCCCCGATGGGCACCTGCCGGGCGTCCGCCCCCGCGAAGTACGGGCCCCAGATGTGGATCGGGTACGAGGGCGTGGGCACCAGCGCCGCGTCGCCGGGCTGCAGCAGCACCCACATCAGGTGGCTGAACCCCTCCTTGGCCCCGATGGTCGAGATGACCTCGGTCTCCGGGTCCAGGGTCACGCCGAACCGGCGCAGGTAGTGGTCGGCGACCGCCTGCCGGAGCTTGGGGATGCCGCGCGAGGCCGAGTACCGGTGGTTGCGGCTGTTGTGCGCGGCCTCGGCGAGCTTGTCGACCGCGACCTGCGGGCTCGGCAGGTCCGGGTTGCCGAACCCCAGGTCGACGACGTCCCGGCCGGCGCGGCGCGCCTCGACCTTGAGCGTGTCGATGATGGTGAACACGTACGGCGGCAGGCCCGGGATGCGGCGGAACTCCATGGCCCGACGCTAGCCCCGCGCCCGGGAGGCCGCCCGCAGACGCGCGGCGGTCGGTCGGCGGCTCAGCGCGAGCGCGCCGCCAGCGCCGCGGCGTACAGGTCGCGCTTGGGGATGCCCGCGACCTGGGCGACCTCGGCCACGGCGTCCTTGAGCCGCTCCCCCGCGTCGGCGCGCGCCAGCACCTCCGCGACCAGGTCGGCGGTCGAGGCGACCTCGCGTGCCGGGGCCCCCGCGACGACCACGGCGATCTCGCCGCGCACCTCGCGCTCCCCCGCCCACGTCGCCAGCGCGCCGAGGCCGTCGCGGACGACCTCCTCGTACGTCTTGGTGAGCTCCCGGCACACCGCCGCGGGACGGTCCGCGCCGAACGCCGTGGCCATGTCCGCGAGCGTCGCCGCCAGCCGGTGCGGGGCCTCGAAGAACACCATCGTGCGGGGCTCGCGCTCCAGCGCCGTCAGCGAGCGCAGCCGCTCGCCGGGCTTGCGCGGCGGGAAGCCCTCGAAGCAGAACCGGTCCGTGGGCAGCCCGGACAGCGCCAGCGCGGTCAGCACCGCGCTGGGCCCCGGAGCGGCGGTGACCCGCAGCCCGGCCTCCACGGCGGCGGCGACCACCCGGAACCCCGGGTCGGACACCGCGGGCATCCCCGCGTCGGTCACCACGAGGACCGTGCCGCCCGCGGCGACGACCTCCAGCAGCTCCGGCGTCGTCGCGCTCTCGTTGTGCTCGTGGTGCGAGACCACGCGCCCGCCGACGGTCGCGCCCATCCGCGCCGCCAGCGCGCGCAGCCGCCGGGTGTCCTCCGCGGCGACGACGTCCGCCTCCGCCAGCAGGCGGCGCAGGCGGGGCGAGGCGTCCTCGACGTCGCCGATGGGGGTGGCCGCGAGCACGAGGCGGCCCGCCGGGTCGCCGGTCGGGTGGGTGGGGGTCACGGCCCCCAGCCTGCCACCTCCGCGAGGGCGGGCCGCGTCGCAGCAGGTCCCAGCCGTCCCCCCTACGATGAGGCCCGTGCCCCAGCCCGACGACCGCCCCGACGACGGCGACGACCTGCGGCCGGTGTTCCCGCCGGTGCGCGCCCCCGGGACGGGCACCCCGAGCACGGCCGTGGACCTGCCCGCGAGCGGCCCGCGCGGCGCGCACACCGGCGCCATCCCCGTGGTGGCCCTCGCCGCGCAGCCGACCCGGCGCCGCCGGGACCCCGACCGGGACGACGACCCCGGGCTGTCCACCCACGACCGGCTGCTGCTGCAGCTGCTCGGCGCCCGCACGCTGCTGCTCGACGCCACCCGCCGCGCCCGGCTGTCCGGGTGGCTGTGGGCGCTGGCCGTCACCGCCCTCGGCGGCGTGCTGCGGTTCTGGCGCCTGGACCGCCCGCACGAGCTCGTCTTCGACGAGACCTACTACGTCAAGCAGGCGCACTCCCTGCTGACGCTCGGCTACGAGGGCACCTGGGCGGACGGCGCGAACGAGCTCTTCGTCGCCGGCGACGACTCCGCGCTCGGCACGAAGGCCGAGTACGTCGTGCACCCGCCCGTCGGCAAGTGGCTCATCGCGCTCGGGATGCACCTCGGCGGCGGCTTCGAGTCCTCGACGGCGTGGCGCCTCGCCTCGGCCGTCGCCGGGACGCTCGCCGTGCTGCTGGTCGCCCGGATCGGGCGCCGTCTGCTCGCCTCGACCGCGCTGGGCACCGTCGCCGGCCTGCTCCTGGCGGTCGACGGCGCCGCGATCGTGCACTCGCGCACCGCGCTGCTGGACAACTTCGTCATGCTCTTCGCCCTGGGCGCGTTCGGCTGCCTGCTGCTCGACCGCGAGCAGGCGCGCCGTCGCCTCGCCGCGCGCACCGCCGCCGTCCTCGACTCCGGGGCCGCGCTCGGCTCCGGCCCCGGGCTGGGCTGGCGGTGGTGGCGGTTCGCGGCCGCCGTCCTGCTCGGCCTGTGCCTGGGGACCAAGTGGTCCGGCATCTACTTCCTGGCGGTCTTCGGCCTGCTGTCGGTGGCGTGGGACGCCACCGCCCGCCGCACGGTCGGCGTACGGCACTGGCTCCCGGCGGCGCTCTGGCGGGACGCGGTCCCGGCCGGGTTCGTGGTCGTCCTCACCGCGGTGGGGACCTACGTCGCGACGTGGGCGTCCTGGTTCACGCACCCCGGTGCCTACCTGCGGCAGTGGGCCGTCGAGCACCCCGGCGAGGGCGTCACCTGGCTGCCCGCGCCGCTGCGCTCCCTGTGGCACTTCCACACCCAGATGTGGGACTTCCACACCCACCTGACGTCCGCGCACGACTACGCCGCGCACCCGCTCGGCTGGATCGTCCAGTGGCGCCCGACGTCGTTCTACTACCCGAAGTCCGTCTCCGACCTGACGGGCGACGCGGCCCGCGAGGCGTGCGGAGCCGACGCCTGCTCGCAGGCCGTCACGTCGCTCGGCAACCCGGTGATCTGGTGGCTCGGCGCCCTCGCGCTGCTCGTCGCGCTGGTCTGGCTCGTGCTGCGCCGCGACTGGCGTGCCGGGGCGGTGCTCGCCGGGGTCGCCGCCGGGTGGGCGCCGTGGTTCCTCTACGCCGAGCGGACGATCTTCACGTTCTACTCGATCGCGTTCGCGCCGTTCGTCGTGCTCGCGCTGACCTACGTGCTCGGCCTGATCCTCGGGGACGGCAGGGACAGGCGGCAGCGACGGCGTGGCCTGGTGGTGACGTCGGCCGTGCTCGTGGTCGTCGTCGCCGTCAGCGCGTTCTTCTACCCGATCTGGACCGCGTGGGTCGTGCCGTACGACTTCTGGCACGTCCACATGTGGCTGCGCTCCTGGATCTGAGACCCCGGGCGCTCACGCCAGGTCGACGTGCCAGTCCACCTGCGGGCTCGGGTACCAGGCCAGGCCCTCGGCGTCCCAGTACGGCCCGTGCCCGGCGACCCGCGTCGCGAAGTCGTCCCAGTCGCGCCGCTCGCGCGGCGTCCACGCGACCTCCGCGACCGCGGCGAGCCGGGGCAGCAGCATCGTCATCAGGTCGTCCAGGCTGCGCAGCGTCTCGGTCCACACCGTCGCCTCGACCCCGATGACCGACCCCTCCGGCAAGCCGGGCACCAGCGTCGTCGGCTCCCACTCGTAGGCGTCGCGCAGCTCGATGTGCCCCGCCCACTCCAGGCCCAGGGCCGTCTGCGCGTCGTACTTCATGTCGAGGTACGCCTTCGACCCCGGGGACATCAGCAGCCGCGCGCCCGCCTTCGCGGCGGCGACCAGCGGCGCCGGGTCCATCCGGGTGTCCCAGTACTGCACCACCGTGCCCGGCTCGATCGGCACCGTCGCGATCTCCTGCCAGCCCACGACCTGCTTGCCCGCCGCGCGCACCGCGTCGCCCGCCATCGCGACCAGCCGCGCGTACTCCTCGCGCTCCATGGTCAGCACCTCGTCGCCGCCGATGTGCACGTAGTCGCCCGGCGTCACCGCCGCGACGTCCCCGAACACGTCCCGCAGGAACGGCTCCGTCGCCGGCAGGTCCGCGTGCAGGCGGCTGAACCCGACCTCGATGCCCGTGTACACGTCGGTCGGCTCGCCCGAGGGCGTCAGCTCGCCGTACGCGTGCAGCGCGGCGTTCACGTGCCCCGGCACGTCGATCTCCGGGACCACCCGCACGCCCCGCGCCGACGCGTACGCGACCAGCGCCTCGTACTCCTCCGTCGTGAAGAACCCGCCCGGGTCACCGTCGACCGCCGAGTTCCCCGACCGTGCCGTCAGCTCCGGGCGGGACGGGATCGCCAGGCGCCAGCCCTGGTCGTCCGACAGGTGCAGGTGCAGCACGTTCAGCTTGTACGCCGCCATGAGCTCGACGACCACCCGCAGGTCGTCCGCCCCGAAGAAGTGCCGGGCGACGTCCACCGACAGCCCGCGCCACGCGTACGCCGGCTCGTCCTCGACGTGCACCGGCCACGCCGCGAACGTCCCGTCCAGCGGGCGCAGCACCTGGTGCAGCGTCGCCAGCCCGTGCGTCAGCCCCTCGGGCGAGCCCGCCACGACCTCCACGCGGTCCGTCGCGACGTCCAGGCGGTACTGCTCCGCCCGCAGCGTCGGGTCCACCAGCAGGGCGACGTCGCCCGGCTGCGTCGGCTCCGCGACCTCGCGGTACCGGACCTCGACCGTCGACCCCGACACGCGGCTGAGCGCCTCCGCCGCGAGGACGCCGAGCGCGACCTGCGCGGGATCCGCGGTCACGGTGACCGTCGTGCGGGCGGTGACGACGAACGGGTCGCCCGCCTGCTCGCGCACCAGCAGCGGTGCCGGGACGAGACGCAGGGGGGTGGTCGGAGCGGGCACTTCGGTCCTTCCGGCTGTCGGGACGACGTCCGGGCGCGGCAGCGCCCGTCCCCCCCGGGTGACAGTGTGCCCTCTCACCCTCTCCCCGCACAGCGACGCGCGCACCCGCACTCCACCCACGCGCCGCCGCGGGGTGCTCCCACCCCTCCCCCGCGTGGTCCCCCTCCCGTCGAGAGGGCGGCTCTCGGCTGTCGTCGCGGCGCTGCGCGCAGCCGAGGGCCGTCCTCTCGGCGAGGGGCGGGGCGTCGGTGGCTCAGGCGGGGTCAGACGCGGGCGGGCTCGTCCTCCGGGTCGGTCGCGGCGAGGCGACGGGCGATGACCGCGCACGCGGCGAGCTGCAGCTGGTGGAACACGATCACCGGCAGCGCCACCCCCGCGGCGGCGACCGGGCCGAACAGCACGGACGCCATCGGCAGCCCGGTCGCGAGGCTCTTCTTCGAGCCGCACATCAGCAGCGCGATCCGGTCGGCGCGGTCGAGGCGCAGCAGGCGGCCGCCGTGCCAGGTGGCGAGCAGCATCAGGGTCAGCAGCACGAGGCACACGACGACCAGCTTCACGATGACCGAGGCGGTCAGCCCGTCCCAGACGCCGGAGATCGCGGCCTCCGACACCGACCCGTAGGCGACCAGCAGGATCGTGCCCCGGTCCGTGATCTTCGTGAGCCACTTCTTCGAGCGCACCCAGCGGCCGATGAACGGCTGCGCGACCTGCCCGAGCACGAACGGCAGCAGCAGCTGCAGCAGCGTCGCCCCGGCGGACCCGCCGACCGGGCCGCCGGCCCGCGACATGAGCACCCCGACCAGCAGCGGCGTCAGGACGATACCGAGGACGTTGGACGCCGTCGCGCCCGTGATCGCCCCCGCGACGTTGCCGCGGGCGAGGGAGGTGAACACCACGGAGGACTGGATCGTGGACGGCAGCAGCGACAGGTAGAGGAGCCCGGTCTGCAGGTCGTCCGGGAGCACCGAGGACGGCAGCAGCTGCACCGCGAGCCCGAGCAGCGGGAACAGCAGGTAGGTGGACGCGAGCATCCCGCCCTGCAGCCGCCAGTTCTTCAGGCCGTCCCAGACCTCGCCGGTGGCCATGCGCGCCCCGTACAGGAAGAACAGCAGCACGACCGCGCCGGTGGTGACGTGGTCGAGGACCCCGGCGAACGACCCGGAGGCCGGGGCGAGCAGCCCGAGCACGAACACCGCCACGATCATGACGACCAGCGGGTCGACCCACGTGGTGACGGCGGACCAGGTGCGGGACCACCCGCGGTTCGGGGTGGGGGACGCGTCAGGCACCGGGACAGTCTGCCACCGGGCCGTCGGGGGCCCGCCCGGCGGTCAGCCGGCGGGACGGACGTCGTAGGTCAGGTGCGCGAACTGCCCGTAGCGCTCGACGTCGCGCAGGTGCAGCCGGTCCGGACCGAGCGTGCGCGGCAGGACCGGTGCCCCGCCCGTGAGCGCGGCGGGGGCGACGCTGAGCTGCACCTGGTCGAGGGCGCCCGCGTCGAGGAACTGCCCGGCGAGGTCACCGCCCCCGACCACCCAGACGTCGCCGGTCCCGGCCTCCGCCCGGATCGTGGGCAGCGCCGCCGCGACGTCTCCGCGCAGGAACCGCACGTCCGCGCCCGCCGGCACGGGCAGGTCCCGGGTCGTGAAGACGAACATCGGCCGGTCGCCGTAGTACCCGGGCCACTTCTCGGGGTGGGCGACCAGGTCCTCCTCGCGGAGCACCCACTCGTACGTCGTGGACCCCGAGACGAGGACCGCCACGTCGGCGAGGAACGCGTCGTGGTCGGGCTGCGTCTCGGACTCCACGGCGAACAGCCAGGCGAGCGAGTTCTGCTCGTCCGCGATGTAGCCGCTGACCGACGTCGCCGTGTTGTAGATGACCCGCATGCGCCCATGCTGCCGCGCCCCACCGACACGGTCCGGGCGGAGACGCGGCGGTCAGCCGCCGACGCGCGCCGGGGTGTGCCCGACGACGTCGTCGTGGTCCGCCCAGCAGGTCACACCGCTGACGCCGGGCAGCCGGTCGCGGGTGAAGACCGGGTCCCGCCCGGCGCGGCGCTGCCGGGCGTAGTCACGGACGAGCGCGAAGCCGGTCCGGGACAGCAGCAGCACCGCCACGAGGTTGATCAGCGCCATGACGCCCATGAGCGCGTCCGCGAGGTTCCACACCAGGTCGGCCCCGGCGACGCAGCCCGCGAACGCGACGAGCACCGTGAGGGCCCGGAAGACGTCCAGCGCGCGCGGGTGGGCCGTGATGAACCGCAGGTTGGACTCGCCGTAGTAGTAGTTGCCGAGGATCGACGTGAACGCGAGCAGGAAGATGATCACGGTCAGCAGCACCCCCGACCAGTCGCCGAGCGTCTCCGCCATCGCGGTCTGGGCGAGGTGCACGCCGCGGGGTGCGTCGGTGAGGTCCGGGCCGGTCACGAGGATGATGGCGGCGGTGATCGAGCAGACGAGCCAGGTGTCGAAGTAGACGCCGAGCGTCTGCACCAGGCCCTGCTTGACGGGGTGGCTCACGGCCGCGGTGGCGGCGGCGTTCGGCACCGAGCCGAGCCCGGCCTCGTTGGAGAACATCCCGCGCCGCACACCGGTCATGATGATCGTGCCGAGCGTCGCGCCCGCCACCTGGGTCGCCCCCCACGCCTCGGTCACCACCGACGCGGCGGCACCGGGCAGCGCCTCCGCGTGCATCGCGACGACGACGAGCCCGACCAGCAGGTAGACCACGGCGACCACCGGGATGGCCGACTGCGCGACCTTCGCGATCCGGCGCACGCCGCCGAGGATCACCAGGGCGGTGAGCACCGCGACCACCAGGCCGACGACCGCCGGCAGCCAGCCGGGCGCGCGGTCCTCCCCCGCGGCGCCGACCACCGTCTGGGCCAACGTGTTGGCCTGCAGCGAGTTGAACGCGAACGGGAAGCACAGGATGAGGATGACCGCGAACAGCACGGCGGCACCGCGTCGGCCGAGGCCGCGCTCGATGTAGTAGGCCGGACCCCCGCGGAACCCCGCGTGGTCGCGCACCTTGAACAGCTGGGCCAGCGCCGACTCGACCAGGCTGCTCGCCCCGACGAGGAACGCCATCAGCCACATCCACAGGATCGCCCCGGGCCCGCCGACGGCGATCGCGGTGCCCACGCCCGCGATGTTGCCGACGCCCACCCGGGACGCCGCGGACAGCGAGAACGCCTGGAACGCCGAGAGCGAGTGCGGGCGACCGTGCTCGTCACGGGGAGCACGGTCACGCACGACCCGCAGCATCTCCGGGAACCACCGCAGCTGCACCACCCCGGTGCGGACGGTGAGGTACGCGGCCGTCACCACCACCACGGGGACCATCACCCAGGTCCAGAACGCGTCGCCCACCTGACCCACGAGCTCGGCCGTACCCTCCATCGCGTCCTGTCCCTCCGTCGCACCCGCGCAGCGGCAGCGGGTGCCGCCGTGGCGATCCCGAGCATGACCGCACCGCGAGGGCGCACCGGCGCCGGTGCGTCAGGTTGAGTGGCGGATGGAGTGGCGCGGACGGGCGCGCTGAGTGGCGCCCGGACGTCGCGGAGCACCGCACCGGACGACGACTGCGGGGCGGGCACGACGAAGGCCCGGGACCGTGGGTCCCGGGCCTTCGACTGCGGTGTGGAGCTGAGGGGATTCGAACCCCTGACCTTCTCATTGCGAACGAGACGCGCTACCAACTGCGCCACAGCCCCTTGAAGCGATCAGAACTCTAGCACCCCCAGCGAGGTGGTCCGAACACGGCCGGACGCGCCCGCGGGCCCGGACCAGCCGGGACCGGGTCCTGGTCGGCTACGCGCCCGCCGCGCGGCGGCGGGCGAGGACGGCGTCGAGGTCGATCGACCCGGTGGGCTCCTCGGCAGCGGGGGCGGTGTCCGCGACGGGCTCCGCCACCTCCGGGGTCGCGACCGCCGCGGGGGCGGGCACCGGCGTCTCCTCCGGACCGGCGGGGACGTCCGCGACGGGCGTGGCGGGCACCCCGCTCGTCTCCGCGACGGTCTCCTGCGCGGCGGGGCGCTCGGTGACCGAGCGGCGGGCCGGGGCGTCGTGCGTGGAGCCCTCGACGGTGCCGAGGGGCACGGGCTCGCGGCGCGGCGCGGCGGCCTTGGTGGCGTAGGTCGGGCGCGGCACCGCGACCGGGGACCAGGAGTCGCCCTCGCGCCCCCCGTCGCCGGAGCGCGACGACGCGACCTGGTCGGCGCGGACGCGGGTGATGGCCTGGGTGTCGTCCAGCGAGGGCCGCACGGCGCGCCCGGCGGCGCCCTTGCGCCCGGGGCGGGCGGCGCGCTCGCGCAGCGGGGCCTCGGCCTCGGTGATGCGGCGCTGCCACTCGACCTCGGCGGCCTGGCCCTGCACGACCGCACGGCGGCCCAGCCCGAGGACGCCGGCGAGCAGCACGGTGGGGACGACCCCGGCCAGCACGCCCAGCGCGGTCAGCCCGGCGACGGCCCAGCCGGCGACGGTGAGGGCGACGAGC
>NZ_RFFI01000039.1 GCF_003696205.1 Cellulomonas triticagri
CTGGCGGCCGCCGCGCGCGCGGACGCGACGGCGCTGCGCGACCTGGCGGAGGTCCGGGTGCGGCTGCTGCTGGACACGCTCGTGGACGCCGGGACCGCGCTGCGCGACGAGCTCGCGCTGCCCCCGGCGGGCCGGATGCCCGCGGACCTGGTCGCACCGGGCGTCGCGGCGCCGGCACCCCGGGGGACGTCGCGGGGTCGTGCCGCGCAGGACCCGGCGCTGCTGGACGACCTGCTGGCCCTGCCGCGTCCGCACCTGCTGGTGGACGGCTACAACGTCTCGAAGCTCGCGTGGCCCGACCAGCCGCTGGCCGAGCAGCGGCGGCGGCTCACCGAGCGGCTGGCGAACCTCGCGGGCCGCACCGGTGCCGAGGTGACGTGCTGCTTCGACGGCCGCGACGCGGGGGAGCACGGGACCGAGCGGTCGGGTCCGCGCGGCGTGCGCGTGCTGTTCTCGCACGGGGAGATCGCCGACGACCTGCTGCGGCGGCTGGTGCGCGCCGAGCCGCCCGGCCGCGTCGTCGTGGCGGTGACGAGCGACCGGGCGCTGGGCGCGGACCTGGAGGCCGCGGGTGCCCGCGTGCTGCCGTCGGCGACCTTGCTGGCGCGCCTGGGCCGCGTCTGACGCACCTCCCGCGGGCGGGGCGCCTCAGGCCTCGTGGTCGCCCGCGTAGACGGCTTCCACGTCGTTCGCGAAGTCCTTGAGGACGTGGGTCCGTCGCACGCTGAGCTTGGGCGTGAGGTACCCGTCGGCGATCGTGAGGTCGCGGTCGAGGATCCGGTAGCGCCGGATGGACTCGGCGCGCGACACCGCCCGGTTCGCGCGCTCGACGCCCTGGTCGATCGACGCGATCACGTCGGGGTGCCGTGCGGCCTCAGCGACGGTGAGCGGCGCCAGCCCGTGCGCGGTGCACCAGCCCGGCAGGCCCTCGGCGTCGAGGGTGACGAGCGCGCCGATGTAGGGCCGCCCGTCGCCGACCACGACGACCTGGCTGATGAGCGGGTGCGCGCGCAGCCGGTCCTCCAGGACGGCGGGGGCGACGTTCTTGCCCCCGGCGGTCACGATGATCTCCTTCTTGCGCCCGGTGATCCGCAGGTACCCGTCCTGGTCGAGGGACCCGAGGTCGCCGGTGCGGAACCACCCGTCGTCGAACGCCTCGGCGGTCGCGGTGGGGTTGTCGTGGTACCGGCCGAACACCTGGTGACCCCGGACCTCGACCTCGCCGTCGGCGGCGATCCGCACGGACGTGCCGGGCAGGGGAGGGCCGACGGTGCCGATGCGCGTGCGCCCCGGCAGGTTCACGGTCGCGGGGGCGGTGGTCTCGGTGAGGCCGTAGCCCTCCAGGACCCGGACGCCGATGCCCCGGAAGAAGTGCCCGAGGCGCTCGCCCAGCGGCGCCCCGCCGGAGATCGCCCACTCGATGCGCCCGCCCATGGCCGCGCGGAGCTTGTGGAACACCAGGCGGTCCGCGACGGCGTGCTGCACGCGCAGCCCGAGGCCGGGGCGCCCGTCGTCCAGGGCCCGCGAGTAGGCGATGGCGGTGCGGGCGGCCCACTGGAAGATCTTCAGCTTCCCGCCCGCCGCGGCCTTCTGCTCGGCGGAGTTGTAGACCTTCTCGAACACGCGCGGCACCGAGAGGATGAACGTCGGCTGGAACTCGGCGAGGTCGGTGAGCAGCTGCTTGGTGTCGGGCGTGTGCCCGAGGACCGAGCCGGCCGGCATGCACAGCACCTCGACGAACCGCGCGAAGACGTGCGCCAGCGGCATGAACAGCAGCGTGCGCGACCCGGGGGTCGACACGACCTCGTGCAGGCCCTCGACGGCGTTGCGCGCCAGCACGGCGAAGTTGCCGTGGGTCAGCTCGACGCCCTTGGGCCGTCCGGTGGTCCCGGAGGTGTAGATGAGCGTGGCGAGGTCGTCCCGCCCGGCGAGGTGGCTGCGCCGGTCGACCTCGGCCGCGGGGACGTCCGCCCCGGCGGTGGCGAGCCGGTCGAGGGCGCCGTCGTCCACGACGAGGACGTCCCGCAGCAGCGGCGCCTCCGGCCGGACCTCGGCGACGGTGGCGGCGTGCTCGGCCGTCTCGACGACGAGCAGCGTCACGGCGGCGTCGGTGAGGATCCAGTGCACCTGCTCGGCCGAGGAGGTCTCGTAGACGGGGACGGGGACGGCCCCGGCGCGCCACAGCGCCCAGTCGAGGACGGTCCACTCGTAGCGGGTGCGGCACATGATGCCGACCCGGTCGCCCGGCTCGACGCCGAGGGCGACGAACCCGGCGGCGACCTCCCGGACGAGGCGGTCGAACGCGGTGGCGCCGACGGTCCGCCAGGTGCTGGTGCCCGGCGTCTTGTACTCGATGAGCGGTCCGTCACCGGTGGCGGCCACGCGGGCGTCGAGCAGGTCGATCAGGTTCTCGTCGGGTCCGGCCGCGACGAGCAGGGGGGTGCTGAACTCCTCCATGTCTGGCTCCGTTGTCAGAAGGGGAAGGATCTCGGCAGCATAAGGGACCAAAGTCCTGATCGCAGCGACCTGACGCGTCCGTCACCCGCCCGCCCGCGCCCGGGTGACCTCTCCTGCTGGGAGCGTGTGCAGCGATGCCCGATTCGCACGCTAGCGTGTAGCCGCACGCGCGCAGTGCTGCCGCCGCAGCACCGGCGCACCCGCGCCCGGCTGCGTCGTCGCTGCGGCCCGAGCGCGTGCCCCACGCAGGACTCGGACGCGGAAGCAGGGAAGCATGCACGCCATCGGTGTGGACATCGGCGGGACGAAGATCGCCGCCGGTGTGGTCGACGAGGACGGCCGGATCATCGCGAAGACGCGACGCGAGACCGACCCCAGCGACTCCGAGAGCGTGGACCGCGGCGTCATCGAGGCGTGCCAGGAGCTCGCCGCCGAGCACGAGATCGGCGCGATCGGCCTCGCCGCGCCCGGCTTCATCGCCTCGGACCAGGCCACGGTGCTGTTCACCCCGAACCTGCCCTGGCGCGAGCACCCCCTGCGCGACATCGTCGCCAAGGAGCTCGGCTCCGACGTCACCATCGTCGTGGAGAACGACGCGAACGCCGCGGGCTGGGCCGAGTTCCGGTTCGGCGCCGCGCGCGACGTGCAGGACATGCTCATGCTCACCATCGGCACCGGCCTGGGCGGCGCGCTCGTCGTCGGCGGCAACCTGGTGCGCGGCACCTGGGGCGTGGCGGCCGAGGTCGGCCACATGCGCGTTGTCCCGGGCGGCCACTACTGCGGCTGCGGCCACGAGGGCTGCTGGGAGCAGTACGCCTCCGGCTCCGCCCTGGTCCGCGACGCGCAGTCCGCGCTCATCACCGAGCCCGCACGCGGCACCCGCCTGCTGGAGATCGCGGGCGGCGACGCCGACGCGCTCACCGGCCCGCACGTGACCCAGGCCGCCCAGGAGGGCGACCCGCTGGCCGTCGAGCTGCTGGCCGAGCTCGGCCGGTGGATCGGCGAGGGCGCCGCGTCCGTCGCGGCGCTGCTCGACCCCGCGGTGGTCGTCATCGGCGGCGGCGTCAGCGCGGCCGGGGACCTGCTGCTCGCCCCCGCGCGCCGGGCGTTCCTCGACCAGCTGTCGGCCCGCGGCCACCGCCCCGAGGCGACCTTCGCGCTCGCCGCCATGGGCAACGACGCGGGCATCGTCGGCGCGGCGGACCTCGCCCGCCGCTGACGGGCGCAGCCCCGCACGCACCGGAGGGGCCCTGCCGACGTCGGCAGGGCCCCTCCTGGCGTGTCCAGCGGGTGCTCAGACCACGGCGCCGTCGTCCGGGTCGTCCGGCACGTCCTCGCGGCGTCGCGGCATCCGCCACAGCAGCACCCCGAGACCGAGCAGGAACACCAGCCCGGACGCCTGCAGCAGCACGCCCGGCGCGTCCCGCCAGCCGATCACGGCCACCAGCCACAGCAGCGGCATGCCCCCGACGGCGAACCACGCCATCGTCAGCAGCGGGTCCCCGCCGAGCACCGGACCCGGGTCGGGCGGCCGGAACCGCTCCTCCTCGTCGACCTCGCGCTCCGCGGCGTCGATCCGGTCCGTGGCGTCCCAGTCCCGGCCCGACGCGCCGGGACCCGCCGCCTCCCGCGCACCCGCGCCCTCGGCATCACCGGCCCGGCGGGCCGGTCGCACCACGCGGCTGTCGGTGACCCAGGGCGCGACGGGGTAGGTTACGGCGGGACCGGACGACCCCCGCGGGTCGTCCCGGCCGACCTCGTCGGCCGCGGACGCCGCGGGTCCGTCCGGTACGGGTCCCCCGGGGCCCGTCGTCCCCGTGGGGTCGAGGTCGGCGCGCAGGTCGGCGACGATCGCGGCCCACTGCTCGTCGGACACCCGTCCGAGGTCGCCGTCGTCGGCGTGCTCGGCGGGGCGGTCCTCCCCCTCGGGGGAGGGGTCGTCGGCGGGGCGGTCGGGACGCGGGTCCATGACAGCACTCTAGAGTCGGCTCGGAGCACCCGGCGCGCCACGCGGAGACGGGCGCCGGCAGGCGAGGGCGAGAGGTGGCAGGTTGTTCTACTGGTTGATGAAGCGGGTCCTCGTGGGCCCGCTGCTGCACCTGCTCTTCCGCCCCTGGGTGCGCGGTGCCGAGCACGTGCCGAGCAGCGGCGCGGCGATCCTCGCCAGCAACCACCTGGCCGTCGTCGACTCGTTCTTCCTGCCGCTCGTGCTGGACCGCGAGATCGTCTTCATCGGCAAGAACGAGTACTTCACCGGCCGCGGCCTCAAGGGCCGCCTCACGGCGGGCTTCATGCGCGGCGTCGGCACCATCCCCGTGGACCGCAGCGGCGGCAAGGCCTCCGAGGCCGCGCTGCGCACCGGCCTGAACCGCCTCGCCGAGGGCAAACTGTTCGGCATCTACCCCGAGGGCACCCGCAGCCCCGACGGCCGCCTGTACCGCGGCAAGACCGGCGTGGCGCGCATGGCCCTGGAGTCCGGCGCCCCGGTCATCCCCGTCGCGATGATCGACACCGACAAGGCGCAGCCGCTCGGCCAGCGCCTGCCGCGGCCGCGCCGCATCGGCGTCGTCATCGGCGAGCCGCTCGACTTCAGCCGGTACCAGGGCATGGAGAACGACCGGTTCATCCTGCGCTCGGTCACCGACGAGATCATGTACGCGCTCATGGCCCTGTCCGGCCAGGAGTACGTCGACATCTACGCCGCCACCCAGAAGGCGCGCATCGCCACCGGCCACCCGGCCGCGTCCGGCCCAGACGCCCCGCCGGCCACCGCGCCCGGCGGGCGCGAGGTGCCCGATGTCCAGGTTCCGGTCCCGCCGGAGGACGACGCCCCGGCTCAGTAGGATGAGCCCGGCCGTCCGGTTCCGTCCGGCCCGCCACGCCCCCGGGGACCTCGGTCCCGGGTCCGGCCCGTGCACGTCGCCTTGAGTGGCGTGCGGGCTGGGAACGCCCAGCTGTGCTGTTTCAACGAGAGGTGTGTCTCATGTCGGTTCGTCGCGTCGCGCTCCTGACCGCGGGTGGCTTCGCTCCGTGCCTGTCCTCGGCCGTCGGTGGTCTCATCGAGCGGTACACCGAGATCGCCCCCGAGGTCGAGATCATCGCCTACCAGCACGGTTACCACGGTCTCCTGCGCGGCGACAAGATCGTCATCGACGCCGAGGGCCGGGCGCAGGCGCACCTGCTGCACAAGTTCGGCGGCTCGCCGATCGGCAACTCGCGCGTCAAGCTCACCAACGCGGCGGACTGCGTCAAGCGCGGCCTCGTGCAGGAGGGCCAGGACCCGCTGCAGGTCGCGGCCGACCAGCTCAAGGCCGACGGCGTGGACGTCCTGCACACCATCGGTGGCGACGACACCAACACGACGGCCGCCGACCTCGCCGCGTACCTCGCCGCGAACGACTACGGCCTGACCGTCGTCGGCCTGCCGAAGACCATCGACAACGACGTGGTGCCGATCAAGCAGTCCCTCGGCGCGTGGACCGCCGCCGAGGAGGCCGCCGGGTTCGCCGCGAACGTCATCGGCGAGCACCGCTCCGGCCCGCGCATGCTGATCGTGCACGAGGTCATGGGCCGGCACTGCGGCTGGCTGACCGCCGCCGCCGCGTCCGAGTACCGCAAGTGGCTCGACACCCAGGAGTGGGCCCCGGCCCTCGGCCTGACGCGTGAGCGGTGGGACATCCACGCGGTGTTCCTGCCCGAGCTGGCGCTCGACATCGACGCGGAGGCCGCGCGCCTCAAGGCGATCATGGACGAGCAGGGCAACGTCAACATCTTCCTGTCCGAGGGTGCGGGCATGCACGAGATCGTCGAGCAGCTCGAGGCGTCCGGCGCCGAGGTGCCCCGCGACCCGTTCGGCCACGTCAAGCTCGACACGATCAACCCGGGCCAGTGGTTCGCGAAGCAGTTCGCGGAGAAGCTCGGCGCCGAGAAGGTCATGGTCCAGAAGTCGGGCTACTACTCCCGTGCCGCCGCGGCCAACGCCGACGACCTGCGCCTCATCAAGTCGATGACCGACCTGGCCGTCGAGTGCGCCCTGCGCGGCGAGGCCGGCGTCATCGGCCACGACGAGGAGGACGGCGACCGGCTCAAGGCCATCGCGTTCCCCCGCATCGCCGGTGGCAAGGCGTTCGACGTGTCCCAGCCCTGGTTCGGGGCGCTCCTGGAGGGCATCGGGCAGCCCCTGGTGCCCGCTGCGGCGCACTGATGAGCATCGAGGCGGACCCCACCGTCCTCGCCGGGCTCGAGGCCTGGCGCGACCTGCCCGTCACGCAGCAGCCGGCGTGGCCGGACCGGGACGCGCTCGCGCGCGTGTCGGACCGGCTCGCCGGGCTGCCGCCCCTGGTGTTCGCGGGGGAGGCCGACGCGCTGCGCGGCCAGCTCGCGGCCGCCGGGCGCGGCGAGGCGTTCCTGCTGCAGGGCGGTGACTGCGCCGAGACGTTCGCCGAGTCCACGGCCGACAACATCCGCGCCAAGGTCATGACGGTGCTGCAGATGGCCGTCGTGCTCACCTACGGCGCCAGCCTGCCCGTCATCAAGATGGGTCGGATGGCCGGGCAGTACGCCAAGCCGCGGTCCTCGGACACCGAGACCCGCGACGGCGTCACCCTGCCCGCGTTCCGGGGCGACATCATCAACGGCTTCGAGTTCACGCCCGAGGCCCGCACCCCGGACCCGCAGCGTCTGCTCGACGCGTACCACACGTCCGCCTCGACGCTGAACCTCATCCGCGCGTTCACCACCGGGGGCTTCGCGTCCCTGCTGCGGGTGCACGAGTGGAACCGGGGCTTCACCGCCAACCCGGCGTACGCCCGGTACGAGGAGATCGCGGCCGAGATCGACCGCGCCATCCGGTTCATGGCCGCGTGCGGCGCCGACTTCGACGCCCTGCGCACCGTGGACTTCTACGCGAGCCACGAGGGTCTGCTGCTCGACTACGAGCGCCCGCTGACCCGCATCGACTCGCGCACCGGCCTGCCCTACGACTGCTCCGGCCACTTCCTGTGGATCGGGGAGCGCACCCGGCAGCTCGACGGGGCGCACGTCGACTACTTCAGCCGCGTGCACAACCCGCTCGGCATCAAGCTCGGCCCGACGTCCACCGCGGACGACGCGCTGCGCCTGATCGACAAGCTCAACCCCAGCGCCGAGCCCGGCCGGATCACCTTCATCACCCGCATGGGTGCCGGCAAGATCCGCGACCTGCTGCCCTCGCTGGTCGAGAAGGTCACGGCCGACGGCCGCCCGGTCACCTGGGTGTGCGACCCGATGCACGGCAACGGCATCACCTCGGCGTCCGGGTACAAGACCCGGCGGTTCTCCGACGTGATGGACGAGGTCGCGGGCTTCTTCGAGGTGCACCGCGCGCTCGGCACCGTCCCCGGCGGGCTGCACATCGAGCTCACCGGCGACGACGTCACCGAGGTGCTCGGCGGCGCGGAGGAGATCGACGACGCCGGGCTCGCCCGGCGCTACGAGACGCTGGTCGACCCGCGCCTCAACCACCAGCAGTCCCTGGAGCTCGCGTTCCAGGTCGTGGAGCTGCTGCGCCGCTCCTGACGCGCGACCCCACGACGGAGCCCCCGGCCCCCTCCTCGCGGAGGGACCGGGGGCTTCGTCGTGCTGGTGGGTGCTAGACGACCGTGAGGGTGATGGTCGAGCCCTTGGGGACCGCCTGGTCGGCCGGCACGCTCTGGTCGCGCACGGTGCCGAACAGCCCGCCGAGGACGTTGCGGCGCTCGGCCTTCAGGCCCAGGCCCTCGAGGACGCGCGCGGCCTCGTCGTACTGCTTGCCGGTGAGGTTCGGCATCGGGACCGTCTCCGGGCCCTTGGACACCTGCAGCGTCACCGTGTCGGTGCGCTTCGCGTCGGCACCGGACTCGGGGCTCTGCGAGATGACCGTCCCCGCGGGCACGGTGTCGCTGAACGCCTCCTCGGCGGCGACGACGAGACCGAGCTCCTCCAGCTGCGCGGTGGCCTGCTCCAGCGTCGTGTTGACCACCGAGGTGACCCGCACCGGCTCCGGGCCGTCCGAGAGCGTCAGGAACACCGTCGAGCCACGCTTCACCTGGGCACCCGCCTCGACCGGGTTGCCGTCCGCGTCGGTCGTGGCGAGGACGGACCCGATCGCGGCGGCGTCGTCCCAGTGGTCGCCCTCGACGACGTCGGAGTTCAGGTCGGCGGCGGCGAGCAGGTCGCGGGCCTGGTCCTGCATCTTCCCGACCAGGTCCGCGGGGACCGCGACCAGGTCGGGGCCGCGGGACACGGAGATGGTCACCGTCCCGTCCTTCCGGACCTGGTCGCCCACCGCGGGCTCGGCCGCGAACACCGTGCCCGCGGGGGCGTCGTCGTCGAACGTCGCGACCGGGTCCGCGCCGAGCCCGTTGTCCCGCAGCAGCGCCACGGCGTCGTCCTCGGTCAGCGTCGTGACCTCCGGGACGGTGGTGTAGGCGCCCGGGCCGACCTGGAGGTACCACCAGGTGCCGCCGCCGATCCCGGCGAGCAGCAGCACCGCGGCGGCGATCCACCACCAGCGGCGTCGGGAGCGGCGTGCGCCCGTGGCGGTGTCCCCGGTCGGGACCGGCCCGCCGGGCGTGATCGCGCCGATCGGCAGCGCCACGGTGCGCCCGGGGGTGTCGATGCGGGTCGTCGCGTCGGCCGGGGCCTCGTCGTCGTCCTGGTCCGGCCGCGTCGCCGCCGGGGCGGGCGCGTCGTCGTCCTCGGGGTCGGTCGCGTGGGGGAGCGCCACCGACGGCGGCACGTCGACCCGGCGCGCGAGCGTCGCCTCGTCCAGCGCGGTCCGGGTGCGGCGCAGCAGCGCCAGCGCGGCGGCGGCGTCGCCCGGGCGGTCGTCCGGCTCGCGCGCCGCGAGGGCGCCGACGAGCTCGTCGATCTCCACCGGGAGCCACGACGCCGCGTCCGAGGGGGCGGGCACGTCCGAGTTCACGTGCTGGAACGCGATCTGGATCGGCGTCTCGCCCGTGAACGGCTGGGCCCCGGTCAGCATCTCGTAGACGAGCACACCCGCGGCGTACACGTCGGTGCGCGCGTCGGCGGTGCCCTTCACGACGAGCTCCGGCGCGAGGTAGGCGACGGTGCCGAACACCGTGCCGGTCGTGGTCGACGTCACCTCGGTGACGGCGCGCGCGAGCCCGAAGTCCGCGACCTTGACGCGGCCGTCCTCCGCCATGAGGACGTTCTCCGGCTTGATGTCGCGGTGCACCAGCCCGGCGCGGTGCGCGGCGGCGAGGGCGTCGAGCACCCGCTCGGCGACGTCCAGCGTCTCACCGACGGTGAGCGACCCGCGCTCCGCCAGGTGCCGACGCAGGTTCACGCCGTCGACGTACTCCATCGTCAGGTAGGAGGTCTCGCCGTCGAGGCCCTGGTCGTACACGCCGACCAGGCCGGGGTGGGTCAGCCGCGCCGCGGCGCGCGCCTCCCGCCGGAAGCGCGCGACGAAGTCCGCGCCCGCCCCGCCCTCGGCGAGGTGGGGGTGCATGACCTTGAGCGCGACGTCGCGGTCCAGCCGCCGGTCCACCGCCAGGTACACCGTGGCCATGCCGCCGCGCGCGATGCGCTGCACGACCTCGTAGCGCCCGTCGACCAGCTGGCCGACGAGCGGATCGGTGACGGTTGCTCCCACGGGGGCGAGTCTACGGGCGCGGGGCCGCGCGGCCGGGGAGGCGCCCGGTCAGAAGCGCGCCATGTGCGTCTGGACGTTCGCCACGTAGCGGCGCGTGTCGCTGAACATGCCGTTGCGCTTCACCGAGCCGGCGCCCTGGTAGTACGAGGCGATGGCGGTCTGCAGGTCCGGCGACGAGCGCACGAGCTGCCGGATGATCGCCACGCCCGCGACGACGTTGTCGTCCGGGTCCAGCAGGTTGATGTCGCGCCCGACCAGCTGCGACGCCCACTCGCCCGACGTCGGGATGACCTGCATCGTGCCGATGGCGTTGGCGGGGGAGACCGACGTGTGGTTGAAGCCCGACTCCTGGAACGCGATGGCCTGCGCCAGCGCCGGGTCGACGCCCATCGAGCGCGCCGTGGCCGCGACCTTCGCCTGCATGTCGGCCTTCGACGGCACGCCCATGGCGATCAGGGCGGCCTTGTTCTGGTTCGCGGAGGCGACGACGCTCGGGGCGTAGGTGCGGCCGAGGAACGTGTTGCCGACCAGGCCGGACGTCGGGGTGGTGCTGCTCGCCGTCGCCGTGGTGGTCGTGGCGCCCGCGCCGGGGATGGTGAGGCTCTGGCCGACGCGGATGAACGCGCGGGAGTCCAGGCCGTTCGCGGAGGTGATGGCGGCGACGGTGGTGCCGTAGCGCTTCGCGATGGCGGAGACGGTCTCGCCGGAGGCGACGGTGTGGTTGCCGCCGGTCGCGGTGGTGGTCGCGGCCGGGGCGGCGGTGGTGGCGGCGCCCGCGCCGGGGATGGTCAGGCTCTGGCCGACGCGGATGAACGCGCGGGAGTCCAGGCCGTTCGCGGAGGTGATCGCGGCGACGGTGGTGCCGTAGCGCTTCGCGATGGCGGAGACGGTCTCGCCGGAGGCGACCGTGTGGCTGCCGCCTGCGGCGGTCGTGGCGGGCGCGCTGCTCGCCGTGCTGCCCGTGGGGATCGTCAGACGCTGGCCCTCGCGGATGAACGCGCGGGCGTCCAGGCCGTTGGCGCTGCGCACCGCCGAGACGGTGGTGCCGTGCGCGGACGCGATGTGGCTGACGGTGTCGCCGGAGCGGACCGTGTACTGCTCGTCCGCGTGGGCGGCCCCGCCGGTGGCGGTCACGGCCACGGCCGCGATGGCGATGGCTCCGGTGCCCGAGGCGAGCAGACGTCCGCGGCGACCGGCGGCGCGGGCCGGGGTGGCCGGGACGGCCTGGTCCGTGAGGGCGAGGGCGGTCTGCGTCATGGTGTCGGATCCCTGGGATGTGAGGCGTGGTGCTGCCGTGCCGGAAGGTGCTTCTGCGTACCTGTGGGGCGCGTGTGACTGGTGTGACTACTGCGACGGTAGACCACCTCGTCCGACCTGGGAAGCCGGGTGGGCGGTTTGTCCCCCTGAACAGCGGTTCTGCGGGCCGATCCCGACACGGGAGGGGGACCGGGATGCTCCGGACGGGCGAACGCGCAGGTCGCGGCGCCGTTCCTGCTGCTGCGTCCTCGTGAGGCCGGGGCGGTCAGTACGCTGGCCGACGTGAACGCGCAGCCCCAGCCCGATGACCTCGTCGACTCCTGGCTCACCGTCCCCGACGTGGCCGAGGAGCTCGGCCTCGACGCCGGCAAGGTGCGCCGTCTGCTGAAGGAGCGGCGCATCGTCGGTGTGCGCCGCGGCGAGCCGCCGGTGCTCAGCGTCCCCGCGGCGTTCCTGGTCCCCGTCGACGCGGCCAACCCCCGCGCCGCCGTCCCCGGGCGCCCCGACGAGGAGGAGGCACCGGTCGCGCGGGCCACCGTCCTCGCGTCCCTGCAGGGCACGCTGAGCGTCCTCGGCGACGTCGGCATGTCCGACGCCGAGGCCGTCGCCTGGCTGTTCACCCCCGACGAGACGCTGCCGGGCCGCCCCGTCGACGCGCTGCGCGCGGGGCACAAGACCGAGATCCGGCGGCGGGCCCAGGCCCTGCTCTGACCGACCCGGCAGGGGTCAGGCGCGCCGGTCCACCGCCGCGCGCGCCAGCCGGAGCAGCATCGCGCGGCCGTCCTCCGCCAGGGGGGCGGCCGCGAGGCCGTCCAGGGCCGTGTCGGCGAGGTCCGTGATCAGCGTCTCGACGTCCGCGACGGCGCCGCTGGCGGCGATCCGGTCGGCGAGCGCCGCGCACGCCGCCTCGTCCAGGTCGCGGTCGCCCAGGCCCGAGCGCAGCGCGTCGGCGAGCCCGGTGTCGTCGGCGCGGAGCGCGTGCGCCATCGCGCGGGCCACCAGCACGGTGCGCTTGCCCTCGCGCAGGTCGTCGCCCGCGGGCTTGCCCGTCGTCGACGGGTCGCCGAACACCCCGAGCAGGTCGTCGCGCAGCTGGAACGCCTCGCCGAGCGGGAGGCCGTAGGCGCTCGTCGTCGTCAGCGCGTCCGCGTCCGCTCCCGCGAGCACCGCGCCCAGCAGCAGCGGGTGCTCCACGCTGTACCGCGCCGACTTCGCGACCACGACCTCGCGGGCCCGCGCCTCGTCCGCCGCCGGGTCCTCGCCCCACGGCAGCACCTGCGCCAGCAGGTCGAGGTACTGCCCGACCGTCACCTCGGTGCGCATCCGGTCGAACACGCCGTGCGCGCGGTCCCGGCGCCCGGCGTCCAGCCCGGCGAGCGCGCGCACCATCTCGCGCTCGCTCGCCACCAGGGCCAGGTCGCCGAGCAGGATCGCCGCGGACTCGCCGTACCGGTCCGCGGGGCCGGTCCACCCCGCGGCCGCGTGCGCCGCGGCGAACCGGCGGTGCGCCGCGGGCTGGCCCCGGCGGGTGTCGGAGTCGTCCATGACGTCGTCGTGGAACAGCGCCGCCGCCTGGAACAGCTCGAGGGCCGCCCCGGCCCGCAGCACCACGTCCGCGTCGGGGGAGTCCGGCTCGCCGCCGTGCGCGCGCCAGGACCAGTAGCAGAACGCCGCCCGCAGCCGCTTGCCGCCGCCGAGCATGTGCCCCATCGCCTCCGCCAGCGGGGCCGCGCCGGCACCCGCGCCCACCAGCTCGGGCAGCAGGTCGTCCACGTGCGCGGTGAGCAGGGCGTCGACGCGGGTCCGGAGGTCCTCGACGTCGACCAGGGCGGGGGAGGGGCTCACCCGGCGAGCCTAGGGCCTGTCCCGTCCGCCCGACGCGTCAGAGCCGGACGGTGCCGCCGAGCGTGAGCGTCCGCACACCGTCGCGGTCCAGGACGCCCAGCGTCAGCAGCTCCTCGGACCCGTCGCCCCGCGTGAACGTCGAGGACGCCGCCAGGCCGGACGACCCGGGGTCCGTCACCGACTCCGTGAACCCGGCGGCGGACAGCTGGTCGCGCACCGCCGCCACCAGCGCGTCCGCCTCCAGCGGGCTGCGCAGGTTGAGGCTGATCGCGGTCAGCCCCGTCGCTGCGTCCGGCTCCGCCGCCGACACCAGGATCTCGCTGCCCTCGGGCGGCGACACCAGGTCCGACGGGAACCCCGGTGCCAGCTCGCCGACCGCGCCGCCGGACGCCGTGGCGTCGGGCAGCAGCGCCTCTGTCGGGCTCGTCGTCGGCTCCGGGGACACCGCCGACGCGCTCGGACCGGGCACCGGGGTACCGCCCGAGCAGGCCGCGGTGGTCAGCGCCAGGAGAGCGACGGCGAGCGCGGCGGTGGGACGGGTCGGCACGTCGGACACAGTAGCGCCGCTCGGGGAGCGGGTACCGAGCCCTCCACAGGGGTGCGTGGTGGGCACGGTCCCCAGCGGTCCGGTGCGCGGCCGGTGGCGGGCGGTCGTCCTGGGCTTCGGTGGTCGCATGACTTCCAGCGCCTCGCCCCTGCTCCCGCCCGACCCGACCGCCGGGCCCGTCGCCGGCGACCCGCCGCACCGCCTGCTCGCGCTCGTGCCCGACGGGCTCCGCTCGCACCCCGCGCGCACGGTGGTGCTCCTCGGGCTCGCGGGACCCCGGCGCGAGATCGCCCTCGTGACCCGCCTCGCGCTCCGCGACGTCCTCGGCCCCACCGGGCCGGGGACCGTGGCCCGCACCGTCGCCCGGCTCGCGCTCGGCGACGTCGAGGAGGTGGTCGCGATCGTCTACTCGGACGACGAGGACCCCCGGGACCCCGCGCGCGGGTTCCGCCCGGACCCCGCCGCGGCCGCCGTCCGCGCGCACGCGGCGGTGCGGGACGCGTGCCGGGCCGTCGGACCGGTGTCCGCCTGGCAGGTCACCCACGACCGGTACCTGGGTCTGGACTGCCGCGACGGCAGCTGCTGCCCACCCGGAGGCCGCCCGGTCTCCGACCTCGGGCCCGCACCGCTCGCCCGTGCCGTCGACGGACCGCTCGACCTCGCGCGGCTGATCCCGCCCGCCCCCGCGGCCGCGCGCCGCTCCGCGTCCGCCGCCCGGTCCCGGTGGGTCGACGTCCGGCTGCGGGCCGCCCGACCCGTCGGGCTGCGCCTCTGGCGCCGGCGGTCCTGGGAGGCATGGCGCGACGCCCTCGCCGCTGCCGCCGACCCGCACGACCTGCCCACGTCGGCTGTCCTCGGGCGCCTCGAGGCCGCGCTCGCCGACCCCGAGGTGCGCGACGCCGTCCTGCTCGGGGTCGTCGACCCGGGAGGGCTGCTGCCCGACGCTCTGCTGCGCACCGGCCGCCCGCTGCCGGGACCGGCCGCGTGCGCCGGTGCGCCCCGCCCCGGTCCGGTGGTCGATCGGCCGGTCGCGGAGCCGCCGCCGCGTGTCGACGGTCAGCTCGACGCCGCGCTCGGAGTCCTCCCGCGCGGCGTCGCGAGGCTCGACGACCCGCCGACCGTCGCCTGCACCCACCGCCCGCACGTCGTCGACCTCACGGAGGGAGCGGACCGTGAGGACGCCGCCGACCTGGCCGACCTCGGCGGGCGGTGGTGCGCCGACTCCGGGACGCCTGCGGGGTGGGCCGGTGCCGACGGGTGCTGCGGTCGCTGCGACGCGTGCGACCCGGTCCCGCCCGACGCCGACGGGCCCGGTGACCTCGACGACCCCGCCCCGGCGGGTGGCGGCACGTGCCGGTGCCGCCGTTCCGGTGGTGACGGGTGCCGCGTGACCGCCGACCCCGACGAGGAGGAGGACGTGCGGGACGCGGTGCGCGACGTGCTCGACGGCTTGGTGGACCCCGAGTGCGCGCGGGAGCCGGACGCCGCGGCCCTCGCCGCGGGTCGCCGGGTGCTGGAGGGCGTCGTCGCCCACGGCCGCCGGGGCCACCAGGCGCCGGCGCTCGCCCTGCTCGGGCTGCTCGCCTGGTGGGAGGGCGACCCGGTGCGCGCGTGCCTGCTGACCGACGAGGCCCTGCGCCAGGACCGCACGCACGGGCTCGCGCGGGTCGTGGACCGCGCGCTGGGCGCCGGGCTGCCGCCGGCGTGGATGCGTCGTCGCTGCTGAGCGCGCTGGCGCCGGTCGTGCCCGTCCCGCCGTTCCGGTACGGTCGGACCACGGTCCGCTGCCGCACCCGCGCCCTCGCGCACCCGGTGCTGGCGGCGGAGGCACAGCACTCGTGCGAGGAGCACTCATGAGCATCGTGGTCGGGTACCTGGCGACGGTCGAGGGGCGGGCCGCCCTGACCGCGGCGACGAGCGAGGCCGTGCGCCGGTCCGAGCCGCTGGTCGTGGTCGTCAGCGAGCGCGGCGACGAGACCGACGAGCAGCGCGCCGAGCTCGCGACCGCGCTGGACGAGGTGCGCTCGTCGCTGGAGTCGCGCGACGTCGCTCACGACGTCCGGGTCCTGCCCGGCGGGCGCGACGTCGCCGAGGCGTTGATCGGTACGGCCGAGGAGACGGCGGCGTCCCTCATCGTCATCGGCCTGCGCCGCCGCAGCCCCGTGGGCAAGCTCATCCTCGGCGCCAACGCGCAGCGCATCCTCCTCGACTCCCCGTGCCCGGTGCTCGCGGTCAAGCCCGACCCTGCCTGACCCCCTTCCGGCGGGCACCGCGCGGGCCGGTCACCGGCCGCACCCGGGCTGCGAGCAGCACGGGTCGCCGGCGCCGGGGTCGGTCGCGGGCCGGACCACGGTCCGTGGTCCGGACGGAGGTGTGCCCGCGCGGCCGCGACCGGACCGACACCCTCGTGCGGAGACGTCGAGCCCCGCTGCGGTGCACGGCGGTCGGCCGTCTCCCGCCCGGACCGTCGGCGGCCGTTGGCCGACTGACGCTTTGCGAGGCACCGGCGTGCCGTCCCCGGCGTGTCGGCGCGGCGCGGCGGACACGGTGGCGCCCGCGTCCGCGACGCGCGCACCCGTCCGAGGGAATCCTCCGGGCCGCTCGCGCGTTGATCTCGGGTGACAGGACGCCGACCTGCGCGGGGAGAGCCTCGCCGCCCCCCGCGGGAGGCCCCCGGTGGGTCCAGGCCGGTACAATATCGAGGTACCCGATGCGCCGGACCGGGTCCCTTGCTGCCGAAAGGTCATTCGTGACGCCCCAGACTTCCACCCCCACCCTCCCGCGTGAGTTCGAGCACCCCGCCCTGCAGGACCTCGTCCGCGTCGGGCGCACCACGGGCAGCGTCGACGCCGCTGCCCTGCGCTCGGCGTGCGAGGCCGCCCAGGTGGAGGACGCGAAGCGGCTGAAGGCCGTCGTGCGCGGTCTGGCCAACGCGGGCATCACCGTGGCCGAGCCCACGGTGTCCGCGCCGGCCCGCAAGGTCGCCGCCGCGACCACCGCCAAGGCCCGCCCGTCCGCGAAGGCCGTCGTGGCCGAGGACGGCGAGGACGCCGCCCCGAAGCCCGCGGCCAAGAAGCGCGCCGCCGCCAAGCCCGCCGCCGCGAAGACGACCGGCAAGGCCGCCGCGTCCAAGCCCGTGAAGGCCACCAAGGCGTCGAAGTCCGACGAGGACGGCGACGACGAGGACGTCGAGCTCGAGGACGTCGAGATCGACGAGGCCGACCTGGAGTCGGGCGACGACGCGACGGAGTCCGCCGACTCGGAGGAGTCCGACGACGCGAAGCCCGCCGCGAAGACCTCGGCGTCCGGCAAGGACGAGACCGAGGACACCGGCTTCGTCGTGTCCGACCGCGACGAGGACGACGCCCCGGCGCAGCAGGTCGTGACCGCCGGCGCGACGGCCGACCCGGTCAAGGACTACCTCAAGCAGATCGGCAAGGTCGCGCTGCTGAACGCGGAGCAGGAGGTCGAGCTCGCCAAGCGGATCGAGGCCGGCCTGTTCGCGGAGGAGCGGCTCGCGGTCATCGGCGACGACCTGGAGCCGAAGGCCCGCCGCGAGTTCCAGTGGATCGTCAGCGACGGCCGCCGCGCGAAGAACCACCTGCTCGAGGCCAACCTGCGTCTCGTCGTCTCGCTCGCCAAGCGGTACACCGGCCGCGGCATGCTGTTCCTGGACCTGATCCAGGAGGGCAACCTCGGTCTGATCCGCGCGGTCGAGAAGTTCGACTACACCAAGGGCTACAAGTTCTCGACCTACGCGACCTGGTGGATCCGGCAGGCGATCACCCGCGCCATGGCCGACCAGGCCCGCACCATCCGCATCCCGGTGCACATGGTCGAGGTCATCAACAAGCTCGCGCGCGTCCAGCGGCAGATGCTCCAGGACCTCGGTCGGGAGCCCACGCCGGAGGAGCTCGCCAAGGAGCTCGACATGACCCCCGAGAAGGTCGTCGAGGTCCAGAAGTACGGCCGCGAGCCCATCTCGCTGCACACCCCGCTCGGCGAGGACGGCGACAGCGAGTTCGGTGACCTCATCGAGGACTCCGAGGCCGTCGTCCCGGCGGACGCCGTCAGCTTCACGCTCCTGCAGGAGCAGCTGCACCAGGTGCTCGACACCCTGTCCGAGCGGGAGGCCGGCGTCGTCTCGATGCGGTTCGGCCTCACCGACGGCCAGCCGAAGACCCTGGACGAGATCGGCAAGGTCTACGGCGTGACCCGCGAGCGGATCCGCCAGATCGAGTCCAAGACGATGTCGAAGCTTCGGCACCCGAGCCGCTCCCAGGTCCTGCGCGACTACCTGGACTGAGCGGGCCGGCAGCACGCCGAAGGGCCCGGTTCCCGCGAGGGAACCGGGCCCTTCGCCGTGCCCGGCCGGGCGTCGACGGTCGCGCGCTCTCGCCGCGATCGGTCGTCAGCCCTCCGCAGACGCGAGAGGCCCCCGGGGTGGATCCCCGGGGGCCTCTCGGTGTCGTCGGGTCAGCGCGCGGCGCCTGCGCCCGCTCCGTGCTCGGCGAGCAGCTTGTCGGTCTCGTCCTGGACCGACACCGCGATCGCGGAGTACTTGGGTGCGTGCTCCCGTGCGTGGTGCGCGCAGAACAGGAGCTCGCCCACGGGCAGATGCACGCGGACGTAGGCCTGGGCGCCGCAGCGGTCGCAGCGGTCGGCTGCGGTCAGCGGGTTCTGGGTCTCGATCGTCTCCGTCACGTTGTCATACAACCATCCCGGAGCCGGATCCTTCCCGTCGGGACCGGGTGGTTCGCTCACCGCGAAGCAGATGTCACCCCGCGGACACACTCCGCGCACGACTCCCTGAGGATCGAGGGCCTCACCGGCATGGCGCCGTCGGTGGTGTCGGTATCCTCGACTACCCTCGGGGCTCGTGTCGACCGCTTCTGCCGAGTCCAGCTACACCGCCCGCCACCTCTCCGTGCTGGAGGGGCTCGAGGCCGTCCGCAAGCGCCCGGGCATGTACATCGGGTCCACGGACTCGCGCGGGCTCATGCACTGCCTGTGGGAGATCATCGACAACTCGGTCGACGAGGCCCTGGCGGGGCACGGCGAGCGCATCGACATCGTGCTGCACGCCGACTCGTCGGTCGAGGTCCGGGACAACGGCCGCGGCATCCCCGTGGACGTGGAGCCGAAGACGGGTCTGACCGGTGTCGAGGTCGTGCTCACCAAGCTGCACGCGGGCGGCAAGTTCGGCGGCGGGTCCTACGGCGCGTCGGGCGGTCTGCACGGCGTGGGCGCGTCGGTGGTGAACGCGCTGTCGGAGCGGCTGGACGTCGAGGTGGACCGGGGCGGCAAGACGCACCGGATGACGTTCCACCGGGGCGAGCCCGGGACGTTCGACGACGCGGCGGGCCGGTCCCCGGAGTCGCCGTTCGAGCCGTTCGTGGCGCGGTCGCAGCTCGACGTCGTCGGGAAGGTCGCGAAGGGCCGCACGGGCACGCGCATCCGCTACTGGGCGGACCGCAACATCTTCCCGAAGAGCGCGGTGTTCTCCTACGACGAGCTCGTGACGCGCGCCCGGCAGACCAGCTTCCTGGTGCCGGGCCTGACGATCACGGTGCGCGACGAGCGCGGCCTGCCGGGCACCCCGGGCGAGGAGGGCCCCCACGAGGAGGTGTTCCGCCACGACGGCGGGACGGTGGACTTCGCGGACTTCCTGGCGCCGGACGCACCGGTGACGGACACGTGGCAGCTCACGGGTGCCGGCCAGTTCACGGAGACGGTGCCGGTGCTGGACTCCCGGGGTCACATGACGCCGCAGGAGGTGCAGCGCGACTGCGAGGTCGACGTGGCGCTGCGCTGGGGCACGGGCTACGAGACCGAGGTCCGGACGTTCGTCAACATCATCGCGACGCCCAAGGGCGGCTCGCACCTGGCGGGCTTCGAGACGGCGCTGCTGCGCACGGTCCGCAAGCAGGTCGAGGCCAACGCGCGCCGGCTGAAGATCTCCGCCAAGGACGGCGGCGAGAAGATCGAGAAGGACGACGTGCTCGCGGGCCTGACGGCCGTGGTGACGGTCCGCCTGGCGGAGCCGCAGTTCGAGGGCCAGACCAAGGAGGTCCTGGGCACCGCGCCGGTGCGCGCCATCGTGGCGAAGGTCGTCGACACCGAGCTCGCGTCGATCCTGACCTCGGCCAAGCGCGAGCACAAGGCCCAGGCGGCGACGCTGCTGGACAAGGTCGTGGGGGAGATGCGCGCCCGCGTGTCCGCCCGCAAGCAGAAGGAGATCTCCCGACGCAAGACCGCCCTGGAGACGTCCTCGCTGCCCGCGAAGCTCGCGGACTGCCGCAGCGACGACGTGGAGCGCACCGAGCTGTTCATCGTCGAGGGTGACAGCGCGCTCGGCACCGCGAAGCTCGCGCGGTCCTCGGACTTCCAGGCGCTGCTGCCGATCCGCGGCAAGATCCTCAACGTCCAGAAGGCGTCGATCTCCGACATGCTCCGCAACGCGGAGTGCGCGGCGATCATCCAGGTGCTCGGCGCGGGGTCCGGCCGCACGTTCGACCTGGACGCGCGCCGGTACGGCAAGGTCGTGCTGATGACCGACGCCGACGTCGACGGAGCGCACATCCGCACGCTGCTGCTGACGCTGTTCTTCCGGTACATGCGGCCGCTGGTCGAGGCCGGGCGCGTGTACGCGGCCGTGCCCCCGCTGCACCGTATCGAGGTCATCGGGTCGGGCAGCCGCAAGAACGAGTACATCTACACGTACTCGGAGGCGGAGCTCGCGGCGACCCTGAAGAAGCTGCAGAAGTCCGGCAAGCGCTACAAGGACGACATCCAGCGCTACAAGGGCCTGGGCGAGATGGACGCGGACCAGCTGTCGGAGACGACGATGGACCCGCGGCACCGCACCCTGCGCCGGGTCACGCTGCCCGCCGCGGAGAGCGCCGACGCGATGGTCCGCCGCGCGGAGGAGACGTTCGAGCTGCTCATGGGTTCGGACGTCGCGCCGCGCAAGGACTTCATCGTCGCGGGGGCGCACAGCCTGGACGCCTCGCAGATCGACGCCTGACCGGGCGTCCACGGGCTGGTCAGGACGCGGATTCCGCGTGACAGACCGAGCCCGCGCGGGGCACGGTGGGGGGCATGTCCGACACGCAGCCCTCGCCGTCCGCCCCGCTCGCGCCGATCGCCGTGCGCGCCGCCGCGCCCGCCGTGCTCCCCGAGCCGGACGAGGCGATGACCGGCCTGACGTGGCGTCCGCTGACCCGCGCGGACGTGCCCGTGCTCGCGGCGCTGGTCGCGCGCACGGAGGAGTTCGACGCGCAGCCGTCCCGCACCAGCGAGGTCGAGGTCGCGGAGGGCTTCGACGGCGACTGGAAGGACCCGGCCCGCGACTCGCGCGTGGGGCTGGACTCGGACGGCGTGCCGCGGGCGTGGATGGCCGTCGACGTCCCGCCGGGCGACGTGCGCACGGTGCGCGCGTACGTGTCGGGCGGGGTCGACCCCGCGTGGCGCGGGCGGGGGATCGGGCGGGCGCTGATGTCGTGGGCGACGTCGCGGGCGCGCCAGAAGCTCGCGGAGTCCGGCAAGGACGTGCCCGGGCGGATCGCGGTGTTCATCGAGGACCACCGGGCCGACGCCGTGGCGCTGTACCGCGCGGCGGGGTTCACGCCGATCCGCTACTACGCGGAGATGCGCCGCGACCTGTCGCTGCCCCTGCCGGAGGTGCGCCCGGTGCCGGGGGTGCGGCTGGAGCCGTGGAGCGACGCCCTGGACGACGCGGTGCGTGTCGCGCACAACGAGGCGTTCGCCGACCACTGGGGGAGCGAGCCGCGCACGCCGGAGTCGTGGCAGATCGGCCGGGCGATGTTCGCGCCGCAGTGGAGCCACGTGGCGGTGGACGAGGCGACCGGCGAGGTCGCGGGGTACACCGTCGCGGGCCGGTACGAGCACGACTGGCCGGTCGCCGGGTACACGTCGGGCTACTCGGAGCTGCTCGGGGTGCGCCGTGCGTGGCGCGGCAAGGGGCTGTCGGTGGCGCTGCTGACGGCGTCGATGCGCTCGTTCCTGGCCGACGGGATGCAGTACGCCGAGCTCGACGTCGACACCGCGAACCCGTCGGGCGCGCACGGGCTGTACGCGAGCCTCGGCTACGAGGTCACGCACGGCTCGGCGCTGTTCACGATCGAGCTCTGACCTGCTCCGACGCCCTCGCTGCCACCGGTGGTCCGGGTCGGTGTGGAAGCGTTCCCGCGCGTCGCCCCCCAGAGGATCCAAGCGTGCGCGCGAGGGCTCTACGCTGAGCCCATGACGGCAGTGGAGCACGGTCGGGACGGCGTCGCGGCGCCGGTCGACGAGGACGCGACGTGGCGCGCCTACCTGGGTCTGTCCCGGGAGATGTTCACGGCGCTCGAGCGCGGCCTCGGTGCCGACGCCGGGGTGTCGGTCGCGGACCTGGAGCTGCTGGAGCCGCTGCTCGGCGCGGGCGAGCGCGGGCTGCGCGCGAAGGACCTCGCGGCCGCCGCCGAGTGGCAGGACAGCCGGGTGTCGCACCAGCTCCGCCGCATGGAGACCCGCGGGCTCGTCACCCGCGCCCGCGACCGGCAGGACGCGCGCGGCACGGTCGTCGGGCTGACCCCCGCCGGGGTGCGCGCGGCGGTCGCGGCGCAGACCACGCGTCGGGCCCTCGTGCGCGAGCTGCTGATCGCCCCGCTGGATTCGCAGCAGGTCGACGCGCTGATGGAGGTCGCGGTCCTGGTCCGCACCCGCATCGCGGCCTCCGGCCGCGCCCGCTGACCCGAGCGCCCGCGCCGCCGACGCGCTCCGGTCCCAGCCCGGTCGCCCGTCAGCGAGGTCGTCACTCGTTCCCGAGGTCGTCACTCACGACGGACGACCTCGGGAACGCATGACCACCTCGACGCCCGCTCGGCGACGAGTGGCGACCGTGCCGTCGGCCGCGCGCCCGCTGCCCGGCCGGGTCCCGTCTCAGCCGATCGCGACCGGCGGGACTGCGAGCGGCTGGCCGGACCCGTCGCGCCGGTCGTCCAGCGGCGGCAGGTCGACGGGCTGCCCCGCGGACCCGGTGGCCCGCGCGGGTGCGGGACCGACCCAGGCGAGGATCAGCGCGTCCTCGCCCTTGAGGAACCGGTGCGCACGCACGCCGCCGGTCGCGCGGCCCTTGCCGGGGTAGCGCGCGAACGGGGTGACCTTCGCGCTGCCGCCCTGGGTGCCGGGCAGGGCGCCGGAGGACCCGGCGACGGTGACCACCACCGGTCCGTCGGTCGCGTCGTCGCTGAGGTCCGGGGCGGCGTCCTGCGCGGCGAGCGCACCGAAGTGCACGACCCGGTGCCCGGCGGCCAGCTTGATGCCCGCCATGCCGCCGGCGGGTCGGCCCTGGGGCCGGACCGCGGCGGCGGGGAAGTGCAGGAGGGCCGCGTCGGAGGCGACGAAGACCAGCTCGTCGTCGTCGGTGACGGCGGCGCAGCCGACGACCTCGTCGCCGTCCTTGAGGGAGACGACCTCGAAGGTGTCGCGGTTGCCGGGGACCTCGCCGGCGGACACGCGCTTGACGACGCCCTGCGCGGTGCCGAGGGCCAGCGTGGGCGCGTCCGCGGCGAGCGAGACCAGGCCGACGACCCGCTCGCCCTTGTCGAGCTCGACGAGCTCGGCGAGCGGGAGGCCGCCGGACAGGTTCGGTGCGCCGTCGGTGGGCGGCAGCCCGGGCAGGTCGAGCACGGAGATCTTGCGCACGACGCCGCGGTTGGTGAGGACGCCGACGTCGCCGCGCACGGAGGTCGGGACGGCCCCGGCGAGGACGTCGTGCCGGGCGCGGGCGGCGGTGGCGTCGGCCCGCAGGGTGACGTCGGTGCTGCCGGTGCGGGCGACGAGGCCCGTGGCGGACAGCAGCGCGTAGCAGGGCGTGTCCGCGATCTCCAGGGTGAGCGCGGGCGCGGCGGCCCGGCCGGAGCGGGGTGCGGGGGCGCCCTCGGCGGCGGTGACGCTGCCGCCCGCGGACTCCAGCAGGATCGTGCGACGGGGGGTGCCGTAGGTCGCGGCGACCTCGGCCATCTCGTCGCTGACGGTCCCGCGCAGCAGGGCCTCGTCTCCCAGGATCGACTGGAGCGCGGCGATCTCCTGCGCGAGGGCGTCGCGCTCGGCCTCGAGCTCGACGCGAGAGAACTTGGTGAGGCGGCGCAGCCGGAGCTCGAGGATGTACTCGGCCTGGGGCTCGGACAGGTCGAAGACCTGGCGCAGCCGGGTGCGGGCGGTGTCGGCGTCGTCGGACGACCGGATGACCTGGATGACCTCGTCGATGTCGAGGATCGCGATGAGCAGGCCCTCGACGAGGTGCTGCCGCTCCTGCTTCTTGCGCAGGCGGAACTGGCTGCGGCGGCGCACGACGGAGATGCGGTGGTCGACCCAGACCTGCAGCAGGTCGCGCAGGCCCAGGGTGCGGGGCTGGCCCTCGACCAGGGCGACGTTGTTGATGGAGAACGAGTCCTCGAGCGGGGTGTACCGGTAGAGCTGCTCGAGCACGGCGTCGGGGTCGAACCCGGTCTTGACCTCGATGACGAGCCGGAGCCCGTGCTGCCGGTCGGTGAGGTCCATGGCGTCCGAGATGCCGGAGAGCTTCTTGGACTGCACGCCCTCCTTGATCTTCTCGATGACCTTCTCCGGGCCGACCGTGTAGGGCAGCTCGGTGATGACGATGCCCTTGCGGCGGGCGGTGACGTTCTCGATGCGCGCGGTCGCGCGGGTGCGGAACGCGCCGCGGCCGGTGCGGTAGGCGTCGCGGACGCCGTCGAGCCCGACGATCTTGCCGCCGCCCGGCAGGTCGGGCCCGGGGACGAACCGCATGAGGTCCTCGAGGCTCGCGTCCGGGTGCAGCACGAGGTGCCGGGCGGCGGCGACGACCTCGACCAGGTTGTGCGGCGCCATGTTGGTGGCCATGCCGACGGCGATGCCGGACGCGCCGTTGACGAGCAGGTTCGGGATGGCGGCGGGGAGCACGCCGGGCTGGGTGAGCTTGTTGTCGTAGTTCGGGACGAAGTCCACGACGTCCTCGTCGAGGCTCCCGGTCATGGCGGTCGCGGCGGGGGCCATGCGCGCCTCGGTGTACCGGGGGGCGGCGGGGCCGTCGTCGAGCGAGCCGAAGTTGCCGTGCCCGTCGACCAGGGGCAGGCGCAGCGAGAACGGCTGGGCCATGCGGACCATGGCGTCGTAGATCGCGGTGTCGCCGTGGGGGTGCAGCTTGCCCATGACCTCGCCGACGACGCGCGCGGACTTCACGTACGGGCGGTCGGGCCGCAGGCCCATGTCGTGCATCTGGAACAGGATGCGGCGCTGCACGGGCTTGAGGCCGTCGCGGGCGTCCGGGAGGGCGCGCGAGTAGATGACGGAGTACGCGTACTCGAGGAACGAGCCCTCCATCTCCGTGCTCACGTCGATGTCGACGATGCGCTCGGCGACGTCCTCGGGCGGGACGTCGGGGGTGCTGCTGCGGCGCGCCATGCGGTCGGGCTCCCGGGAGGTGGGCGGTGCGGACGGCCCATTGTCGCCGGTGACGGCCCCTGGGGACGACCACGACGCGCGGCGGGTGCCCCGATAGGCTCGGGGGCATGGCGGAGGGCACCGGTGGGACGCACGCGCAGCACGACGCGGGCTACCCGGGCGACTGGGAGGCGGACGTCGTGCTGCGGGACGGCAGCACCACGCACGTGCGCCCGATCCGCCCCGACGACGCCGACGCGCTGCAGGCCTTCCACGTCGCGCAGTCGGAGGCGTCGACGTACCTGCGGTTCTTCGCGCCGCTGGAGCGGCTGCCGGACCGGGACCTCGCGCGGTTCACCACGGTGGACCACCGGGACCGGGTGGCGCTGGTCGCGGTGACGGGGGACGACGCGATCATCGGCGTCGCCCGGTACGACCGGGTCGGCCCGGAGGAGGCGGAGGTCGCGTTCAACATCGCGGACGCGCACCACGGCCGGGGCCTGGGCTCGGTCCTGCTGGAGCACCTGGCGGCGGCGGCTCGCGAGCGCGGGGTGCGGCGGTTCACCGCGGAGGTGCTGCCGCAGAACGGCCGGATGATCGCGGTGTTCCGCGAGGCGGGGTACTCGCTGCGCCAGCACCTGGACGACGGGGTCGTCACGGTGGTGTTCGACATCGACCCGACGGACCGCTCCCTGGCGGTGATGATGGCGCGCGAGCGCTCCGCGGAGGCGCGCAGCGTGCAGGGGCTGCTGACCGCCCGGTCGGTGCTGGTGCTGACGTCGCCCGGGGTGGCGCCGGGGTCGCTGGACGACCGCCGTGCGGCGCGGGTGCTCGCCGACCTGGTGGGGCTGGGGGAGCGCGGGCCGGACCCGGCGGACCGCACGGGTGCCGTCACGGCGGCGGGCGGCGCCGAGCGCCCGGTCGAGGTGCAGGTCGTCGGGCTGCCGTCAGTGCCGGGCGACGGCGCCGACCCGGCGGCCTCCACGGCCGAGGTCGTGGCGCGGGCGGGGGACAGGGTGCGGTCCTGGGCGTCCCTGGACGACGTCGAGGGTCCTGTCGACCTCGCGGTGCTCGCCCTGCCCGCCCCCGAGGCGGTCGCGGCGGTGCGGCGGCTGGGGCGGCTCGGGGTGCGCGGGGTGGTGGTGCTGTCCGGCGGGTACGCGGAGCAGGGCCCGACCGGGCTCGCGCTGCAGCGGGCCCTGCTGCGGGCGGCGCACGCGGCGGGGCTGCGGGTCGTCGGCCCGCGGTCGTACGGGCTGCTCGCCCACGCGGCCGGGGGCCTGCTCAACGCCTCGCTCTCGGAGGACCCGCCGCCGCCCGGGCGGATCGGGCTGTTCTGCCAGTCGGCCTCCACAGCGGTGTCGATCCTCGGGTCGGTGCGCCGCCGGCACCTCGGGCTGGCGCACCTGGTGTCCGCGGGCAACCGCGCGGACGTGTCCGGCAACGACCTCATGCAGTTCTGGCAGGACGACGACAGCACCGACGTGGTCGCGCTGTACCTGGAGTCCATCGGCAACCCGCGCAAGTTCTCCCGGGTCGCGCGCCGGCTCGCCCGGGTCAAGCCCGTCGTGGTGGTCACGGCCGGGCGCTCAGGCCACGTGGTGCCGCCCGGGCACGCCGTGCGCCCGACGCAGACCTCCCGGCACACGCTCCAGGAGGTGATGCGGCGCTCCGGGGTGGTGCTGGTCGACAACACGCACCAGATGCTGGAGGCCGCGCAGCTGTTCGCGCTGCAGCCGCTGCCGCCGGGTCGCCGCGCTGCCGTCGTCGCGTCGTCCTCCGCGATGGCGGCCCTCGTCGCCGAGGCCGCCGGGACCGCGGGGTTCTCCGTGGAGCGCGCGCCCGCGATCCTGCACGAGGACGCCGACGACGCGAAGGTGGCGCGCACGTTCGCCGAGGTGTACGCCGACCCGGACGTGGACGTGGTCGTCACCGTGCACGTCCCGACGGTCGGCCCGCTGGACCTGCGGGTCGCCCAGGCGCTGGCCCGCAACGCCGCCGGCTCGGGCCGGACGTCGGTGGCGTGCCTGCTGGGCCTGCACGGCGCCACCCCCGAGCTCACCGCGCCCGACGCCGACGGCACCCCGCGCACCGTGCCCGCGTACACGACCCCCGAGGACGCGGTGCTCGCGCTCGGGCAGGCGGCCCGGTACGGCGCCTGGCGTGCCGCGGACCGGGGCCGGCTGGTCGCGCCCGAGGGCATCCACGCCCGCACCGCGCGCCGCTCGATCGCCGGGTGGCTCGACGAGGCCGGGACGCGCGAGTCGCTGGACCTCGGCCCGGAGCGCACCGCGGAGCTGCTGGCGCTCGCGGGCGTCGAGGTGCTGCCGTCCGTGCCGGTGCACGACGCGGACGAGGCCGTCGCCGCCGCCGGGCGCCTGGGGTGGCCGGTGGCGCTGAAGTCCACGGCCCCGGCGCTGCGGCACCGCTCCGACCTCGGCGGGGTGCGGCTCGACGTGCACGACGAGGCCGAGCTGCGGGCCGACGTGGCCCAGGTGCTCGCGCTGGCCGCGGCGCACCCGGCCGCGCCGGGGCGCGCGCCCCTGGAGGTGCAGGCCATGGCCCCGCACGGGGTGGCGTGCGTCATCCGGTCGTCGGAGGACCCGCTGTTCGGCCCGGTCCTGGGCTTCGGCCTGGGCGGGGACACCACCGACCTGCTCGGCGACGTCGCGTGGGCCGTGCCGCCGCTGACCGACGTGGACGTGGCCGACATGGTCCGGGCCCCCCGCTCGGCGCCCCGGCTGTTCGGGTACCGCGGCGTGCCGCCGCTGGACGTCGAGGCGCTGGAGGACGTGCTCGCGCGGGTGTCGGTGCTCGCGGACCAGCTGCCGGAGCTGCTGCACCTGGAGCTCAACCCCGTGGTCGTGGCCGAGCACGGCGCGTACGTGCTCGGCGCGACGGCGCGGGTGGGGGTGGCGGGCACCCGGGCGGACGGCCCGCGGCGGGCGCTGCCCGTCTGACGCCGCCCCCGCGCCCCGTGCCCGGGCGCGGGTGTGACGGCTCGCCCCGGACGGTGGGAGGATGTCCGGGTGCCTGCACCGTCCACCGACCTGAACCGCGACCTGCACCGCGCCGGCTACTACCCGGAGCTGGTGGCGGACGTCCTCGACGTCGCCCTCGCGGACGAGCCCGTCGAGGCGCACCTCGTGCACCCGGAGACGACGTTCGACGCCGCGGAGGTGCGGCGGCACGTCACGGTGCTGGTGCTGACCCCGACGCGCCTGGTCGTCGCGCACGTGGACGACCACCCGGCGGACAGCGAGCACCCGTCGGCCAGCGCCGCCGCGACGACCGAGGCGGTGCCGTTGTCGGAGCTGCGCTCGGTCGCGCTCACGCACGTGCTGGGCTCCCCGGAGCAGCACACCCCCGGCACCCCCGCCACGGAGCTCACGCTCGCGATCGGCTGGGGCGCGGTGTCCCGCGTCGACCTGGAGCCCGCCACGTGCGGCGACCCGGCGTGCGAGGCGGACCACGGTCTGACCGGCACCCTCACCCCGGACGACGTCGTCGTGCGGGTCAGCGCGGTCGCCGAGGGCGCCGGCGCGGTGCGGGACGCGGTGGCGTTCGCGCGCCGGCTGTCCGCGGCGAGCGCGCGCTGACGATGACGACCGCTCCCTCCTCGACGGTCCCGGTGCGGCTCGCCGACGCGGGCCTCGTCCAGCCGGACTACACCGACCGGTCGCTGTCCGGGCTACTGCCCGCGCTCTCCGACGCGCTCGGCTCGCCGGTACCCGGCGGCGCGGACGCCCGCGCCCGGCTGGGCCTGCCGACCACGCACCGCGTCTGCGTCGTGCTGGTGGACGGCCTCGGCTACGAGAACCTGGTCGAGCGCGCGGGGCACGCCCCGTTCCTGCGCTCCCTGCTGGAGGGCTCCGCCCCGCTGTCCGCCGGGTACCCGTCCACGACGGCCGCCTCGATGGGCTCGTTCGGCACGGGCACCAACCCCGGACGGACCGGCCTCGTCGGGTACACGGTGCGCAACCCCCGCGACGGGCGGCTCGCGAACATGGTGTCGTGGGAGGGCCTCGGCCCCGCGCGCGACTGGCAGCGCGAGCGCACCGTCTTCGAGTCCCTGGTGGCGCACGGCGTCACCGTGACGACCGTCGGCCCCCGCAAGTTCATGGGCTCCGGCCTCACCGAGGCAGCCCTGCGCGGCGGCGGCTACCGGGCGGCGGAGTCCCTGCCCGACCGGGTGGACGCCGCGCTCCGGCTGCTGCGCGAGCCCGGGCTGGTCTACCTGTACTGGGGCGACGTCGACAAGACGGGGCACCACGAGGGCGTCGGCTCCTGGCAGTGGGGCGACCAGGTCGAGGCCCTCGACGGCGAGCTGCGCCGGCTGGCGCGGTCCCTGCCGCGCGGCGCGTCCGTCGTCGTCACGGCGGACCACGGCATGGTCGACGTCGACCCGGCGCGGCGGCACGACGTCGGCACCGACGCCGGCCTCGCGGCGGACGTCGCGCTCGTGGCGGGGGAGCCGCGCGCCCTGCACGTGCACCTGGTCCCGGGGGCGGACCCGCTCGTGGTCGCCGACCGGTGGACCGACGTCCTCGGGGACGACGCCGTCGTGCTGACCCGGGACGAGGCGGTCGGCGCGGGGCTGTTCGGCGAGGTCGCCGAGCACGTCGCCCCGCTGCTCGGCGATCTCGTCGTCGCCACCACCGGACGGGCGACCGTCGTGGACTCGCGCACCCAGACCGCTGCCTCGCTGCAGCTCAAGGGCGTGCACGGCTCGCTCACCCCCGCCGAGATGCGCGTGCCGCTGCTCGCCGTGCACACGTGACGGCACCCCACGCGCCCGACCGGCGCGGACCCGACAGGACAGGACGGAACGTGGCCGAGCTGGTCTTCTTCTCCGGCACGATGGACTGCGGCAAGTCCACGCTCGCGCTGCAGATGCACCACAACCACGCCGCGCGCGGGCGCGACGGCGTGCTGTTCACGCGCAACGACCGGTCGGGCGAGGCGCGGCTGTCGTCGCGCCTGGGCCTGTCGGTCGGCGCGCACGAGGTCACCGACACCACGGACTTCTGGGCCGAGGTCGTCGCGCGCCGCACCGCGGGGCGGGCCGTGGACTACCTCATCTGCGACGAGGCGCAGTTCTACTCCGCCGAGCAGGTCGAGCAGCTCGGGCGCGTGGTCGACGACCTGCACGTGGACGTGTTCGCGTTCGGGATCACCACCGACTTCCGCACCCAGCTGTTCGCGGGCTCCGCCCGCCTGCTGGCGCTGGCCGACCGCGTCGAGACCCTGCAGGTCCAGGCGCTGTGCTGGTGCGGGGCCCGCGCCACCACCAACGCCCGCACGGTGCACGGCGTCATGGTGGTCGAGGGCGCGCAGGTCGTCGTCGGCGACGTGGACGTGGCGGACGACCACGCCGAGGACGCCGTCGGGTACGAGGTGCTGTGCCGCCGGCACCACCGGCTGCGCGCCACCGCGCGCACCTCGGGTGCGGCGGCGATGTCCGCGCAGACGCTCGGGGTCCTCGGGGAGGACTGAGCCGGGGCTACTCCGGCTTCGCGCCGAAGACGATCTCGTCCCAGCTCGGCACCTGCGGGCGCCCGCGCCGACCACCGCGGGGGCGGGTCTCCCGCTCCTCGGCCGCCGGGGGCTCCACCGCCGCCGGCTCGGGGGCCGGCGGCTCCTCGCCGGGCTCCAGCGCGACCGGGGTCTCCGGCTCCGCCGCGGGCCGCACCGGCACGGGGTAGACCCGGGCCTCGGCCGCGGGGTCCGCGTCCACGGGGTGCGAGCCGCCGACGTCCGGCAGGTCCAGCTGCCCGAAGTCGAAGGCGTGCTGCGGGCCGAACCCGCCGAACTCCTCGTCGTCCCCGTCGCCCTCGAGGTCGAGGGTCTGGCGCTGCCCGCGACGGGCGCGCAGGTCGTCCAGCAGCTCGTGGGTGGCGCGCAGGTCGTCGGCGGGGTCCTCGGCGGGCTCGTCGCGGTGCAGCGGGCCGACGCCGGAGCCGGGGCCGTCGACGGCGGCGAGCACGGAGCGCGCGTCGGCGTCCACGTCGTAGACCAGGTCCCGCACGGCGGACAGGTGGCGGCGCGGCACGGGGCCGTCGGCGATCTCCGTCTCGGACAGCCAGCGCGCCTCGTCCTCCTCGGCGTGCACCGTCCGGGTCGACGCGTCGTAGGACCAGCGGGCCTCGCGGGCGTCGCCGTCGACGGCGAACCGCGCCAGCACCACCCAGCCCGCGCCCTGCTCGCGGTATGCGTCCCACGCGACCGCCGCCGGGTCCACGCCGCGCGCGGCGAGGCGGTCGACCACCAGGTCCCCGAGCACCGGCGCACCGACGTCCCGGCCGACCCGGGTGCCGCGCGCCTGCTCGGCGACGAACTCGCGCTCGGCGAGCACGGGCCCCTCGAACCGGCGCACCTGCTCCACGGTCAGCCCGGACTCCTCGGCGATCTCCGCCGCGGTCCGCCCGGCGCGCACGCGCGCCTGGATCTCGCGGGGGCTCGGCACCCCGGACTGCTCGGCGCGGATCTGCTCCAGCTGCGGACGGTCCCGGCGCACGGCGGCGCGCAGCGGCTCGTCGATGTGCAGCCGGTAGCGCTGCCCGTCGGCCGCCGCGAGCACGAGGTGTTCCCCGTCCTCGTGCAGTCCGATCAGCTCCAGCTCAGCCATCACATCTCCCATCGTCCGCACGAGACTGCCACCCCGCGGCGCGGATCCGGCGGAGGTCGCCCGGTGCGCCGTCCACCTGCTGCGACTGCCATGATCTCCCCTGTGCTCGACGACTTCCCCCTGCAGTACCTGCTGGAGCTGCTCGGCGTGTTCGTCGGGGCCCTGTCCGGCGGGCTGGCGGCGGTCCGCAAGGGCTTCGACATCTTCGGCATCCTGGTGCTCGCGTGGGTCGCGGGCCTGGGCGGCGGCATCCTGCGCGACGTCCTGATCGGCGCGATCCCGCCCGTCGGCATCGCCAACTGGCACTTCGTCGCGGCGGCGTGCCTGGCGGGACTGGTGACGTGGGCCGCGCACCCGGGGCTGGACCGGCTGCGGCGGTTCGTGCTGGTGCTGGACGCCGGGGCGCTGGCCCTGTTCACGGTGGTGGGGACGGTGAAGGCGCTCAGCTACGGCGTCGGTGCGACCGCCGCGGTGTGCGCGGGCGTCATCACCGGGGTCGGCGGCGGGGTGCTGCGCGACCTGCTCACCGGCGAGGTCCCCGTGGTGCTGCACCACCGGCAGCTCTACGCCATCCCGTCGGTGCTCGGCGCGGTCGCGCTGGTGCTGCTGTGGCGCGGGGACGCACTGGACGTCACGACGCAGGTCGTCGCGGTGGCCGTGGTGCTGGTGACCCGGCTCGTCGCGTTGCGGTTCCGGCTGCAGGCGCCCGGCGCGTGGGACCACGCCGCGCTGCGCGCCGCCCGCCTCGGCCGCGCCGACCGGCCGCTGCGGCACGGGCGGCTGC
>NZ_RFFI01000004.1 GCF_003696205.1 Cellulomonas triticagri
CGGGTCGACCGCGCGCACCGCCCGGCCGCCCGCCGCCCGCAGCGCCGCCAGACCCTCGGCGTGCGGGGTGTCGGTCGTGCAGACGGCGAGCACCTGCACCCCGCGCCGGGCCAGCACCGCGAGCGCGTGCAGCGCGTCCCCGCCGTTGTTCCCCGCGCCGACGAGCGCGACCACGGACGCCCCGCGCGCTCCCCCGGCGCGTTCGGCCAGGGCGCCCAGGACGTGGGTGGCGAGCGCGGTGGCGGCCTGCTGCATCAGTGGCTCCCCGCGGGCGAGCAGCGGGGCCTCCGCCGCGCGGACCTCGGACGACGTGTACGCCAGGATCATCCACCCATCCTGCCGACCGCCGTGCGGCTCGCGCGACCGGGGCGCCGCGGCGCTACGTTCGGCGCATGCGATTCGGACTTTTCATCCCCCAGGGCTGGCGGCAGGACCTCACCGGCATCGAGCCGCGCGACCACTGGTCCGTCATGAGCGGCCTCGCGACGTACGCCGACGAGGGCGACGCCTTCGACTCGATCTGGGTCTACGACCACGTGCACGCCGTCCCCGAGCCGAACGGCGAGGCCACCCACGAGGCGTGGAGCCTGATCAACGCGTACGCCGCGACGACCCGGCGCGTCACGCTCGGCCAGATGTGCACCTGCATGGCCTACCGGAACCCGGCCTACCTCGCGAAGGTCGCCGCGACCGCCGACGTCATCTCCGGAGGGCGCGTCCAGATGGGCATCGGCGCGGGCTGGTACGAGCACGAGTGGCGCGCCTACGGCTACGGCTTCCCGTCCGCGGGCGAGCGCATCGCCATGCTCGACGAGGGCGTGCAGATCATGAAGCAGATGTGGACCAACGGGGTCGCGACCCTCGACGGCGTGCACTACCAGGTCGACGGGGCGCAGCTCGCGCCGCTGCCGCTGCAGGTCGACGGTCCCCCGCTGTGGATCGCGGGCGGCGGCGAGCGCAAGACCCTGCGGGTGGCCGCGGAGCACGCGCAGTACACGAACTTCGACGGCAGCCCCGAGGGTTTCGCCCACAAGTCGGCCGTGCTCGCCGAGCACTGCGCGGCCATCGGGCGCCCGTTCGAGGAGATCACGCGGTCCGCCAACTACAACGTCGTCATCGGGCGGACCGAGGCCGAGGTGGACGACCGGATCGCCTGGATCGAGGAGCACTACGCCCGCACCGTGCCCGCCAAGGCCCCGGAGGTCGCCGAGCAGTTCCGGCGTGGGCCGCTCGTGGGCACCCCGGAGCAGATCGTGGACACCCTGACGACGCTGCGCGACCTCGGGATGACCTACGCGATCACGTACTTCGCGGAGGCCGCCTACGACCGCAGCGGCATCGACCTGTTCGCGCGCGAGGTCGTCCCGGCCCTGCGCTGACGGACGACGCGGGGCGCCGCACCGCACGGGCGGCGGCGCGCGTCAGTCGCGCTCGGCGACGACCATGGCCGACGCGATGCCCGCGTCGTGGCTCAGGCTGAGGTGGAACCGGGTGACCCGGGCGGCCGCCGCCGCGGCGGCGACCGTCCCGCGGACCTCCACCACCGGCTGCTGGCCGCGGACGCGCCGGACGGTGGCGTCCTGCCACGACATCCCCGCGGGAGCGCCCAGCGCCTTGGCGATCGCCTCCTTGGCCGCGAACCGCGCGGCCAAGGAGGCGGGCGCCAGGTCCCGCTCCTCGGGGGTGAACAACCGCTCCCGCAGCGCGGGCACGCGCTCGACGGTCGCCAGGAACCGGGCGACGTCGACGACGTCGATCCCCACCCCGACGATCACTCGACGGTGACCGACTTCGCGAGGTTGCGCGGCTGGTCGACGTCCAGGCCGCGGGCGGTCGCGAGCTCGCACGCGAAGATCTGCAGCGGCACGACGGACAGCAGCGGGGCGAGCAGCGTCGGGCTCTGCGGCACGAAGAACACCTCGTCCCCAAACGCCTTCACCGCGTCGTCGCCGTCCTCCGCGATGACCAGGGTGCGGGCGCCGCGGGCGCGGATCTCCTGGATGTTGGAGACGACCTTGGAGTGCAGCGAGTCGCGGCCGCGCGGGCTCGGGACGATGACGAACACCGGCTGCCCGGGCTCGATCAGGGCGATCGGGCCGTGCTTGAGCTCGCCCGCCGCGAAGCCCTCGGCGTGGATGTACGCGATCTCCTTGAGCTTGAGCGCGCCCTCCAGGGCCACCGGGAACCCGACGTGCCGGCCGAGGAACAGCACCGAGGAGGTGTCGGCCATCCAGCGCGCGATCTCCCGCACGCGCCCGGACCGGTCGAGGACCTCCTGGATCTTGCCGGGCATGGCCCGCAGGTCCTCGAGGATCTCGGCGATCTCGTCGGCGAACTTGTTGCCCCGCAGCTGCGCCAGGTACAGGCCCAGCAGGTAGGCGGCGGTGATCTGCGCGAGGAACGCCTTGGTCGACGCGACCGCGACCTCGGGCCCGGCGTGCGTGTAGAGCACGGCATCGGACTCGCGCGGGATCGTCGAGCCGTGGGTGTTGCAGATCGCGAGGACCTTCGCGCCCTGCTCGCGGGCGTGCCGGACGGCCATGAGGGTGTCCATGGTCTCGCCGGACTGCGAGATCGCGACGACCAGGGTGCGGGCGTTGAGGATCGGGTCCCGGTAGCGGAACTCGTGCGCGAGCTCGACCTCGACGGGGATGCGGCACCAGTGCTCGATGGCGTACTTCGCGACGTGGCCGGAGTACGCCGCGGTGCCGCAGGCGATGACGATGATCTTGTCGACCGCGCGCAGCACGGACTCGTCGATCTTCAGGTCGTCGAGGACCAGGCGGCCCTGGGTGTCGGTGCGGCCGAGCAGGGTGTCCTGCACGGCCTGCGGCTGGTCCGCGATCTCCTTCTCCATGAAGGAGCGGAAGCCGCCCTTCTCGGCGGCGGCGGCGTCCCAGTCGATCGTGTACTCGCGGCCCTGCGCGGGGTTGCCGTCGAAGTCGGTGACGGCGACCGAGCGCGGGGTGATGACGACGACCTGGTCCTGCGCGAGCTCGAGCGCCCGGCGGGTCTCCGCGATGAACGCGGCGACGTCGGAGCCCAGGTAGTTCGCGCCGTCGCCGAGGCCGACGACGAGCGGGGAGTCGTGGCGGGCGCCGACGACGGTGTCCGGGTGGTCCTCGTGCACGGCGAGCAGCGTGAACGTGCCGTGCAGGCGGCGCACGACGGTCCGCATGGCCTCGGCGAGGTCCTTGACGTCGTCGTAGGCGCGGGACACGAGGTGGGCGACGACCTCGGTGTCGGTCTCGGACAGCAGCTCGGCGCCGGTCGCGAGGAGCTCCTCGCGCAGCACGGCGTAGTTCTCGACGATGCCGTTGTGGATCAGCGCGAGGCCGCCCGCGACGTGCGGGTGCGCGTTGACGTCGGTGGGACCGCCGTGGGTCGCCCACCGGGTGTGCCCGATGCCCGCGGTCGCGCCCGGCAGCGGCTGCTCGTCCAGCAGCCCGACCAGGTTCGCGAGCTTGCCCGCCTTCTTGGCCGTGGCGAGGCCGCCGGCCCCGGTGACCAGTGCGACCCCGGCCGAGTCGTACCCGCGGTACTCCAGGCGGCGCAGACCCTCCATGACGACGCCGAGCGGACGCGCGTCCGGCTCGTGGTCCCCGACATACCCGACGATTCCACACATGGGCGCGAGTCTAGCCGTGCGCTCCCGCGCCCCCGGCCCGCGCCTGTGGACGTCGTGTGCAGGCGGTGGCCGGGCCATCGGGCAGAATCGTCGGGTGCGCGCCACCGACGTCCAGCCCTCGCCCTACGTCGAGCTCGACCGCGACGCGTGGGCGCGCCTGTCGGAGTCGACGCCGCTGCCGCTGACCGACGACGACGTGACCCGGCTGCGCGGCCTCGGGGACCCCATCGACCTGGCCGAGGTGGACGCGATCTACCGGCCGCTGTCCCGGCTGCTCGACCTGCACGTGACCGCGACCCGGCGCCTGCACGCGGCGTCCTCGACGTTCCTGCGCGAGGACACGCCCCGCACGCCGTTCGTGATCGGCGTCGCGGGCTCGGTCGCGGTGGGCAAGTCCACGACGGCGCGCCTGCTGCGGGAGCTGATGGCCCGCTGGCCCGCGACCCCGAACGTGGCGCTGATGACCACCGACGGGTTCCTGCACCCCAACGCCGAGCTGGAGCGCCGGGGGCTGCTGGACCGCAAGGGCTTCCCGGAGTCGTACGACCGCCGGGCGCTGCTGCAGTTCGTCTCCCGCGTGAAGTCCGGTCAGGCCGAGGTCCGCGCACCCGTGTACGACCACCTGACGTACGACATCGTGCCTGGCGCGGAGGTCGTGGTGCGCCGCCCGGACGTGCTGATCGTCGAGGGCCTGAACGTGCTGCAGCCCGCGCCGTCCGCGGCGGGGACGTCGACGACGTCGAACCTCGCGGTGAGCGACTTCTTCGACTTCTCGATCTACGTCGACGCCCGCACGCAGGACGTCCGGCAGTGGTACGTCGACCGGTTCCTGTCGCTGCGGTCCACGGCGTTCGCGCGGCCGGAGTCGTACTTCCACCGGTACGCGTCGCTGAGCGACGACGAGGCGCGCGCCCGCGCGGAGGGCATCTGGGACGCGATCAACGCCCCCAACCTGGTGCGGAACATCCTGCCGACCCGCAGCCGCGCGACGCTGGTGCTGACCAAGGGCACGGACCACGCGGTGCAGCGGGCCCGTCTGCGCAAGCTCTGAGGCGTCAGTCCGTCGTCGGTCCGGTCGAGGCACCGGGCGTCGGGGCGACGAGCGCGACCGGGTAGTGCTCGACGTCGACCGCGTCCAGGGCGGCGAGCCCGTCGGCGACGGGCGTCGGCAGCGGCTCGCACCCGCCACCGGGGAGCACGACGCGGACCGCGACGCCGAGCGCGTCGACCAGCCACAGCTCGCTGCGGTCGCCGTCCGGCGCGCAGGTCGGGGTCGCCCCGCCCGCGGCGGACAGGGTCGAGCGCCCGGACACGGCCTCGACGAGGGGGCGCACGTCGCCCTCCAGGCGGCTCGCGGTGACCGCGGCCCAGGTCCCGGCGGCGTCGGTCAGCGTCTCGCCGGTGCTGCACCGCACGGCGGAGGCGGCGGTGAACCCCTCCGGCAGGCCGGCCGCGTCGGGGACTTCGGGGTGCCGGGCACCCGTGTAGGCCGCCGGGTCGAAGCCCAGGTCGGCGAGCACCTGCGGGGCGAGGCAGTCGGCCCCGGCCTCGACCGTGCCGGGCTGGCCGACGCTGCTGGCCCCGGCCTCGCCGGCGGTGCTCGCGTCGCCGCCGCCGGAGCACGCGCCGAGGCCCAGGAGCACGACCGCGACGGCCGCGACCAGGCGGGTGCGCGCGGGCAGGCCGAGGTGCGGTCGTGCCATTGGTGCCGCCCTCTCGTCGCCCGTGCTGCCCGGGACGGAGGCGGGCGCTGGGCCCGGCCTCCGTCGCTGGGGGCGACTCCGTCGTGGCCCGGATCGAGCCTAGGGGCGCACCCCGGTGCGGGACGCCGACGAGACCGGATCGTTAGCGGGGCGGCGCGGATCGTTGCCGCGGCGTGACCCGGGCGTCGGACGGTGCGGGGCCCGCGCAGGCGACGGCGGGGGTGGCGAGCGCGGCGACGCCCCGGGCGTCGGCGTCGGCCTCCTCGGTCACCACCGACGCGTCCGCCGCCGCCGCCGCGTCCGCCCGCCGGCGGCCCAGCCCGGTCCAGCGCCGCAGCACCCAGTCGATCAGCAGGCCGACCAGGGTGCCGACGACCACGCCCGCGACGACGGCGATCAGCGGGTGGTCCTCCAGCCACAGCCCGGCCCCCGCGCCGACGAGCGTCCCGTAGGCCGCCCAGGTCACCGCGGCGAGGGCGGTGAGCCCCACGAACCGCTTGCGGGGGAAGCCGAGCGCCCCGGCGGTCATGTTCACCGCGACCCGGCCCACGGGGATGTACCGCGCCGCGAGGATGAACGACGACCCGCGCTGCGCGAGCGCGTTCTCGGCCCACGCGAGGGCCTTGCGGCCGCGCTCGGTCCGGAAGATCCGCAGCCGGTGCACGTCGACCCGGGAGCCGATGGCGTAGGCGATCTGGTCGCCCACGAACGCGCCGACCGCACCGGCGAGGGCGACCAGCGCGAGGTTCGGCGAGCCGTGCGCGACGGCGAGCGAGGCGAGGGCGATCACGACGGACTCGCTCGGCACGGGCGGGAAGAAGCCGTCGACGGTCGCGAACAGCACGAGAGCGGGGTAGACCCAGAGCGACTCCGCGAGGGTGGGCACCCACCCCTCGACGGCGCTGATCCAGTCCTGCAGCACGGGTCATCAGCTCCTGGGTCGTGGCGGCTGGCCTGCATCGGCCTCGGGGCCGACCGGCGACGTCCACGCTAGGTGCGCGCCGCGGGCCGCGACATGGGGGACTCCCCCGAGTCCCCCCTGGTCCTCCCCCCATCCTCGCCCGGGGCCTCGCGCGGCGCGTCAGCCCCGGGGGCGACGTCCGGGCGCACCTCGTCCGCCCTGCGACGGACCCCGGCACGGGCCAGGAACGAGCCCGTGCGCACCAGTGCACCACGGGGTGCCGACAGGGCTCACGCCCTTTCCGTGACGGGAGGGTGAACGCTCGCCGGCGTCAGGCGAGCGGGAAGCCGAGGGTGCGCGCCGCGTCCTCGGGGCGGGGCTGCGACGCCCAGTGCGCACCGAGGTCGTCGGTGGCGGCGAGCGATCGGGTGTGCGCGCGGTCCAGGTACAGCGTGCCGTTCAGGTGGTCGGTCTCGTGCTGCACGATCCGCGCGGGCCACCCGGTGACGACCTCGTCCAGGGCGGTCCCGTGCTCGTCCTGCCCGGTGAGCCGCAGGCGGCGCAGGCGCGGCACGACCGCCTGGTACCCGACGACGCTGAGGCAGCCCTCGTAGAACGACACCTGCTCGACCGGCTCGTCGGGGACGGGTGCGTAGTGCGGGTTGACCAGCACCCGGAACGGCATCGCGGGCCGCTCGCGGACCTCGCCGTGCTCGGTGCCCTCGGCGCCGGGGTCGGCGAGCACCGTGAGGGCGAGCGGCAGCCCGACCTGCGGGGCGGCGAGGCCCACGCCGGGCGCGGCGTGCATGGTGCGGCGCATCAGCGCGACCAGCGCGGTGAGCTCGGCGTCGTCCACCTGCCCGTCGAACGGCACCGCGCGCAGGCGCAGCGCCGGGTGCCCGGCCTGCACGATCGGGACCGTGCCGGACGGGTCGGCCGCGGCGGTGTCGATCAGCCGCAGCACGTGCTCGCGGACGACCGCCGCGGGCCACGTCGCGCGCGGCGCGAGCGGCGAGGGGTCGTCGTGGTCGGCTGCCACGCCGCCGCCCCTCAGAGCGCCAGGCGGGCGCGGACGACCTCGGCGAGGCCCCCGGCGACGCGGTCGGCGTCGTCCTGCGTCGCGGCCTCGACCATGACCCGCACCAGCGGCTCGGTACCCGAGGAGCGCAGCAGCACCCGGCCGGTGGTGCCGAGGACGGCCTCGGCGTCCGCGACCGCGGCGGCGACGTGCTCGTCGCTTCCCGCGCGGGCCTTGTCGACGCCGGGGACGTTGATCAGGGTCTGCGGCAGGCGGCGCACGACGGCCGCCAGCTCGCTGAGCTTCTGCCCGGTGGCCGCGACGCGCGCGGCCAGCTGCAGCGCGGTGAGCGCGCCGTCGCCGGTGGTGGCGTGGTCGGCCAGGATGACGTGCCCGGACTGCTCGCCGCCGAGGTTGTAGCCCCCGGCGCGCATGGCCTCCAGCACGTACCGGTCGCCGACGCCGGTCTCGACGGTGCGGACGCCCGCCGCCTGCATCGCGAGGCGCAGGCCGAGGTTGCTCATGACCGTGACGACGAGGGTGTCGTGGGCGAGGAGCCCGCGCTCGCGCAGGTCGAGGGCGAGGACGCCCATGATCTGGTCGCCGTCGACCAGCGCACCGGTGTGGTCGACCGCGAGGCAGCGGTCGGCGTCCCCGTCGAACGCCACGCCGAGGTCCGCCCCGGAGGCGACGACGGCGGCCTGCAGCTGCTCGGGGTGCGTGGACCCGCAGGCCTCGTTGATGTTGCGGCCGTCGGGCGACGCGTTGATGACGACGACGTCCGCGCCCGCCTCGCGCAGGGCGGCGGGGCCGACCTCGGAGGCCGCGCCGTTCGCGCAGTCCACCGCGACGCGCAGGCCGGTGAGGTCGTGGCCCAGCGTCGAGACGAGGTGCTCGACGTACTGCTCGCCCGCGCGGCCGGTGTCCGAGCGGATGCGGCCGACGGCGGCGCCGACGGGGCGCTCCCAGTCCTCGCGCAGCCGCTGCTCGATGGCGTCCTCGAGCTCGTCGTCGAGCTTGTGCCCGCCGCGGGCCAGGAACTTGATGCCGTTGTCCGGCATGGGGTTGTGCGACGCGGACAGCACCACTCCGATGTCGACGCCCAGGGCGGCGGTGAGGTGCGCGACGGCCGGGGTCGGCAGCACGCCGACATTGAGCACGTCGACGCCGGCGCTGGCGAGGCCCGCGGCGACGGCGGCCGACAGGAACTCGCCCGACGCCCGCGGGTCGCGGCCGACGACAGCGCGCGGCCGGTGCCCGGCGAACTCGCCGCGCGAGCCCAGCACGTGCGCCGCGGCGACGGACAGGTCGAGCGCGAGCTCCGCCGTCACGTCGCGGTTCGCGAGACCTCGCACCCCGTCGGTGCCGAACAGTCGTCCCATGGGATCGGACCCCCTCGTCGTGGCCGCACGCGCGACCCCCAGCATCATGCCGCCCTCCGCGCCTGCGCGGGGGCGGTCGGCGCCCGCGCAGACGCGTCGGGCACCAGAACGGCCGATGGCCCCGGGGTCGGACCCCCGGGGCCATCGGCCGTCGTCGCTGATCCGCGGATCAGCGCTTGGAGTACTGCGGAGCCTTGCGGGCCTTCTTGAGACCGGCCTTCTTGCGCTCCACGACGCGGGGGTCGCGGGTCAGGAAGCCGGCCTTCTTCAGCGCCGGGCGGTTGTGCTCCTCGTCGATCGCGTTCAGCGCGCGGGCGATGCCCAGGCGCAGCGCGCCGGCCTGGCCGGTGACGCCGCCGCCGTTGATGCGGGCGATGACGTCGAAGCGACCCTCGACGTCGACCAGCTTCAGCGGGGAGTTGACGAGCTGCTGGTGCACCTTGTTCGGGAAGTAGTCCTCGAGGGTGCGGCCGTTGATCGTCCACTGGCCGGTGCCGGGCACCAGGCGCACGCGGGCGATGGCCTCCTTGCGGCGGCCCAGCGCGCGGCCGGGGGCCGTCAGGCTCTGGCCGCGGCCCGTGGGGGCCTGCGTCTCGGAGGTGTAGCTGCTGGGCGTCTCGCCGCCCTCGAGGTCGATGTCGACCGTGGTCTCGGCCATGTGTCTCGCGTCCTGTTCCGGTGTGCTCGAGGGCGTCAGCCCTGCGCGACCTGGGTGATCTCGAAGGGCTTCGGCTGCTGGGCGGCGTGCGGGTGCTCCGCACCGGCGTAGACCTTGAGCTTGGTGAGCTGCTGGCGGGCCAGCGAGGTCTTCGGGAGCATGCCACGCACGGCCTTCTCGATCGCACGCTCGGGGTGCTTGTCGAGCAGGTCGGAGTACGTGGTCGCCCGCAGACCGCCCGGGAATCCCGAGTGGCGGTAGGCGAGCTTGGTCTCCCGCTTGTTGCCGGTCAGGGCCACCTTGTCCGCGTTGATGACGATGACGAAGTCGCCGCCGTCCACGTGCGGGGCGAAGGTCGCCTTGTGCTTGCCGCGCAGCAGGACTGCCACGTGGGAGGCCAGGCGGCCCAGGACGACGTCGGTCGCGTCGACGACGTACCAGTTCCGCTGGACGTCGCCGGGCTTCGGGGTGTACGTGCGCACGGTCGTTGCCTTCTCTATGTCTCTGACTGTGTCCACGGCAATCCCGTAGAAGCCGGGGTCAGCCGATGAGTACCGTCCGTGCGTCGTCCGTGGACCGGTGAGTGGGAACGCACCAGGGTCGACACCGACGGACGCACAACGACTCACCAGGGTAGCCGCCGTGGCAGGCAGCGGTCAAAGCGACCTCGGTCACCGGGTCCGCTGCACCCGACCGGCGTCCCACCGGGCCTCCGGCGTCTCCACCACGGCGCCGTCCTCGCCGAACACGAGGAACCGGTCGAAGCCGCGCGCGAACCACCGGTCGTGGGTCACCGCGAGCACCGTCCCCTCGAACGCCGCGAGCCCCGCCTCCAGCGCCTCCGCCGAGTGCAGGTCCAGGTTGTCGGTGGGCTCGTCGAGCAGCAGCAGCGTCGCCCCGCCGAGCTCCAGCAGCAGGATGTGGAACCGCGCCTGCTGCCCGCCGGACAGCGTCTCGTACCGCTGCTCCGCCTGCGCGACGAGCTCGTAGCGGTCCAGCGCCTTGCTCGCGGGCTCCCGGCCCATCCCCGCCCGGCGGCCCTCGCCGCGGTGCAGGATCTCCAGCAGCGTCCGCCCGGCGAACGCCGCGTCCTGCGCGTGCTGCCGGTTCTGCGCGAAGAACCCGGGGACGACGCGCGAGCCCAGCCGGGCCACGCCCGTGTGCCGCACCGGCTCGACCGGCGGCCCGCCGTCCGCGTCCTGCGCGCCCGAGCCCGGCTCAGGGTCGCTGCCGCCCGCGGCGAGCAGCCGCAGGAAGTGCGACTTGCCCGAGCCGTTGGACCCCAGCACCGCGACGCGCTCGCCGAACCACACCTCGAGGTCGAACGGCTGCATCAGCCCGGTGAGCTCGAGGCGCTCGGCCACCACGGCCCGCTTGGCCGTGCGCCCGCCGCGCAGCCGCACCCGGACCTGCTGCTCACGCGCCACCACCTCGGGCGGCCCCGCCTCCTCGAACTTGCGCAGCCGCGTCTGGGCGGCCTGGTAGCGCGAGGCGAGGCCGTCGTTGAAGGCCGCCTTGTTCTTGAGCGTGTTCACCAGCGTGACGAGCTTGGCGTGCTCCTCGTCCCAGCGGCGCTGCAGCTCCGCCAGGCGCTCGATCCGCGCCTCGCGCGCCGCCTGGTAGGTCGTGAACGTCCCGCCGTGGATCCACAGGCCCGCGCCGGTGCGGGTGGGCTCCAGCGTCGCGACGTGCGTCGGCACCCGGGACAGCAGCTCGCGGTCGTGGCTGACCAGCAGCACGGTCTTGGGGCTCGCCACCAGGCGCTCCTCCAGCCAGCGCTTGGTCGGGACGTCCAGGGCGTTGTCCGGCTCGTCCAGCAGCAGCACCTCCTGCGGGCCGCGCAGCAGCGCCTCCAGCACCAGGCGCTTCTGCTCGCCGCCGGACAGCGTCCGCACCGAACGGTCCTGGACGCGGTCGAACGGCAGCGACAGCACCGCGTCCGTCACCCGGTCCCAGTCCGCCTCGACCTCGTAGCCGCCGACGTCCGCCCAGTCCGCGAGCGCCTGCGCGTACCGCATCTGCGAGGGCTCGTCGTCGACCTCCAGCATGTGCAGCTCGGCGAGCGTGAGCTCGCGCGCCGCCGCGCCGACCGCGCCGGGCGTCAGCGAGGCGAGCAGGTCACGCACCGAGCGGTCGTCGGCGATCCGCCCGACGTCCTGCCGCATCACCCCGAGGCCGCCGGTGCGGACGACCGCGCCCTCGTGCGGCTGCTCGTCGCCCGCGACGATCCGCAGCAGCGTCGACTTGCCCGCGCCGTTCGGCCCGACCAGCGCCGTGCGCTGCCCCTCGCCCACCCGCAGGTCGATCCCGCCGAGCAGCGGACGTCCGTCGGGGAGCACGTAGCGCACGTCGTGCACCTCGAGATGACCCATGCGCCGATCGTCCCAGCCCGGCGCCCGGGGACCCAATCCATATCGCCCGGTGGCAGGCGGCGGGTGCCGGTGCCACGCTCGGGACATGAGCGAGGACACCCCTGCCACCAGCACCGACCCGGCCACCGGCACCGAGGGCGACGCCGACCAGCTCCCCGCGGAGGACACGCTCGCCGACCGCGGCGTGGACGACCTCCTGGACGAGGGCTACACCGTCCCGGAGCGCCCCCGCCCGGCCGCGAGCCACTGGGGCGAGACGCCCTGGGAGGAGTCGCGCGGCGAGACCCTGGACCAGCGCGTCGCCCAGGAGGAGCCCGAGGTCTGGGAGGACGACCGCCCCGCGGACGCCAGCCGCCAGACCGACCGCGCGGGTCGGCTCGCGGAGGACGACGACGCCGTCGAGGCGGGCGGCAACGACCAGTTCGCGGTCGACTCCGGCGTCGACGGCGGCGCCGCGAGCGCCGAGGAGGCCGCCGTCCACCTGGTCGAGGAGGACTAGCCCCGCAGGGGGTGCGGGTCGACCTCCGCCGCGACGCGGGGCGCGCGGGTGCGCTCCTGGCGCGCCGCGAGCTCCGCGTCCGGCGGGTAGACGACCTCCTCCAGCGTGAGGCCGTGCGCCGCGACCACCGCGCTGCCGGGGTCGCGGCGCCCGCCCACCAGCAGCTCCGCGGGCCAGTCGACCGGGCGGCGCCCCTCCCCCACGGCGAGGCTGGCGCCGACCAGCGCCCGCACCATCGAGTGGCAGAACGCGTCCGCCCGCACCGTCGCCACCACCAGCCCCGCGTCCGGCCCGTCGGCGGGCCGCTCCCACGTGAGCTCGTCGAGCGTGCGGATCGTCGTGGCCCCCTCGCGCGGCTTGCAGTACGCCGCGAAGTCGTGCAGCCCCAGCACCCGTTGCGCCCCCTCGTGCATCGCCGCCTCGTCCAGCGGGCGCCGGCTCCACAGCACGTCGTGCCGCCGTAGCGGGTCCCGCCGGGCCGGGTCGTCGCACACCCGGTACACGTACCGCCGGGCGACCGCCGAGAACCGCGCGTCGAACCCCGCCGGCGCGACCGCCACCCGCCGGGCGACGACGTCGTCCGGCAGGACCCCCGCCAGGCGGGTGAGCAGCGAGGCCGCGGGGGTGCGGTCGGAGCGGCCGGGGACGAGCCGCCACGCCGCCTCGGGGACGTCCACGTGGATCACCTGACCCCGCGCGTGCACACCGGCGTCGGTCCGCCCCGCCACCGTCACCCGCGGCGGCGGGTCCCCCCGGTGCGCGGAGCGGAGCACCAGCGCCAGCCCGTCCTCCACGACGCCCTGGACCGTGCGCAGCCCCGGCTGCCGGGCCCAGCCCGCGAAGTCCGTCCCGTCGTAGGCGAGGTCGACCCGCACCCGCACCACGGCGGCCACGTCGGTCTCGTCGCTCGGGGTCAGGTCCGGGGTCGGGTCAGCACTCAGGTCGGGCACCCGCCGAGCGTACGGTGCGCCCGCTGCTCTACCCTCGTCCGGTGCCCGTGCCGCCCCCCACCCCGTACACGCTCGCCGTCGACTGCGGGGGCGGGGGCATCAAGGCGTCCGTCCTCGACGCGTCCGGCACCCTGCACGCCCCTGCCGTGCGCGTCCCGACGCCGTACCCGCTGCCGCCCGAGCGCCTCGTGGACACCATCGCGGAGATCGGCTCGCGCCTGCCGCCGTTCCAGCGCGCCACCGTCGGCATGCCGGGGATGATCCGGCACGGCGTCGTCGTCGCCACCCCGCACTACGTGACCCGCTCCGGACCGCACACCCGCGTCGACCCCGAGCTCGTCGCGGCCTGGTCCGGCTACGACATCCGCGCGGCCGTCGAGCACCGCCTCGCGGTGCCTACGCTGGTCCTCAACGACGCCGAGGTGCACGGCGCGGGCGTCGTCTCCGGCACCGGGGTCGAGCTCGTCCTCACGCTCGGCACCGGTCTCGGCTCCGCGCTGTTCGACGGCGGCCGGGTCGCCCCGCACCTGGAGTGGTCGCACGCGCCCGTGCGGCGCAGCACCACCTACGACGAGTACATCGGGCAGATCCAGCGCGCCCGCCTCGGCGACGCCCTGTGGTCCCGGCGCGTGCGCCAGGTGGTCGAGGGGCTGCGACCGGTCGTGCTGTGGGACCGGCTCTACCTCGGCGGCGGGAACTCCCGGCAGATCACCCCGCAGGTGCTCGCCCGGCTCGGGGACGACGTCGTCGTGGTCCCCAACCAGGCGGGCATCGTCGGCGGCGTCCGCGCCTGGCAGCTCGGGGTCTGACCCCGGTCAGGCGGCTCCGACGAGCACCGTGACCTCGGCGAGCGCCGCGGCGTCGCGGCTCCGCTCGACCTCGATGTCGTAGCCGTTCTGCGCGGTCAGCCAGTAGCGCTCGGACAACCCGAGCGCCTTGGACAGGCGCAGCGCGGCGTGCGGGGTGATCGAGCGGCGTCCGCGCAGGATCTGCCCGAGGTGCGTCTGGGACAGCCCGGTCGCCTGCGCGAGGCGGTAGGCACTGATCCCCAGGGGGGTCAGGAACTCGTCGCGCAGGATCTCGCCGGGGTGTACCGGCGGGTAGAGCGTCTCGTCCACGGCGTCCTCCTCAGTGGTAGTCGGTGATCTCGACGTCGGCCGGCCCCGAAGGGGTCCACGTGAAGCAGATGCGGTACTGGTCGTTCACCCGGATCGAGTGCTGCCCGACCCGGTCCCCGGCCAGCTTCTCCAGCCGGTTCCCCGGCGGCACCCGCAGGTCGGATAGCCCTTCGGCCCACGCGAGCTGGAGCAGCTTCTTGTGCGCAGCACGGTGCTCGGCGACACCGAGCCTCGGGGTGTGCTGACGCCGCCACACCCGCTCCGTCGTACTATCGCGGAACGATACTATCACTGGTCGAGCGTACCGGCCGGTCACCACCTACCTCGGTCCGGGCGGCCACCTCCGCGTGGGCCACCAGGAGGGCCCGGGTGAACCCCACCGGGCGCACCAGGGACACCAGGTGGGTGGCCCCCGGGACGACCACCAGCCGCCCGTCGCGGCACGCGCGCAGGAACCGGCGCTCCTCGCCGCGGAAGTGGTCGTACCGCCCGTTGACGAGCCACACCGGCGCCGCGACGCGCGCGAGGTCGGCGACGGGCGTGGCGGCCCGCATCTCCCGCAGCACGTCGTCCACGACGTCCAGCGCGAACCCCCCGGCGGCGGCGTCCTGCGCGGCGTCCGCGGTCAGCACCCGGTCCACCATCCGCTGGTTCAGGCTCGCGCCCCGGTCGGGCAGGCGCGCGATGCCGCGGGCCGCGACGGCCCACCCGCCGACCAGCGCCGGGAGCGGGCGGGTGCAGCAGGACGCGGCGAGCAGCCCCGCGACCTGCCGCGGGTTCCGGGCGGCGTGGGCGATCGCCACGTACCCGCCGAGGGACAGGCCCACGACGAACGCCCGGCCCCCGACGGCGTCGACCGCGTCGCCGACCGCGGCCACGGCGCCGTCGAGCGTGAACCGCTCGCCGCGCCGCTCGCCGTGCCCGGGCAGGTCGACGGCCAGGGCGGGGACCCCCGCGCGGGCGAGCGCGTCCTGCTGCGCGCGCCACATGGTCCGGGACGTCCGCAGGCCGTGCACGAGGACGACGGGCAGGGTCATCACCCGAGGCTAGCGAGACCGGGGCTCCCGCTTCGCCCTGTGCGGCGGGCGCACCCGCGCTACGGTGCCGCGGTGGGCCTCTTCCGCAGGCGGCGCCGGAAGCCGGAACCGTGGGACCTGGTCACCGAGGCGGTGGCCGCCTTCGGTCGCGCCGGCGTGCCCGTGACCCCGGGCGCCGACGGCGAGCTGCGCACGTCCGACGGTCACGTGTACGGGCTGCACAACCTGGAGCTGGTCCTGCGGACGGCGCCGCGCGCGCAGTGGCCGCGGATCGTCGACCACCACGCCCGCACGATGGCCGCCGCCCGCGAGGACGAGGCCCCGACCTCGGTCGAGAAGGTGCGGGACATCCTGCTGCCGCGGGTGGTGGACACCGGCGCGGCGGGTGGGACCCTGCCCGCCGCGGCCCTCGCCGCGGGTCGGCCGCTCGCGCCCGGGCTGACGGTGCTGCCCGCGCTCGACCGTCCCGCGACGGTCGCGACGCTGTCCGCCGTGGACGACCTCGGCGGCTGGGACGCGATCTGGCCGGTCGCCACGGCGAACCTGCGCCACCTGCCGCTGCCCGAGCACCTGCCGGTGGACACCGAGACGGTGCCGTCGGCGCGGGTGCACGTGTTCCGCTCGGACGACTTCTTCGGGGCCAGCCGGGTGCTGGACCTGGACCACCTGCTCGCCGCCGTGCTCCGGCTGGAGCGTCCCGCGCACGGCACGCTGGTGGCGCTGCCCAACCGGCACGTGCTCGCGGTGCACGTGGTCGACTCCGCAGCCGTGCTGCGGGCCGTCCCCGCGCTGCTGGCGTTCGCCGAGGCGCAGGTCGACGGGCCGGGCCCGCTGAGCCCGCACGTGTACTACCGCTCCCCCGACGGCCGCCTCGAGCAGGTGTCGCGCCGCGACCCCGACGGGTCCGTGCACGTGGACGCCACCGGGGCGCTCGGGACCGCCCTGTCCCGGCTCGGCCTCACCGGCGACGACGACTGACACGACGAAGGGCCCGGCCCCCACGAGCGTGCTGCTCGTGCGGACCGGGCCCTCGCGTGCGTGGACCGGTCGGTCAGGCCTTGTCGGCCTCGTCCGCCGTGGTCTCCTCGGCCGGAGCCTCGGTCGCCTCGGTGGTCTCCTCGGCCTTCGGCTCCTCCGCCTTCGGCGCGGCCTTCGCGGCGGCCTTGGTGGCCTCGCGGACGACGGCCTGCTTCGGCGAGACGGGCTCGAGCACGAGCTCGATCACGGCCATGGGGGCGTTGTCGCCCTTGCGGGGGCCGATCTTCGTGATGCGGGTGTAGCCGCCCTGACGCTCGGCCATCTGCGGGGCGATCTCCACGAACAGCTCGTGGACGACCGACTTGTCGCGGACGACGGTCAGGACGCGACGACGGGCGTGCAGGTCGCCGCGCTTCGCGAAGGTGACGAGGCGCTCGGCGAGGGGGCGCAGGCGCTTGGCCTTGGCCTCCGTCGTCGTGATGCGCTTGTGCTCGAACAGCGCCGTGGCCAGGTTGGCCAGGATCAGCCGCTCGTGCGCCGGGCCGCCACCGAGCCGGGGACCCTTGGTGGGCGTAGGCATGTCGTTACTCCTTGGTTCCAGTGATGGGCCGGCGGGTCACGCGGTCAGCGTGCCCGCCTCCCCGGCGTCAGTACTGCTCGTCCTCGGTGAAGTCGCCCTCGTCGCCGTCGTAGTACGCGGCGGCGCTCGGGTCGAAGTCGAGCGGGCTGTCCTTGAGGGACAGGTTCAGCTCGGACAGCTTCTCCTTGACCTCGGTGATCGACTTCGCACCGAAGTTGCGGATGTCGAGCAGGTCGGCCTCGGAACGCGCCACGAGCTCGCCCACCGTGTGGATGCCCTCGCGCTTGAGGCAGTTGTACGACCGGATGGTCAGCTGCAGGTCCTCGATCGGCAGCGCCAGGTCCGCGGCCAGCGCCGCGTCCGTCGGCGACGGGCCGATCTCGATGCCCTCGGCCTCGACGTTCAGCTCGCGGGCGAGACCGAACAGCTCGACCAGGGTCTTGCCCGCCGAGGCGAGCGCGTCCCGCGGGCTGATGGCCGGCTTGGACTCGACGTCGACGATCAGCTTGTCGAAGTCGGTGCGCTGCTCGACACGGGTGGCCTCGACCTTGTAGGTCACCTTGAGGACCGGCGAGTAGATCGAGTCGACCGGGATGCGGCCGATCTCGGCCTCGAACGACTTGTTCTGGTTCGCCGAGACGTAGCCACGACCGCGCTCGACGGTCAGCTCGATCTCGAGCTTGCCCTTCTCGTTCAGGGTGGCCAGGTGCAGGTCGGGGTTGTGCACCTCGACGCCGGCCGGCGGGACGATGTCCGCCGCGGTCACGTCACCCGCACCCTGCTTGCGCAGGTACATCACGACCGGCTCGTCGTTCTCCGAGGAGACGACGAGGTTCTTGATGTTGAGGATGATCTCGGTGACGTCCTCCTTGACGCCCGGCACGGTGCTGAACTCGTGCAGCACACCGTCGATCCGGATGCTGGTCACGGCCGCGCCCGGGATGGACGACAGCAGCGTGCGGCGCAGGGAGTTGCCGAGCGTGTAGCCGAAGCCGGGCTCGAGCGGCTCGATGGAGAACCGCGACCGGTACTCCGAGATGACCTCTTCGGTCAGGGTGGGGCGCTGTGCGATGAGCACTTCGGGGTTCCTCTCAGCGTGCGTCCGCCATATGACGCAGCGCAGGTACTCGCTGGCCGACTCGGGTCTCGGTCCACCCGGACGACCGGCCGGCACCGCGGTGGGCGGGGGATCGCTCCCCCGCCCACCGGGGCCCGGCTACGGGATGTCAGACGCGGCGGCGCTTCGGCGGACGGCAGCCGTTGTGCGCCTGGGGCGTCACGTCCTGGATGGAGCCGACCTCGAGGCCGGCGGCCGTCAGCGAGCGGATCGCCGTCTCGCGGCCCGAGCCGGGGCCCTTGACGAAGACGTCGACCTTCTTCATGCCGTGCTCCGCGGCCTTGCGCGCGGCGGCCTCGGCGGCCATGCCCGCGGCGTACGGGGTGGACTTGCGCGAGCCCTTGAAGCCCACGTCGCCGCCCGACGCCCAGGAGATCACGGCGCCGCTCGGGTCGGTGATCGACACGATCGTGTTGTTGAAGGTGCTCTTGATGTGCGCCTGGCCGTGGGAGATGTTCTTCTTCTCCTTGCGGCGCGGCTTGCGCACGGAACTGCGGGTCTTGGGAGGCATCTGCTCGTTCTCTCTCGCTGCTGCTCAGTCGGGTCGGTGCGCCGGGCGGTCCCGGCCGGCTCGTCCGTGCGGACGGCGGCGCGGCGGACCGCGGCGGGCTACTTCCGGCCGGCCTTCTTCTTGCCGGCGACGGTGCGCTTCGGACCCTTGCGGGTACGCGCGTTGGTCTTCGTGCGCTGGCCGCGCACGGGGAGCCCGCGACGGTGGCGCAGACCCTCGTAGCTGCCGATCTCGACCTTGCGGCGGATGTCCGCGGCGACCTCACGGCGGAGGTCACCCTCGAGCTTGAAGTTGCCCTCGAGGTAGTCACGCAGCGTGACGAGCTGGGCGTCGTCCAGGTCCTTGACCCGGACGTCCGGGCTGATGCCCGTCGCGGCCAGCGTCTGCTGGGCGCGGGTACGGCCGACGCCGTAGATGTAGGTGAGCGCGATCTCGAGCCGCTTCTCGCGGGGGAGGTCGACGCCGACAAGACGTGCCATGTGCCTTTCGGCTCCTTGGACTTCGTCCGGAGGTCTGCCGCACCGTCCTCCCGCGGATCTGCGGGCCCCGGCCTCCGGGCCAGGGGTTCACCGGTCGCGACCCGCGGGGCGGGTGCGCTGCCGGTTCGGCGGTGCGCTGGTGCCGGGCCCCTCGGGGACCGGCGGGTGGTGCTGTGCTCGGACCGTGCCGAGCGTCAGGGCATCAGCCCTGGCGCTGCTTGTGGCGCAGGTTCTCGCAGATCACCTGGACGCGACCGTGCCGGCGGATCACCTTGCACTTGTCGCAGATCTTCTTGACGCTGGGCTTGACCTTCATGGCCTGTTCCTCCGCCGCCGATGCGCCGCCGACCCGCTCACGCGGACCGGCGACCGACGGCGATGCTCGTGCGGTCGATTTACTTGTAGCGGTAGACGATGCGCCCGCGGGACAGGTCGTACGGGCTCAGCTCGACCACCACGCGGTCCTCGGGGAGGATCCGGATGTAGTGCTGGCGCATCTTGCCCGAGATGTGGGCGAGCACCTTGTGGCCGTTGGTGAGCTCCACGCGGAACATCGCGTTCGGCAGGGCCTCGACCACGCTGCCCTCGATCTCGATGACACCGTCCTTCTTCGCCATGTCCTCCGCTAACTGTTGTCTGGCTGCTGGACCCACGCGGCCGCGCCGCCGGCGGACCGGCGGGGATGCTGCTGCGTGGTCGGGTGCGCGTGGCTCCCACGGACCGCCGGACCCCCGCGCGGGCGCACCCGTACGCGACGGACGTGCTCGGACGGACGCGCGACGACGACTGGGCGCACACCCAACGGACCATGGTACGCCATCGGGACGCATCGGAGAAACCGGGGCGGGGACCCTACGGCACGAGGCCTCCGGTCGCCCCGCACCCGGGCGTGACACGCCGGGCAGGGTCCGTGGGCAGAACGCCCGCGGGCCCCGGGATCTTCCCCCGGGGCCCGCGGACGTCAGCCCTCAGGCGCGGTGCCGACGGCGCGCCACCCGCGCGGGCGTGCCGACCACAGTCCGCGTCCGCCCGCCGACGGCGAGCAGCACGGCCCCCAGCGCGAGCAGCGCGGCGGCTAGGCCGAGCGGGCCCGCGAGGGTCGCACCGGTCACCGCGAGCGGCGAGCCGGCCGCGCCGGTGCCGCTGCCGGACGGGTCGGCGACCGGGTCGCTCCACGCGTCGTCCTCGGCCGCCAGCACCTCGAACCGGTACCCGCGCCCGTCGACGTTCACCGACGCGGTGTTGGTGACGTCGGCGGCGCCGGCGGCGACCCCCGTGACGATCCGCACGGTGGCGGACTCCCCGGCGGCGAGCGACCCGTCGTGGTCGCAGGTGACCAGGCGGTCCACCGCGGCGCACGCGAACCCGGTGCCCTGGGCGGTCCGGAAGGTCAGCGACCCGGGCAGGGCGTCGATGACGGTGAACCCGGCGTAGGCGTCCTGGGTGCCGGTCGAGGCGACCGTGACGTCCCAGGTGATGGTCGTCGCCGTGCGGGCGACCGCCGTCTTGCGCAGCGCGAGCTGCACGTCGCTGGCGAGGACCATGCCGAAGTCGAGCGTCGGGTCGTCCTCGCCGCCGACCAGGACGCGGGAGCCCGCGGACCAGGTCGAGGAGTCGAGGGCGCGGTCGGCGCCCGCTCCCGCGACGGTCGGGGCGTACCCGGCCAGCGCGGTGCGCGAGGCGATCCGGTCGACGCGGACGACGTACTCGCCGGGCAGCAGCCCGGTGAACACGTACCGCCCGTCGGCGTCCGTGGTGACCGGGGCGACCGGGGTGCCGTCGGCGGCGACGACGTCGCGGCCGTCCGGCGTCCGGAGCTCCAGCACGACCCCGGCGATGCCGGGCTCGCCGGCGTCCTGCACGCCGTCGCCGTCCCGGTCGAACCAGACCAGGTCACCCACCGAGACCGGGCGCTCCACGAGGCCCGCGTCCCAGGTCGGGTCGACGTACGGCGCGGTGACGCCGTCGGCGGGGGTGGTCGCGCGCAGCCCGGGGGCGTCCGGGCCGAGCGTGATCAGCGGGGTGCGCCCGAGGCCGGGCGTCCCGGCGTCCTCGACGTCGGAGTCGGCGTCGGCGCGCGGCGCGTCGGCCGAGCGCGGGACGGTCCAGCCGTAGCGGGCGGCGTCGGCCGGGGCGAGCTCGACCTCGACGCGGTAGTCGCCGGGCTCGAGCAGGTCGAACCACCACAGGCCGTCGGCGTCGGTCGTGGTGGTGCCGAGCACCGCCCCGCCCGCGTCGAGCAGCCGGACGGTCGCACCCGCGAACCCGGGCTCGCCCGGATCCTGCACGCCGTCCCGGTCGGAGTCGAGCCAGACGCGGTCGCCGAGCGCCCGCAGCGGCCGGTAGCCGAAGTCGAGCGTCAGGTCGGCCCCGCCGCCGACCAGCGTGGCGGAGGTGGCCGTGCCGGTCGAGGAGTCCGTCGCCGGGTCGCCGACGCCCGCGGGCGTGGTGACGTAGCCGGTGAGCGCGGGCGCCGAGGCGACCTCGTCCACGGTCACGACGTACGCGCCGGGGAGCAGCCCGTCGAACAGGTACGCGCCGTCGGCGGCGGTGGTCACCGGGCCGACCGGCTGCCCGGCGGCGTCGGTGACGGGGTCGCCGGACGGGGTGGTCAGGACGAGGACCACGCCGGGCAGGCCGGGCTCGCCGGTCTCCTGCACGCCGTCGCCGTCGAGATCCGCCCAGACGCGGTCGCCGACGCGCACCGGGCGCTCCACGAGGCCCGCGTCGCGGGTCGGGTCGGCGTAGTCGGCGTCGGCCCCGGACCAGACCGGGTCACCGGCCAGGTCGGACACCCGGACCAGGCCCGCGCCGGGGGCGAGCGCGAACGCCGCCGTCCGGCCGAGCCGCGCGGTCACGGCCTCGACGTCGGAGTCGGTGGCGATGTCGCCCGTGAGCGGGGTGGTGAACGTCCACCGGTCCGCGAGGGCGTCGGGCAGCTCGACCTCGACCCGGTAGGTGCCGGGGTCGAGGCCGTCGAACCGGTAGCCGCCGTCCGCGCCGGTGGTGGTCGTCGCCAGCACCGTGGTGCCGGTGCCGTCCGCGCCGCCGTCCAGCAGGCGCACGGTCGCGCCGGGCACGGCGTCCTCCCCCGGGCCCTGCACGCCGTCGCGGTCGGCGTCGAACCAGACCCGGTCGCCCACGGCGACGGGCCGCCACTGCACGCCCGCGTCGCGGGTCGCGTCCACGGACGTCGCGGTCAGCCCGGGGTGGGCGTCGCGCCACGCGGCGGGCATGTCCGCCACGGCGACGACGGTCGGCTGCGCGGTGGTCAGCACGACGTCGGCGATGCTGCCCGCCGCGGGGTCGGCGCCGTCGGGGACGACGTCGGAGTCGACGTCGTCGGCACCGGCGTCCGTCGTGGTGAACCGGTAGACCTCGGCCAGGGCCGGGCGCAGGGTGACGCGCACCTGGTACGTCCCGGCCGGGAGGCCGTCCACCACCCAGTCGCCCGCGGCGTCCGTGGTGGCCGAGGCCGCCCAGACGGCCGACGGGCCGCTGCCCTGGAAGACGTCGACCAGCGCGCCCTCGACCCCGCTCTCCCCGGGGCCCTGCACGCCGTCGCGGTCGGTGTCGAGCCACACCCGGTCGCCCACCGCGAGCAGCGGGTCACCGGTGGGCGGGGCCACGGCGTAGCGCGCGCCCGCCTTCAGCGGCACGGAGGTGACGTCGGCCGGACGCCCGGCGCCCGCGTCGGCGGGCACCCGGAACGCGAAGGAGTTCCACGCGTCGGTCGCGACGGGCGCGCCGGTCAGCGGGGTCCGCATGGACCACCCCACCCGCACGCGCTCGCCGTTGGAGAACCGGTCGCCGGACGCGAACGTCACCACGAACTTGAAGCCGGTGACGCGCGCGGCCTGCGCGGCGGGCACCGTGGACCCGGGGGTCAGCGGCGTCGCGCTCCACGTGCCGGGCACGGGGTCGAACGACCCGCTGGGCGCCGAGCCGCCCGCCCGGTAGTCGGCCGTGGTCGTGTACACCTGCAGGGTCGCGCCGGCGGGCAGCCCGCTGACGGCGGCGAGGGTCGGCACGACGCCGTCCCACACCGGGCGCCACTGGCTGCCACGGCGGCCGGACGCGCTGCCGTCCATCGCCGGGTAGTCGCCGACGGTCGGCAGCATGTCGACCATCTCGAGCCGGTCGGTGGTCACGCTGGCGCGGCTGGCGACCTGGATCTGCCAGTCGGTGCGCGAGCCCGCGGTGGTGACCACGGAGCACGGGTAGCGGTACCAGCCCGCGTCGGCGCCGGTGCCGCGCGGCGCGCAGGCGGCCGAGCGGCCGGGCTTGGCGGGGACGGTGCGCACGGCGCCCTCGGTGGACGCGGCGTCGCGCACCCACTTCTCGGACACGTAGACGTTGGCGCCGCCGATGGTCAGCGCGCCCGCCGTCGCGAGGCACGCCTGCGCGTCGGCGTCGTAGGTGCCGGGGGTGCAGGTGGTGCCGCCGTCGGTGCCGCCGGACACGGCGACCACCGGGCGGGACGCGGAGCCCGCGGTGGCGGTGTTCACGACGGAGGTCGTGGACAGCGCGTCCGCGATCCGCACCCAGAGCAGCACCTCGACCTGCTGGCCCGGGGCCAGGCGGTCGTCGGCGCCGAAGGTGAGCACGATCGTGTCCTCGTCGGCGGTCACCACGGGGGCGTCGAGCGGGCTCGCACCGCCGCCGGGCGCCTGGACGACCACCGGCTGCTCGCCGTCGGGCGGCGTGCCGTAGACCAGGGAGCCGTCCTCGGGCAGCCGGTCGGTGACGACCAGGCCGGTGAGGTCGGCCGCGCCGGTCCCCGTCGCGGTGTTCGCCACCGTGATCCGGTAGCGGACGGCATCGCCGGGCTTGCGCGCGGCGGCGTCGACCTCGGCCTTGGTGACCTGCACCGTGGCCGCCCCGGCGTGCACCGCGGTCGTGACGTCGCCGGTGGTCTGCTCGGTGGACGCGAGCTGGTCACGCACGGCCTGGGCGGTGATCCGGTTGCTGATCTCGCCGCGGACGGACTCGCCCGGGTTCACGGTCAGCTCGGGGGCCCCGTCGTGACGCCAGCCGTCGGCGCCGACCGCGCTGGGCAGCCCGCCCGTGCGCAGCTCCGTGCGCAGCACGCCCGCGAGGGTCGCCTGCCCGTAGCCCTCGCCGGGCGCGGTGAGGCGGCCGCCGCCGGTGTCGACGAACCGGATCCGGACGCCGATGACGTCGTCGGCGGTGACGCCGTTCGCCCCGGCCAGCGCGGCGAGGTCCCAGGTGGCGCCGGCGGTGGCGCCGGTCGCCCAGGTCGCCCACGCCTGCGTGCCGTCGTAGGCGCCGTCGGCGCCGATGTCGAGGGCGTCCCCGGCGACCAGCACCTCCAGGGTGGCGGCCTCCGCACCGGTGGGCAGCCGGTCCACGCGCAGGGTGCGCGCGGCGACCGCGTTGAAGTAGCGCGGGTCGGCGTCGGTGACCACGAGCTGGTCGGCCTCGGTGACGCCGAAGTTCTGCGCGGACAGCACCGACGTGACCGGCGCGCCGCCGGTGGCGTCACGCTGGACGTCGACGGGGGTGACGTCGAGCTCGGGGAACGCGACGACCTCGGGGTCGCGCACGGTGACCGTGGCGGCCGCGGTGCGCCGCAGCACGTCGGCGGTGCAGCCGGCCGCGGCGGTCGGGTCACCGGACTCGTCGGCGCAGACGCGCGCGTCCGAGACGCGGGTCTCGACCTCGTTGGTGACGCTCAGGCCGGTGGGCGTGGGGGTGCCGGTGACCCGGTTCTCGGCCAGCAGGCGCGTGGTGGCCGACAGCCGGACGGTGCCGACCGTGGTGATCCGGCCGGTGTAGCGCGCCTGGACCCCGACGACGTCGGCCAGGTCCGTCTCCGAGGCGGCCAGCGCGACGTCCCGGGTGACCGGGGCGTCGGCGGTGAGGCCGTCCTGGGCGTCCCACCGGTACAGCACCACCATCGGCGCGGCGGCGCCGTCGATGTCCGTGAGCACCGACAGGTCGGTGATCGCGAACTGCGCGAACGGCGAGTCCGCGTCGAGGTCGGTGGCGGTGTCGATGCCGGCGGGCTCGGTGAGCGTCAGCGAGTCGACGCGGGTGGTCGAGGTGCTGCGCCCGGTGACGGTCATGCGGGCCGACGGCCACGCCTCCGCCGGTGCGCCCGGGCCCTCGACGGGCAGCGCGAGCTGGTCGAGGTCGGTGCTGGGCTCCAGCGGCGTGCCGTTCTCGACGCGCAGCCAGGACTTGTTGGTCGCGACGCCCAGGGCGCCCGGCTGGATCCGGTAGGTCCACCAGCCCGAGGGGTTGATCGGCCCGCCCAGGTCGGTGGCCGTGCCCGCGCCGCCGACGGCGGTCCAGCCGGTGACCCGGCCGGAGTTCGCGACGTGCCCGGCGGATGCCGTGGTGTAGCGGAACGCGTTGTTCACCGGGGTCCCGGTCGAGCGCGACAGGTCACGCAGCCGCAGGCCGAGCTGGATCTCGCGGGCCGGGCCGTCCGTGCTGGCGACGGCACCGTCGGTGAGGGTGCCGAGCAGCGCCCGGCGCCAGTCGCCCGCGGGCACGGCGGCGTCGCGCTGCGGCCCGGTGCGGGGCTCGACGACGAGCTCGATCCCGCCGACGCGGCCCTGCAGCGCGGAGCCGACCGTCATGCCGGGGAACGCCCCCACGAACGGGAACGTCCCGGCGGCGAAGGTCACGTCGTTCCGGCCGCCCGCGGCGGCGCCCCAGGCACCGCCGGACCACTCCTCGGTGCGCAGCGAGTGCCAGGTGCCGTCCACGGTGTCGAACACCCGGACGTCGGTGATCTGGTCGAACACGAGGTAGGGGTCATAGGCGCTGCCGCCGACCGGCGCGGCGCCCGAGGTGATGGGCAGCACGCGGGTCAGGTCGAAGGAGTCCCAGAAGCTCTGGTCGCCCCCGGTCGCCGGGGTGCGGTCGCCCGCGGCCAGGCCGTTGGCGTCGGCGACCACCACGGAGGTGTGCGCCTGGCCGTCGGTGCCCCAGGTGAGCGTGGCGGTGGGCGTGGTGCCCGTGCCCTCGGTGCCGGTCCGGCTGTTCAGCACCTTGACCAGGGCGGTGGTGCCGTCCGGGCCGGGCGCGACGCCGGTGACGACGTCGGAGACGCGGGTCGGCGTGCTGCTGACGACGTTGCCCTCGATCGACGCCGAGGAGGTGATCTGCGCGACGTTGGTCAGCTGCCCGTCGACGGCCCAGGTCCGGCCGTTCAGGAACGGCGCGCGGGTCGCGAAGGTGATCCGCGCGCGGGCGGTGGTGCCGTCGGCGAAGGTCGTACCGTCGGCGGCCGTGGTGACGACCCGCATGCCGCGCCAGGTGGCGGAGCCCTGCAGGTCGGTCAGCGAGGCGGCGTACTCCTGCCACACCGGTGCCCCGGTGGTGTTGGTGTAGTACTCGACGCGCACGTCCGCCCCGGCGGGGGCCTCGCCGTCGACGGCGGTCGGGCGGAACACGTCCCACCAGGCGGCGCCGGTGGTGCCGCCGGAGGTGGCCGCGCGGGCGCTGTCCTCGACCAGCAGCGTGTCGGGCAGGTGGCCGCTGGCACCGGGCCGGGCGATCCCCTCGAGGACCACGGTGGCGGTGCCGCCGGTGACGGCGACGTAGGGCTCGACCACGTACTTCGAGCCCGCGACGCCGACCGTCGGGACGGCCACGGGGATCGTCGCGGCGGTCACCGGGCGGTTGCCGCTGCGCGCCGCGCGCGGGGTGATCGCGGAGGTCTCGGCGCCGAGGACGGTGCGCACGGAGGTGTGGGCGGCGTAGGTCTGCGCCTGCGCGGACGTCGCGGCCCGCAGCAGGTACGGCAGGGTCACGGTCGCGCCCAGGGGCACGGCGGCCCCGGTGCCCCGCAGCACGGCGGAGAACCCGGTGACCTCGGACCAGGACGTGAGCCCGAACGCCGCGGGGTCGGTCGGGACGGCCGGGGCGGTGGCGTCGAGGTCGACGACCGGGGAGGTGCCGGACGCGGAGGTCACGGTGAGCTGCAGGCGCGCGGGACCGGTCAGGCCGGTGACGACGACCCCGGAGCCGTCGGCCGACGTGCCACCGCCGCGGGCGGCGCCGAAGCCGGCGAACGCCAGGCCGGAGCCGAGGACGCGGGTGTCGCGCGCGGGCAGGTCGGGGTCGAGCGCGGCGTTGGTCGCGGTGATGTCGGCCGTGGCCGCGGGGACCGTGAGCACGAGCTGGTCGACCGCGCGGCGGGACCAGTTGGTGCCCGCGGCGGTCGCGGCGACGAACCCGCCGCCGTAGACCGTCCCGGCGACCAGACCCGTGAGCGCGGTGCGGGACCCGGCGTACGGCCGGGGGTCGAGCACGCGGAACCCGCGGCTGTCCGCCACCGGCGACGAGGTCGTGGCGCCGCGCACGGCCGAGGAGGTCGCGGTGCCGGTCACGGTGAGCGTGTTGAGGTCCGAGGCCGGGTCGAACGTCGCCGCGGGGGCGTCGGTGACGTAGGACGCCGCGGCGCCCGCACGGGTCACCGGGGTCGAGCCCGCGCTGGCGTGCTCGCGCACGCCGACGACGACCGTCGCGGTGGCGCCGGACGGCAGGGTGCTGCCGGAGGCGGCGGTGAACGCGAGGCGCAGGCCGGTGAGGGCCGAGCGGACCGCGGGGTCGATCCCGGCGAGCAGGTCGGCGGCCGCCTGCGGGCTGCCCGCGGCGACGGTGCCGATCGCGACCTGGGCGGGGGCGGAGGACGCACCGGTCCAGCGCCAACCGGTGACCGTGACCGACGCGGCGTCGGTGGGCCAGCCGGTGACCGTCACGTCGGTGAGGTCCGTGAGCATGCCGACGGTCCCCGCCGCCGGGCGCTGGGTCGGGTCGGTGCCGCCCCACTGGACCGTGAACGTCTCGGCCGGGTCCCCCGTGAGGCGGGCGGTGACGGTCGCGGTGTTGGTCGGGCTGTCCGTGCCGTCGTCCACGCCGGACAGGTACGCCGTCCGCGCCCAGGCGAGCGCGGTCGTCGTGGCGAGGTTCACCGGGAACGCGCCCGTGACGCGGACGCGCGACGGGGTGCCCGCGCCGACCTCGGACGACGGGGTGATCACGGCGCTGCCCTGCTGGGTCCCGCCTCCGGACGGGGTGACCAGCGCGGCGGCGAAGGTGAACGTCCCGGTGGTGCCCGCGAGCAGGCCGGAGCCGCCCTCGGTGAGCTCCTCGGCGAACGCCACCCGGAACGCGATCGCGGCCGCGGGGTCGGCCGTGACCTGGGTCGCCGCGGCGTCGGTGAAGTAGGTGACCGTCGGCGCCGGGTCGAGGCCCGCGACCGACACCGGCGCCGTGAGGCGGAACCGGTCGAGCACGACCGTGCCCGCGGCGTCGACGCAGTCCTCGGTGTCGCTGGCGCAGCGGTACGCCACCTGCGTGGTGGTCGTCGAGCCCGCCGGGGTCGCGGTGTACGCGAGGTCCGAGGCGTAGGCCGGGTCCGCGGCGGGGGCCGGGGTCGTCGCGGCCGCACCCGCGGTCACGGAGAACCCGGTGACCTGGAGGGTCGGCTCGTCGGCCGCGACGGCGACGGTGGCCGACGCGGCGAGGGCGAGGGGGGCGAGGAGAGCGCCGACCGTGACGAGCACGGCAGGGCGGCGCAGGGTGTGCCAGAGGCGCATGGGGGCAGGTCCGGAGGTCGCGCGGGCGCGCGACGACACAGGCCTTCACGCGGGAGACGACCTACCTTCGGCAGCGAGCGCCGCCCGCTTCAGTCCGGTATCGGGTGAAAGCACCCAGAACGCGCCCTATGTCCGGTTTTCGCCCGGGTGGTAGCACCCGCGCGGGGGACCCCTTTCACCCGCACGTGGCGGGCGAGCGCTCTCCCCCGCTACGCCAGCGGGGCCACCGTGACCCCGCGGGCCGCGAGCTCCGCCGCGCCCCCGTCCACGGCCGTGAGCACCCAGATGCCACCCTCGTGCAGCGCCACCGAGTGCTCCCAGTGCGCGGCGCGGGACCCGTCGGCGGTGACGACCGTCCAGTCGTCCTCCAGCACCTCGGTGGCCTGCTCGCCCCGGGTGATCATCGGCTCGACCGCCAGGCACATGCCCGGGCGCAGCCGCAGGCCCCGCTCGCGGGTCCGGTAGTTCAGCACGTCCGGGGGCTGGTGCATGGCCGAGCCGATGCCGTGCCCCACGTAGTCCTGCACGATGCCGAACGGGACGCCGTCGTTCGCCGCGGACCCGAACGCCTCGACGGCGTCCTCGACCGCGTCGCCGACCACGCCGAGGCGCTCCGCGATGCCCGGGACCCCCGGGGTGCCCGCCAGGGCGGCGATGCCGTCCCACATGGCGCGCTCGGTCACCGCCGCCAGCGCCACGTCGGCCGGGTCGGCCTCGGGCAGCACCACCGTCAGCGCCGAGTCGCCGTGCCAGCCCTCGACCACGGCCCCGCAGTCGATCGACACGACGTCGCCCGGCTCCAGCACCCGGTCGCCCGGGATGCCGTGCACGACCTCGTCGTTCACCGACACGCAGATCGTCGCCGGGTACCCGTGGTACCCCAGGAACGACGGGGTCGCCCCCGCGTCCGCGATCACGCCCGCCGCGACGGCGTCCAGGTCGGCCGTCGTCACGCCCGGGCGCGCGGCCGCGCGGGTCGCCGCCAGGGCGTCCGCCACGACCAGGCCCGCACGGCGCATCAGCAGCACCTGCTCCGGCGTCTTGAGCTCGATCTTCTCGCGGCCGAACACGGTCCCCTCCCCCGGTGTCAGGCGACGCGCGACGCGAGGGCGGCCAGCAGCCGCTCCGTCACCGCGTCGACCTCGCCGATGCCGTCGACCCGCACCAGCAGGTCGCGCTCGGCGTACCGGCCGGACACCGGCGCGGTCTGCTCGGCGTACACGTCCAGGCGGCGGCGGATCACCGGCTCGGTGTCGTCCGCGCGACCCTCGATCTCGGCGCGCTTCAGCAGGCGCTCCACGACCACGTCCGCGTCGGCGGTGATCTCCAGCGCCGCGTCCAGGGTCGTGCCCAGGTCCGCGAGGATCGCCTCGAGCTCGTCGACCTGCGCCACGTTGCGGGGGTAGCCGTCCAGCAGGAAGCCGCCCGCGGCGTCCTCCTGGGCCAGGCGGTCCCGCACCATCGCGTTGGTCACCGAGTCCGGGACCAGCTCGCCGCGCGCGGTGTACTCCTGCGCCGTGCGGCCGAGCTCCGTGCCGCCCTTGATGTTCGCCCGGAAGATGTCGCCGGTCGAGATCGCGGGGACGCCCAGGTGCTCCGCCAGGCGCGCGGCCTGGGTGCCCTTGCCGGCCCCGGGAGGGCCGAGCAGGACGAGACGGGCGGTGTGCGGCGCGGTCGACGCGTCGGTCATCGGAGGAACCCTTCGTAGTGACGCTGCTCGAGCTGCGACTGGATCTGCTTCACCGTCTCCAGGCCGACGCCCACGACGATGAGGATCGACGAGCCGCCGAACGGCACGTTGGTGCCGACGCCGAGCACGATGAACGCGATGGTCGGGATGAGCGCGACCAGGGCGAGGTACAGCGAGCCGGGGGCCGTGATGCGGGTGATCACGTAGTCCAGGTACTCGGCCGTCGGACGGCCCGCGCGGATGCCCGGGATGAAGCCGCCGTACCGCTTCATGTTGTCCGCGACCTCGTCCGGGTTGAACGTGATCGCCGTGTAGAAGTAGCAGAAGAAGATGATCATCACGACGTACAGCGCGACGTGCAGCGGGGCGCCCGGGTCGGCGATGTTCACCGCGACCCACTGCCGCCACCCGGCGGTCTGGTCGCCGAAGCCGGCGAGCAGCGCGGGGACCTGCAGGATCGACGACGCGAAGATCACCGGGATCACGCCGGCCATGTTGATCTTGATCGGGATGTACGTGGACGAGCCGCCGTACGTGCGCCGACCGACCATGCGCTTGGCGTACTGCACCGGGATGCGGCGCTGGGACTGCTCGACGAAGACGACCAGCGCGATCACCAGGACGATGATCGCCATGATGATCAGGAACGCGCCGATGCCGCCGGAGCCGCCCGCGATCGACCACATCGCGCCCGGGAAGGACGCGGCGATCGAGGTGAAGATGAGCAGCGACATGCCGTTGCCGACACCGCGCTCGGTGATGAGCTCGCCCAGCCACATGATCAGACCGGTACCGGCGGTCATCGTGATGATCATGATGAGCGTCGTGAGGATGCTGCCGTCCGGGATCACGTCCACGGAGCAGCCGACGAACAGCTGGCCGTTGCGGGCGGTGATGATGACGGTCGTCGACTGCAGGACCGCGAGGCCGATCGTCAGGTAGCGCGTGTACTGCGTGAGCTTCGCGGTGCCGGACTGGCCCTCCTTGTGCAGGGCCTCGAACTTGGGGATCACCACGCGCAGCAGCTGGATGATGATGCTCGCCGTGATGTACGGCATGATCCCGAGCGAGAACACCGACAGCTGCAGCAGGGCGCCGCCGCTGAACAGGTTCACCAGCCCGAGCAGGGTGTTGTCCTCGCCCATCTGGTCGATGCAGACCTGGACGTTGGGGTACGACACCCCGGGCGTCGGCAGGAACGAGCCCGCCCGGAACACCACCATGATCCCGATGGTGAACAGCAGCTTGCGCCGCAGGTCGGGTGTCCGGAACGCCCGCACGAATGCGCTGAGCACGTGTCCTCCTGCTCCGCCGAAGCGGGATGTCGTCTGACCGGCGCGGCGCACCTGGCCGGCCTCTGCGGTGTCGTCGGAGCGACACACACCGCCGTGAACCCTAACGGACTTCCGTCCGTGGGTGGGGAACGCCCCACCGGCCACGAAGCCGGTAGGTGGCGGTCACGCGGAGCGCGCGACCCCCGGGGACGCAGAACGGGGCCGGCGAGGCGTGGAGCCCTCGCCGACCCCGTTCGTCAGGATCAGTCCTGCGCGACGCTGCCGCCGGCCGCCAGGATCTTCTCCTTGGCGGAACCGGAGTACGCGTCGACGGCCACGGCCACCTTCACCGTGATCTCGCCGGTGCCGAGCACCTTGACGGGCTGGCCCTTGCGGACCGCGCCCTTCGCGACGAGGTCGGCGACGGTGACGTCGCCGCCCTGCGGGTACAGCGCCGACAGCTTGTCCAGGTTCACGACCTGGTACTCGACCCGGAACGGGTTCTTGAAGCCGCGGAGCTTGGGCAGCCGCATGTGCAGCGGCATCTGCCCACCCTCGAAGCGCTCCGGCACCTGGTACCGGGCCTTGGTGCCCTTGGTACCGCGACCGGCGGTCTTGCCCTTGGACGCCTCACCACGACCCACGCGGGTCTTGGCGGTCTTGGCGCCCGGAGCCGGACGCAGGTGGTGCACCTTGAGGGTGCCGCCCGCGCCCACCTCCTCGGCGGGCTTCTCGGCCTTGGCCTTCGGAGCGGCCTTCGCCTTGGCGGCGGGCTTCTCCTCCGCAGCCGCCTCGGCCTTGGCCTTGGTGGTGCGGGTGGCGGGCTTCTTCGCGGCCGGCTTCTCGGCGGCGGCCTCGGTGGCCGTCGCCTTCTTGGCGCGCGTGGTCTTCGGAGCCGCGGCAGCGGTCTCCTCGACCTTCTCGGTCTCCTTCTCCGCCATCGTCACTCCACCTCCTCGACCGCGACGAGGTGCGTCACCGTCTTGACCATGCCGCGGATCTCAGGACGGTCCTCCTTGACGACGACGTCGCCGATCCGCTTCAGGCCCAGGGTGCGCAGCGTGTCGCGCTGGTTCTGCTTGCCGCCGATGGCGGACCTGGTCTGGGTGACCTTCAGACGGGCCATCAGGCACCCACCTTCTCGGTCTTGGCCGCGATGCCGGCAGCCTGCGCGCGGAGCAGCGGCGCCGGGGCGACGTGCTCGAGCGGCAGACCACGGCGAGCGGCGACAGCCGCCGGCTCCTCGAGACCCTGCAGCGCCGCCACCGTGGCGTGCACGATGTTGATGGCGTTGGAGGAGCCCAGGGACTTCGACAGGATGTCGTGGACGCCGGCGCACTCCAGCACCGCACGCACCGGACCACCGGCGATCACACCGGTACCCGGCGACGCGGGACGCAGGAAGACGACACCGGCAGCGGCCTCACCCTGGATGGGGTGCGGGATGGTGCCCTGGATGCGGGGGACGCGGAAGAAGTTCTTCTTCGCCTCCTCGACACCCTTCGCGATCGCGGCGGGCACCTCCTTGGCCTTGCCGTAGCCGACACCGACCGTGCCGTCGCCGTCGCCGACGACCACCAGGGCGGTGAAGCTGAACCGGCGACCACCCTTGACGACCTTGGCGACGCGGTTGATGGACACGACGCGCTCGAGGAACGCGCTCTTCTCTGCGGCGTCGCCCCGGCGGCCGTCACGACGACCACCGTCGCGGCGGTCACCGCCGCCCTGACCCTGGGGAGCACCGCCCGTGTTGCTGCGCTGAGGAGCAGCCATCAGTGGATCCTCTTCTTCGATGCGGGAATGGTCGTCGTCGTCACAGGGACAGCCCGCCCTCGCGAGCAGCGTCTGCGACAGCGGCCACCCGGCCGTGGTACTTGTTGCCGCCGCGGTCGAAGACCACCGCGTCGATGCCGGCCGCCTTGGCGCGCTCGGCGATCAGCTCGCCGACGCGCGTGGCCTTGGCCGTCTTGTCGCCCTCGGCGCCGCGCAGGTCGACCTCGAGCGTCGAGGCGGAGACCAGCGTGCGACCCACAGCGTCGTCGACGACCTGCGCGACGAGGTTGCGGTTCGACCGGGTGACGACCAGGCGCGGACGCGCGGCGGTGCCGACGACCTTCTTGCGCAGACGCAGGTGGCGGCGCTTGCGGGCCTTGAACTTGCCCTTGCCGATAACCGTGATCGCCATGGCTACTTACCAGCCTTTCCGACCTTGCGGCGGACGTTCTCGCCCGCGTAGCGCACACCCTTGCCCTTGTACGGCTCGGGCTTGCGGATCTTGCGGATGTTCGCGGCGACCTCGCCCACCTGCTGCTTGTCGATGCCCGACACCGAGAACTTGGTGGGGCTCTCGACCGCGAAGGTGATGCCGGCGGGCGGCGTCACGGACACGGGGTGGCTGAAGCCGAGCGCGAACTCCAGGGAGTCGCCCTTCGCGGCCACGCGGTAACCGGTGCCGACGATCTCGAGCTTCTTCTCGTAGCCCGCGGTGACGCCGGTGACGAGGTTCGCGAGCAGCGTGCGCGTGAGGCCGTGCAGCGACCGCGAGAGGCGCTCGTCGTTCGGACGGGTGACCACGAGGGCCCCCTCGTCGTCACGCGCGACCTCGATGGGGGACGCCACCGTGTGCGTGAGGGTGCCCTTGGGGCCCTTCACCGTCACGACGGCTCCGTTGATGGACACATCCACGCCGGCCGGGACCGAGACGGGAATTCTGCCGATACGAGACATTGGCTAGCTCCTTTCCGTCTCGGACTTACCAGACGTAGGCGAGGACTTCCCCACCCACGCCCTTCTTGGAGGCCTGCTTGTCGGTCAGGAGGCCGGAGGACGTGGACAGGATCGCCACGCCCAGGCCGCCGAGGACCTTCGGCAGGTTGGTGGACTTCGCGTACACCCGGAGGCCGGGCTTCGACACGCGCTTGATGCCGGCGAGCGCACGCTCGCGGCTCGGGCCGTACTTCAGCTCGACCACGAGGTTCTTGCCCACGCGGGCGTCCTCGACGGTCCAGCCGGAGATGTACCCCTCGGCCTGCAGGATCTCCGCGATGTGCGACTTCAGCTTCGAGTACGGGATGGACACCGTGTCGTGGTGCGCCGAGTTCGCGTTGCGCAGACGCGTCAGGAAGTCTGCGATCGGGTCGGTCATCGTCATGGGGGCTATCGCCCTTCCTCGCCGCGGTTTCCGCGGCGGCCGCCCTCACGGGACGGTCCGCCGCGGACCTTCGACGTCGTTGTTACCAGCTGCTCTTGGTCACACCGGGGAGCTGACCCGCGTGGGCCATCTCCCGCACGCAGATGCGGCACAGGCCGAACTTGCGGTACACGGAGTGCGGACGGCCGCACCGCTGGCACCGGGTGTAGGCCCGCACGGCGAACTTCTGCTTGCCCGCGGCCTTGTTGATCAGGGCGGTCTTCGCCATGTCAGTTGTCCTCCTTGAACGGGAAGCCCAGGTGCTTCAGCAGCGCCCGGCCCTCCGCGTCGGTGGTGGCGGTGGTGACCACCGTGATGTCCATGCCGCGGACACGGTCGATCTTGTCCTGGTCGATCTCGTGGAACATCGACTGCTCGGTCAGACCGAAGGTGTAGTTGCCGTGGCCGTCGAACTGCTTCGCCGACAGGCCGCGGAAGTCGCGGATGCGGGGAAGGGCCGTCGACAGCAGGCGGTCCAGGAACTCCCAGGCACGGTCGCCGCGCAGCGTGACGTGCGCGCCGATCGGCATGCCCTCGCGCAGCTTGAACTGCGCGATGGACTTGCGGGCCTTGGTGACCTGCGGCTTCTGGCCGGTGATGTGCTGGAGGTCGCGGATCGCGCCCTCGATCAGCTTCGAGTCCTTGGCGGCGTCACCGACACCCATGTTCACGACGACCTTCACCAGGCGCGCGACCTGGTTGATGTTCTCGTGCGCGAACTCGGTGTGCAGAGCGCCGCGGATCTCCTCGTTGTACCGCGTCTTCAGGCGCGGCACCGGGTAGGCCCGGGTGGTCTCGTCGACGGTCATCAGATGTCCTTACCGGAACGCTTGGCGACGCGGACCCGCACGGAGCGGGTCCGGCCGTCGCGCTCGACCTGCTCGGTGCGGTAGCCGACCCGGGTACCACGCTTGGTCTCCGGGTCCACCAGCATCACGTTGCTGATGTGGATGGGCGCCTCGACCGTCTCGATGCCACCGGTGCGGGAGCCACGGGTGCTCTGGCCGACCTTGGTGTGCTTCGTGACGCGGTGGATGCCCTCGACCAGGACGCGGTCGCGGTCCGTGAGGACCTCGAGGACGCGCCCCTGCTTGCCCCGGTCCTTGCGGGAGCCGGAGATGACGACGACGAGGTCGCCCTTCTTGATCTTCGCCATGGTCAGAGCACCTCCGGCGCCAGCGAGATGATCTTCATGAACTTCTTGTCGCGCAGCTCGCGGCCCACGGGGCCGAAGATGCGCGTGCCACGGGGCTCGCCGTCGTTCTTGAGGATCACCGCGGCGTTCTCGTCGAACTTGATGTACGAGCCGTCCACGCGCCGGCGCTCCTTGCGGGTGCGCACGACGACCGCCTTGACGACGTCGCCCTTCTTGACGTTGCCGCCGGGGATCGCGTCCTTGACGGTGGCGACGATGGTGTCACCGATACCGGCGTAGCGACGGCCCGAGCCACCGAGAACGCGGATGCAGAGGATCTCCTTGGCACCCGTGTTGTCGGCGACACGAAGTCGCGACTCCTGCTGAATCATCTACAGAACTCCTGTCGTCTGCCGGTTCTCGCACGAGGTGCGAGCCTGGCCGAACGGATAAGTGGTGAGGAGGGCGCGGACTACTTCGCCTTCTCGAGGATCTCCACCACGCGCCACCGCTTGGTCGCGGACAGCGGGCGGGTCTCCATGATGAGGACCAGGTCGCCGACACCGGCGTTGCCGGCCTCGTCGTGCGCCTTGACCTTGCTCGTGCGCCGGATGACCTTGCCGTAGAGCGGGTGCTTGACCCGGTCCTCGACCTCGACCACGACGGTCTTCTGCATCTTGTCGCTGACCACGTAGCCCCGACGCGTCTTGCGGTAGGCGCGAGCCTCCGCGACGGCGGTGGTGGTCTCGTTGGTGTTCTCAGTCATCGAGTCCCTCACTCGCTCGCGCTGGGCGCGGTCCGGATGCCGAGCTCGCGCTCACGCAGGATCGTGTAGATCCGCGCGATGTCGCGACGCACGGCCTTCAGGCGGCCGTGGCTCTCGAGCTGACCGGTGGCCGACTGGAAGCGCAGGTTGAACAGCTCCTCCTTGGCCTTCTTCAGCTCGGCCACGAGGCGCTCGTCGTCGAAGGCGTCCAGCTCGGTGGGAGCCAGGTCCTTGGTGCCGATAGCCATCAGTTACCACCCTCGCGAACCACAAAACGGGTCTTCATCGGGAGCTTGTGCTGCGCGCGGCGCATGGCCTCGCGAGCCAGGGGCTCCGGGACGCCGGCGAGCTCGAACATCACTCGGCCGGGCTTGACGTTGGCGATCCACCACTCCGGCGAACCCTTACCGGAACCCATGCGGGTCTCGGCAGGCTTCTTGGTGAGCGGACGGTCCGGGTAGATGTTGATCCAGACCTTGCCGCCACGCTTGATGTGGCGGGTCATCGCGATACGAGCAGCCTCGATCTGGCGGTTCGTGACGTACGCCGGCTCCAGGGCCTGGATGCCGAACTCGCCGAACGAGATCGCGGTGCCACCGGTCGCGGCGCCGGAGCGCCCCGGGTGGTGCTGCTTGCGGTGCTTCAGCCTGCGCGGGATCAGCACGGCTCAGGCCTCCGTTCCGGTCTCAGGAGCCGACGTCTCCGCAGCGGCAGCAGCCGGGGCGGCCTCGGCCGCGGGGGCCTCGGTGCGCTCGGTGCGACGGCCGCCGCCACGGGGGCCACGGTCGCCGCCGCGGTCGCCACGGTCACCGCGGGGGCCGCGGTTCTGCCGGGGCGCCTGCGTCGCCTGCTCGCGAGCGAAGTCGCGCTCGGTCATGTCGCCCTTGTAGACCCAGACCTTCACGCCGATGCGGCCGAAGGTCGTGCGGGCCTCGAAGAAGCCGTAGTCGATGTTCGCGCGGAGCGTGTGCAGGGGCACGCGGCCCTCGCGGTAGAACTCCGTGCGGCTCATCTCCGCGCCACCGAGGCGGCCGGAGACCTGCACGCGGATGCCCTTGGCGCCGGCGCGCTGCGCGGACTGCATGCCCTTGCGCATCGCACGACGGAAGGACACACGGCTCGCCAGCTGCTCGGCGATGCCCTGGGCGACCAGCTGGGCCTCGATCTCGGCGTTCTTGACCTCGAGGATGTTCAGCTGGACCTGCTTGCCCGTGAGCTTCTCGAGCTCGCCGCGGATGCGGTCCGCCTCGGCGCCGCGGCGACCGATGACGATGCCCGGGCGCGCGGTGTGGATGTCGACGCGGACGCGGTCACGCGTGCGCTCGATCTCCACCTTCGCGATGCCCGCGCGCTCCAGGCCCGTGGCCATGAGCTTGCGGATCTGCACGTCCTCGCGGACGTAGTCCCGGTACCGCTGACCCGGCTTGGTCGAGTCGGCGAACCACCGCGAACGGTGGTCGGTCGTGATGCCCAGGCGGTACCCGAGCGGGTTGACCTTCTGTCCCACTGTCAGGCCCTTCCCTTCGTCTCACGCTCAGCGATGACCACGGTGATGTGGCTCGTCCGCTTGAGGATCTGGCTCGCACGGCCCTGCGCCCGGGGGCGGAACCGCTTGAGCGTCGGGCCCTCGTCCACGTACGCCTCCGCGACGTAGAGGTTGCCCTCGTCGAAGCGCTCGCCGGCACGCTTGGCGCCCTCACGGGCGTTGGCGATCGCGGACTCGACGACCTTGAGGACCGTCTCGCCCGCGGCCTGCGGCGCGAACTTCAGCGTCGACACGGCCTCGCCGGCCTGCTTGCCACGGATGAGGTCCACGACGCGCCGGGCCTTCTGGGGCGTGACGCGGACGAACCGCGCCTTCGCCTTGGCTTCCATTGCTGTCCTGCCTTCTTGTCTCTGCCGTCAGGGCAGTCGCTCTGCTGACCCGGGGGTCAGCGGCGACGGCCCTTCCGGTCGTCCTTCTCGTGGCCGCGGAACGTCCGCGTCGGAGCGAACTCGCCGAGCTTGTGCCCGACCATCGACTCCGTGACGAACACCGGCGTGTGCTTGCGACCGTCGTGCACCGCGAACGTGTGACCCAGGAAGTCGGGCGTGATCATCGATCGGCGCGACCAGGTCTTGATGACGTTCTTGGAGCCGGCCGCGTTCTGCGCGTCGACCTTCTTCTGCAGGTGCCCGTCGACGAAGGGCCCCTTCTTGAGGCTGCGAGGCATTCTCCCGGCTCCCTATCAGCGCTTCTTGCCGGTGCGGCGGCGACGGACGATGAGCTTGTCGCTCGGCTTGTTCGGACGACGCGTGCGGCCCTCCGGCTGGCCCCAGGGGCTCACCGGGTGACGACCACCGGACGTCTTGCCCTCACCACCACCGTGCGGGTGGTCGATCGGGTTCATCGCGACACCACGGACCGAGGGGCGCTTGCCCTTCCAGCGCATGCGGCCGGCCTTGCCCCAGTTGATGTTCGACTGCTCGGCGTTGCCCACCTCGCCGACCGTCGCGCGGCAGCGCAGGTCGACGTTGCGGATCTCGCCGGACGGCATGCGCAGCTGCGCGTACGGGCCGTCCTTCGCCACCAGCTGCACCGAGACACCGGCCGAGCGGGCGATCTTCGCGCCGCCACCGGGCTTGAGCTCGATGGCGTGGATGGTCGTACCGGTCGGGATGTTGCGCAGCGGCAGGTTGTTGCCGGGCTTGATGTCAGCACCCGCGCCGTTCTCGACGACGTCGCCCTGCTTCAGCTTGTTCGGCGCGATGATGTAGCGCTTCTCGCCGTCCGCGTAGTGCAGGAGCGCGATGCGCGCCGTGCGGTTCGGGTCGTACTCGATGTGCGCGACCTTGGCCGGCACGCCGTCCTTGTCGTGACGACGGAAGTCGATCACGCGGTAGGCGCGCTTGTGCCCGCCACCCTGGTGCCGCATCGTGACGCGGCCGGTCGAGTTGCGACCACCCGTCTTGTGCAGCGGGCGGACGAGCGACTTCTCCGGCGTGGAGCGCGTGATCTCGACGAAGTCGGCGACGCTCGCGCCGCGGCGCCCCGGCGTCGTCGGCTTGTACTTACGGATTCCCATGGGGATCTGTCCTCAATCTGCTCTCGGGCCCGGTCAGCCGACCGGTCCGCCGAAGATGTCGATCGTGCCCTCGCGGAGGGTGACGACCGCGCGCTTCGTGTCCTTGCGCTTGCCGAGGCCAGCACGAGTCCGCCGGGACTTGCCCTTGCGGTTGATCGTGTTGACGGAGTCGACCTTCACGGAGAAGACCTGCTCGACCGCGATCTTGATCTCGGTCTTGTTGGCCCGCGGGTCGACGATGAAGGTGTACTTGCCCTCGTCGAGCAGGCCGTAGCTCTTCTCGGAGACGACCGGCGCGATCAGGATGTCGCGGGGGTCCTTGGCGACGGTGGTCACTTGGCGTCCTCCTCGGCCTCGGACGACGTCGCGACGGCGCTGGCGCCGCGGCCCTTGGTGGGACCGGCGAGGAACGTGTCGAGCGCGCCCTGGGTGAACACGACGTCGTCGGAGACGAGCACGTCGTAGGTGTTGAGCTGGTCGGCGACGAGCAGGTGGACCCGCTCGACGTTCCGCAGCGACTTCCACGCCAGCTCGTCGTCCCGCTCCACGACCACGAGGACGTGCTTGCGGCCGGACAGCTGGTCCAGGACCGCGAGGGCGGCCTTGGTCGACGGGGCCTCGTTGATGCCGAAGCCGGTCACGACGTGGACGCGGCCGGCACGCGCGCGGTCCGAGAGAGCACCGCGGAGCGCCGCGGCCTTCATCTTCTTCGGGGTCCGCTGCGTGTAGTCGCGGGGGGTCGGGCCGTGGACGGTGCCACCGCCGGCGAACTGCGGCGCACGGGTCGAGCCCTGACGGGCGCGGCCGGTGCCCTTCTGCTTGTACGGCTTCTTGCCGCCACCACGGACCTCGCCACGGGTCTTCGTGTCGTGGGTGCCCTGGCGCGCCGCGGCGCGCTGCGCCACGACGACCTGGTGGATCAGCGGGATGTTCGTCTGCGCGTCGAACACCTCACCGGGCAGGTCGGCCGTGCCGGCCTTCTTGCCCGTGGTGTCGACGACGTCGACGGTCAGCGTCTCGGACATGGGTTCATGCCCCCTTCACTGCGGTACGCACGACGACGATGCCGCGCTTCGGGCCCGGAACCGCGCCCTTGAGCAGCAGCAGACCCTTCTCGGCGTCGACCGCGTGCACGGTCAGGTTCTGGGTGGTCTGGCGGGCGGCGCCCATGCGACCGGCCATCCGCAGGCCCTTGAACACGCGCGACGGCGTCGAGGCGCCACCGATCGAGCCCGGCTTGCGGTGGTTGCGGTGCGCACCGTGCGAGGCGCCGACACCGGAGAACCCGTGGCGCTTCATGACACCGGCGGTGCCCTTGCCCTTGGTGGTGCCGATCACGTCGACCAGCGCGCCGGCCGCGAAGGCCTCCGCGGTGATCTCCTGGCCGAGCGTGAACTCGGAGGCGTCGGACGTGCGGATCTCGGCCACGTGCCGGCGGGGGGTGACCCCGGCCTTCTCGAAGTGGCCCTTCAGCGGCTTCGTGACCTTGCGCGGGTCCACCTGGCCGTAGGCCAGCTGCACCGCGGCGTAGCCGTCGGCCTCAGCGGAGCGCACCTGGGTCACGACGTTGGTGCCGACAGCGACCACGGTGACGGGGACGAGACGGCCGTCGGCGTCCCAGACCTGCGTCATACCGAGCTTCGTGCCGAGCACCGCCGTGACGGGGCGCGCGTTCTGCTGGGTAACCATGAAGATCAGTTCCTTCCCAGCGTCAGAGCTTGATCTCGATGTTCACGTCGGCGGGCAGGTCGAGACGCATGAGCGAGTCGACCGCCTTCGGCGTGGGATCGATGATGTCGATGAGCCGCTTGTGCGTGCGCATCTCGAAGTGCTCGCGGCTGTCCTTGTACTTGTGGGGCGACCGGATGACGACGAAGACGTTCTTCTCCGTCGGGAGCGGCACCGGGCCCACGACCGTCGCACCAGCGCGGCTCACCGTGTCGACGATCTTGCGCGCCGAGCTGTCGATGACCTCGTGGTCGTAGGACTTGAGCCGGATGCGGATCTTCTGTCCCGCCATGGCGTCGTCTTCTTCTCTCTCTTCGAACTGCAGGGGTCCGACCCCCGCGCTCGGGCGTGTCGCGTTTTGCGACGTACCTTCACGCCGGTCCTCCGCCGGTGCGCGGGGCGCGGTGGCGGGGACGAGGTCGTTGGTGGTGAGCGATCCCGACGCCGGGTGACCCCGGGCTGGAGCTGGGCTCGCAACGCGTCCCTGCCCGGTCGACCCGGGGTCCTGAGCGCACGCGCGCAGGCACCCCCGTCGTCGGGCAACTTGTCTAGTGTGCCAGGGCCGGGCCGAAAGGTCCAACCGGACCTGCGTCACACCCGCGTGATCACGCGGCGGAGGGCCCCCACCATCCTCCCCCGCGGACCGCCCGCGCGCCAGGTACGGGTTGCGGACCCGTGGGGGTGCCCGTCAGGGTCGTGCGCAGGGACCCGCGAGGGGGCGGGTCCACGACGGAAGGGCGACGACGATGTCGCAGCACCCCGATCCCGAACCCCGGCGCGCACCCGGACCCGAGCCCGACCCGGTCGACTGGGAGCAGGTCCAGGCGTCCGCCGAGTTCACCGACCTGCGCCGCCGGTTCCGGCGGTTCGCGTTCCCCATGACCGCGGCGTTCCTCGCCTGGTACCTGCTGTACGTCCTGCTCTCGACCTACGCGGTCGACCTCATGGCCAGGCCCGTCGTGGGCGCGCTCAACGTCGGCCTCCTGCTCGGCCTCGGCCAGTTCGCCTCGACGTTCCTCATCACCTGGCTGTACGTCCGGCACGCCGACCGGCGGCTCGACCCGCCCGCCGAGGCGCTGCGGCACGGGCTGGAGGGCAGGGCCTGATGGACGTCGGCAACGCCTGGGTCAACATCGCCATCTTCGCGGCGTTCGTCGTCGTCACGCTCGTCATCGTCGTCCGGGTCTCCCGGGGTCCGCGCGAGGCCGGGGACTTCTACCACGGCGGCCGCGCCTTCTCCGGGCGGCAGAACGGCATCGCCATCGCCGGCGACTACCTGTCCGCCGCGTCGTTCCTCGGCATCGTCGGCGCCGTCGCCGTCTACGGGTACGACGGGCTGCTCTACTCCATCGGGTTCCTCGTCGCGTGGCTCGTCGCGCTGCTGCTCGTCGCGGAGCCGCTGCGGAACACCGGCAAGTACACGATGGCCGACGTGCTGTCCTTCCGGATGCGGCAGCGCCCCGTGCGCACCGCCGCCGCGATCTCCACGCTCGCGGTGTCGTTCTTCTACCTGCTCGCGCAGATGGCCGGGGCAGGCGGGCTCGTCGCGCTGCTGCTCGGGGTGCAGGACCAGTTGGGGCAGTCGCTCGTCATCGCCGTCGTCGGCGCGCTCATGATCGTCTACGTGCTCGTCGGCGGGATGAAGGGCACGACCTGGGTGCAGATCATCAAGGCCGTGCTGCTCATCGTCGGCGCCGGGGCGATGACCGTGTGGGTGCTCGTGCTCAACGGCGGCAGCCTGTCCCGGCTGCTCGAGCGCGCGGCCGCCGACCACCCCGAGGGCAACGCCATCCTCGCGCCGATGCTGCAGTACGGCGGCTCGGAGGCGTCCAAGCTCGGGTTCATCTCCCTGGCGCTGGCGCTCTGCTCGGCGCCGCCGGGCTCCCCCACGTGCTCATGCGGTTCTACACGGTGCCCACCGCCAAGGAGGCCCGGCGGTCCGTCACCTGGGCGATCGGGCTGATCGGGGCGTTCTACCTGTTCACGCTCATCCTCGGGTTCGGGGCGGCGTACCTGGTCGGCGTCGACGAGATCCTCGCCGCGCCCGGCGGGGCCAACTCCGCGGCCCCCGCGCTCGCCTACGAGCTCGGCGGCACGCTGCTGCTCGGGGTCATCGCCGCGGTGGCCTTCGCGACGATCCTCGCCGTGGTGGCGGGGCTGACCATCACCGCGGCGGCGTCGTTCGCCCACGACGTCTACAACGGCGTCCTGAAGGACGGGAAGGCGAGCCCGGAGAAGGAGGTGCGCGTCGCCCGGACGACCGCGGTCGTCGTGGGGCTGGTGTCCATCGTCGGCGGCGTGCTCGCCAACGGGCAGAACGTCGCGTTCCTCGTGTCGCTGGCGTTCGCCATCGCGGCCAGCGCGAACCTGCCGTCCATCCTGCTGTCGCTGTACTGGCGGCGGTTCAGCACCCGGGGCAGCGTGTGGAGCATCTACGGCGGCCTGGTCTCGGCGCTGGTGCTGATCGTGTTCTCCCCGGTCGTGACGGGCTCGGAGACGGCGATGTTCCCGGGCGCGGACATCGCGTGGTTCCCCCTGTCCAACCCCGCGCTGGTCAGCGTCCCGGTCGGCTTCCTGGCCGGCTGGCTAGGCACGATGACCCGCCCCGACGCGGACGCGAGCAAGCAGGCGGAGATGGAGGTCCGCGCCCTGACGGGCGCGGGCGCCGAGCGCGCGACCCCCCACTGACCACCAGGGTGCACGAGACACGTCGCCGGTGCCCTCAGCGCGGGCACCGGCGACGTGTCTCGTGCACCGTCGTGGTCACGGTGCCGGGCGGAGGCCGGCCGTGGCGAGGCGGGTCGCCAGGCGGGGGGTGTCCAGGGCGTCCGCCCAGGTCCACCGCACCACCCGTAGGCCCAGCGCACGGATCCTGTCCTCGCGCTGCTTCTCGGCCCAGAGCCGATCCTCGACCGCGCGGCGGTCGGGCACGCCGTCCGTCCGGTACTTCAGGCGACCGTCGAACTCTCCGACGAGGCCGAGATGCTCCCACCAGAAGTCGACCCGCGCGACGAGGCCGTCGGCGTCACGGAGCTCGTGCTGGAGCACCGGTGGCGGCACGCCGAGCTCGATCATGCGCGCACGGCTCAGCGACTCCCCCGGCGACTCCGCCTCCGCGCGTGCCTCCGTGACCACCCGACGGGCGCGGCGCACGCCGGGCTCGCCCCCTGCGGCCTCCGACTCCCGCCGCAGCTCGTCCGGCGTGGCGATGCCGGTACGCAACGCGTGGTCCGCGGCCACGAGGGCCCCGGCGAACCGGTCGCGGCGGGCCAGGTCGACGACGGTGCGCGCGGCCTCCGTCACGTGCACGCCGCCCTGGAGCACGACGGCGGGCCGACGTGCCGTCCGGTGCCGGACGACGCCGCGCGACGACCGCACGGTCGAGGACGCCCCGACGAGCACCTCGACGAACTGCGGCCAGGCGCCCAGGCGCGGCAGCCGCCACAGGGCGGCCGCGGACGCGTGGCTGAAGACCGCGCGCCGCATCCGCCGGGACGCGGCGACCACTAGGGCGCGGTAGCGGCCGTCGGCGTCCAGCGCCGCCCACCCGTCCGCGTCCGCGTAGGCCCCGTACCGCACGCGCACGAGCGACCCGGCGTCGCGCGCATCCCGCAGGTCCTCGCCCGAGAGCCCGGTGCGCGGCTCGTCCTCCGGCGTCAGCACCTGCACGTCCCTGTCCACGCGCCCACCTTCCCGCGCGAAAACACGGGTAGGCCGGTTATCCACAGGTTGGCTTGCGAGCGGTCCGCCCCGGGTGCACGAGACACGTCGGGGGTGCCCCCAGTGAGGGCACCCCCGACGTGTCTCGTGCACCTGGGTCAGAGGCGGAAGCGGGTGACCTCGCGCTCCAGGGTGGTCGCCAGGGTGGCCATGGTCTCGGCCTGCTGGCGGGTGGCCTCGCCGCTCGCCGACGTGACCGCGGCCTGGGACTCGACGTCGTCGATGCCGCTGGCGATCTGGGTGGCGCCCGCCGCGGTCTGGGCGATGCTGCGGCTGATCTCCGTCGTGGTGGCGTTCTGCTCCTCGACGGCGCTGGCGATCGTCGCCTGGTAGTCGTTGATGCGGGCGATGACCTCGGCGATCTCCGCGATGGCGCCGGCCGCGTCGGCGGAGTCGCCCTGGATGGCCTGGACACGCGTCGCGATGTCCTCGGTGGCCTTCGCGGTCTCCTGCGCGAGCTCCTTGACCTCGCTCGCCACGACGGCGAAGCCCTTGCCGGCCTCACCCGCGCGGGCCGCCTCGATGGTGGCGTTCAGGGCCAGCAGGTTGGTCTGCTCGGCGATCGTGGTGATCACCTTGATGACGTTGCCGATCTCCGCGGACGAGTCGCCGAGCTTGCCGACGGTCGCGTTGGTGGTCTCGGCGGTGGCGACGGCCTGGTTGGCGACGCGCGCGGCCTCCTGCGCGGACTGCGAGATCTCGCGGATCGCCGCGCCCATCTGCTCGGCACCCGTGGCGACCGTCAGCACGTTGGCGGACACGTCCTTGGCGGCGACACCCAGCGCGCGGGTCTGGCCGGTGGTGGCCTCGGAGGTCCCGGCGATCTCCTCGGCGCGCTCCAGCAGCGCCGCGGAGCCCTGGGACAGCGCGGTCGAGCTCTGCGACAGGGTGGAGACCGTGCCGCGCAGGCTCTCGGCCGCGGCCTGGGCGGCGCGGCCCATCTGGCCGACCTCGTCGGAGCCCGCGGGGACGAGCCGCTCGGTGAGGTCGCCGTCCGCGAGGGCGACGAGCACGTCCCGGACCTGGCCGACGCGGCGCGCGGTGGACCGGCCGACCAGCAGCGACGCGACCACCGCGCCCGCGAGGCCGACGACGAGCAGCACGACCACGACGACCTGCGACTGCTGCGCCTGCGCGTGACCCGCGGCCGAGGCCTCGGTGGTCAGCGTGGTCTCGTACTCGCCGAGCGCGTCGGCCGCCTCGGCGAGCTCGGTCTCGGCGCCGTCGAACGCCGCGACCAGCGCCGTCGGCGCCGGGGAGGTGTAGCCCGCGGGGGCGGTCTGCCCCAGGACCTCGGTGTTGAACAGGTCCAGGTACGCGGACCAGGCGGCGTCGAACCGGTCGACGTTGGCCTGCCACGTCGGGTCGGTGTCCACCACGGCGGCGTACGCCGCGAACGAGTCCGAGACCCCGGCCTCGGCGTCGAGGGTCTGCTGCAGCGCGGTCTGCGACCCGAAGGTCTCGCCCGGGGTGGTGTACCGGATGGTGCCCTTGTACGTCGCGGCCAGCGACTGCTGGATGCCGACCAGCGCGTCGAGCCGCGTGACGTTCTCGCTCTGGATCCGCTGCATCTGCTGGTCCAGGGACCCGAGGCGCGCGAGGGCGACCGCACCCGTGGCGACGGCGACCGCGCCCATGATGGCGACGCACAGCAGGATCTTCGCCGCGATCCCGGAGAACCGGGCTGACGGCGTGGGGGTGGATCGGCCAGCAGGCACGGCGGACTCCTCGGGACGCAGGTGGGGACGAAGGTCCCATCGTCCGCGCCGGGCGCCGGGTGACCGGTCGTGCCCCAGGTCACAGCCCCGCTGCTCCGACCGGGCGTCCCCGCTCCCCCGTCCGGGCGACACCCGCCCGGGAACGGCAGAAGGGCCCGGGTGCCGAAGCACCCGGGCCCTCCCGGTCGATCACGTCGCCCCTGAGGGGCTCAGATCACTTGATGATCTTGGTGACGCGGCCCGACCCGACGGTGCGGCCGCCCTCGCGGATGGCGAAGCCGAGGCCCTCCTCCATCGCGATGGGCTGGATCAGCGTCACGGAGATCTCCGTGTTGTCGCCGGGCATGACCATCTCGGTGCCCTCGGGCAGCGTGATGACGCCGGTGACGTCGGTGGTGCGGAAGTAGAACTGCGGACGGTAGTTCGAGTAGAACGGGTTGTGACGCCCGCCCTCGTCCTTGGCCAGGATGTAGACCTGACCCTCGAACTCGGTGTGCGGCGTGATCGAGCCCGGCTTCACGACGACCTGGCCGCGCTCGACGTCCTCACGCTTGGTGCCACGGAGCAGGAGGCCGCAGTTCTCGCCGGCCCACGCCTCGTCCATCTGCTTGTGGAACATCTCGATGCCGGTGACCGTGGTCTTCTGCGCCGGGCGGATGCCGACGATCTCGACCTCGGAGTTGATCTGCAGCTTGCCGCGGTCGACCTTGCCGGTGACGACGGTGCCACGACCGGTGATGGTGAAGACGTCCTCGATCGGCATGAGGAACGGCTTGTCCATGTCACGGACCGGCTCCGGGACGGACTCGTCCACGGCGTCCAGCAGGTCCTCGACCGACTTGACCCACTGGGCGTCGCCCTCGAGGGCCTTCAGGCCGGAGACCCGGATGACCGGGGCCTCGTCGCCGTCGAAGCCCTGCGACGACAGCAGCTCGCGGACCTCCATCTCGACGAGCTCGAGGATCTCCTCGTCCTCGACCATGTCGGACTTGTTCAGCGCGACGAGCAGGTACGGCACGCCGACCTGGCGGGCGAGCAGGACGTGCTCACGCGTCTGGGCCATCGGGCCGTCCGTCGCGGCGACCACGAGGATGGCGCCGTCCATCTGCGCCGCACCCGTGATCATGTTCTTGATGTAGTCGGCGTGACCCGGCGCGTCGACGTGAGCGTAGTGACGCTTCTCCGTCTGGTACTCGACGTGCGCGATGTTGATCGTGATGCCGCGCTGCTTCTCCTCGGGCGCCTTGTCGATCTCGTCGAACGGCGTGAAGGGGTTCAGCTCCGGGTACTTGTCGTGCAGCACCTTCGAGATGGCAGCGGTCAGCGTCGTCTTGCCGTGGTCGACGTGACCGATGGTCCCGATGTTGACGTGCGGCTTGGTCCGCTCGAACTTCGCCTTGCCCACTGGGTCCTCCTCAGGACTCTGGTGTAGAGATTGCCGAACGATGCGGGGGGGCTCATCGCCCCCCGCGGACGTGCGGTCCTACGGGTCGGGTTGATTGGTCGTACTCGGTTCGACCTGTGGGACTACTCGCCCCGGGTCTTCTTGATGATCTCGTCGGCAACATTCCGAGGAACCTCGGCGTAGCTGTCGAACTGCATCGAGTACACCGCGCGACCCTGGGTCTTCGACCGCAGGTCACCGACGTACCCGAACATCTCGGAGAGAGGAACCTGGGCGCGGATCACCTTCACGCCCGTCGCGTCCTCCATGGACTGGATCATGCCGCGGCGCGAGTTCACGTCGCCGATGACATCACCCATGTACTCCTCGGGCGTCCGGACCTCGACGGCCATGATCGGCTCGAGGAGGACGGGGTCCGCCTTGCGGACGGCCTCCTTGAGGATCATGGAACCGGCGATCTTGAACGCCATCTCCGAGGAGTCGACGTCGTGCGCGGCACCGTCGAGCAGCGTGGCCTTGATCCCGACCAGCGGGAAGCCGGCCAGCACGCCCAGCTGCATCGCGGACTGGATGCCCTGGTCCACGGACGGGATGTACTCGCGAGGCACGCGACCACCGGTCACGGCGTTCACGAACTCGTACATCGAGCCGTCCTCGGACTCGAGCGGCTCGAAGGTCATCTGGACCTTGGCGAACTGCCCGGAGCCACCGGTCTGCTTCTTGTGCGTGTAGTCGATCTTCTCCACCGTGCGGCGGATCGTCTCGCGGTACGCCACCTGCGGCTTGCCGACGTTGGCCTCGACCTTGAACTCGCGACGCATGCGGTCGACGAGGATGTCGAGGTGGAGCTCGCCCATGCCGCCGATGACGGTCTGGCCGGTCTCCTCGTCCAGCTTGACGCGGAAGGTCGGGTCCTCCTCGGCGAGCTTCTGGATCGCCGTGGAGAGCTTCTCCTGGTCGCCCTTGGTCTTCGGCTCGATCGCCACGTCGATGACGGGCTCCGGGAAGGTCATGGACTCGAGGACCACCGGCGCGTCGAGGGCGCAGAGGGTGTCACCGGTGGTGACGTCCTTCAGGCCGATGAACGCGTAGATGTGGCCGGCGGTGGCCTCGTCGACCGGGTTCTCCTTGTTGGCGTGCATCTGGAAGATCTTCCCGATGCGCTCCTTCTTGCCCTTGGTCGAGTTCATGACCTGGGCGCCCTGCACGACCTTGCCCGAGTAGACCCGGATGAAGGTGAGCTTGCCGAAGAACGGGTGCGCGGCGATCTTGAACGCCAGGGCCGAGAACGGCTCGTTGGCGTCCGGGTGACGCTCGATGACCTTCTCCTCGTCCTTGACGTCGTGGCCCTGGATGGCCGGGACGTCGAGGGGCGACGGGAGGTAGTCGACGACGGCGTCGAGCATGGGCTGGACGCCCTTGTTCTTGAACGCCGAGCCGCACAGGACCGGGAAGGCCTCGCCGGAGATGGTGAGCTTGCGGATGCCGGCCTTGATCTCGGCGACCGTGAGCTCCTCACCGCCGAGGAACTTCTCGAGGAGGGCGTCGTCGGTCTCGGCGACGGCCTCGAGCAGCTCGCTGCGGAACTGCTCGACGCGGTCCTGGAGGTCCGCGGGGATCTCCTCGACCTCGTACTTGGCGCCCATCTCGGTCTCGCCGCGCCACACGAGCGCGCGCATCTCAACCAGGTCCACGACGCCGATGAAGTCGTTCTCGGCACCGATCGGCAGCTGGATGACCAGCGGCTTGGCCTTGAGGCGGTTCACGATGGTGTCGACCGTGAAGTAGAAGTCCGCGCCCAGCTTGTCCATCTTGTTGACGAAGCAGATGCGGGGGACCTCGTACTTGTCGGCCTGGCGCCAGACGGTCTCCGACTGGGGCTCCACGCCCTCCTTGCCGTCGAACACCGCGACCGCGCCGTCGAGGACGCGGAGCGAGCGCTCCACCTCGACCGTGAAGTCGACGTGACCGGGCGTGTCGATGACGTTGATCTGCGTCTCGTTCGACTTGCCCTTGTTCCAGAAGGCGGTCACAGCAGCGGACGTGATCGTGATGCCACGCTCCTGCTCCTGCTCCATCCAGTCCGTCGTCGAGGCGCCGTCGTGGGTCTCGCCGATCTTGTAGTTGACGCCCGTGTAGTACAGGATCCGCTCGGTCGTCGTGGTCTTGCCGGCATCGATGTGCGCCATGATGCCGATGTTGCGGACCTTGTTCAGGTCCGTCAGCACGTCCAGTGCCACAGGTTCAGCCCCTCGGTAGTGGGGTCCGCCCTACTGCTGGGATTACCAGCGGTAGTGGGCGAACGCCTTGTTGGACTCGGCCATCTTGTGCATGTCCTCGCGACGCTTCACCGCGGCGCCGAGGCCGTTGGACGCGTCGAGGATCTCGTTCATCAGACGCTCGGTCATCGTCTTCTCGCGACGGGCGCGGGAGTAGTCGGTGAGCCAGCGCAGCGCGAGGGTGGTCTGGCGGACGGGGCGGACCTCGACCGGGACCTGGTAGGTCGCGCCACCGACACGACGCGAGCGGACCTCGAGCGACGGGCGGACGTTGTCCAGCGCGCGCTTGAGGACGACGACGGGGTCGCCCTGGGTCTTCTCGCGGACGCCCTCGAGGGCGCCGTAGACGATGGCCTCGGCGACGGACTTCTTGCCGTCGAGGAGGACCTTGTTGATGAGCTGCGTGACGACCGGCGAGCCGTAGACGGGGTCGACGATCAGCGGACGGCGGGGGGCGGGACCCTTACGAGGCATCGGTTCAGCCCTTCTTCGCGCCGTAGCGGCTGCGCGCCTGCTTACGGTTCTTCACGCCCTGGGTGTCCAGCGCGCCACGGATGATCTTGTACCGCACACCGGGGAGGTCCTTCACACGACCGCCGCGGACGAGCACGATGGAGTGCTCCTGCAGGTTGTGGCCCTCACCGGGGATGTAGGCCGTGACCTCGATGCCCGAGGAGAGCTTGACGCGCGCGACCTTCCGGAGAGCCGAGTTCGGCTTCTTCGGGGTGGTCGTGTACACGCGGGTGCAGACGCCGCGGCGCTGCGGGCTGCCCTGCAGCGCAGGGGTCTTCGACTTGTTCGTCTTCGGCGTCCGGCCCTTGCGGACCAGCTGCTGGATCGTAGGCACTACGTCTCCGTCGCTAGGTGAACTCTGGTCTGACCGGCTCCCCGTCACCCTGGACGGCCGGCGTGGCCCGGATCGTCGCCCGTCGTGCGACTACCCCGGAGGGGTCTTGCGTCCCGAACCGACCCCCGCACCCGGGCGTGTCGTCCCCCTCCTGCTCCGCACACCGGCCCCCGGTCTCCCGGGGTCTGAGGTGCGGTCTGGGGTTCGCCAGCCTGCGCCCGACCATGTCGAGCGCGCGCGAGGGCCCGACGGCGCGGGCACGGTGTCCCACGTTACCGGTGCGTCCGCGCACCGTCAAAGCAACTGGGTGGCGGGCCGGGAGGTGGGCTCGTGGGGGTCAACACCCGGCAGGGCCGCGGTGTTCCCGGGGTCGTGCGCGGTTCACCACCGGTTCACGTCCCCCACGCCCGAGGGGGCCCGCCGCGACCAGCGCGGCGGACCCCTTCGGGTCGGATCAGGAGCTCGAGATCAGCGGAAGTCGCCGAAGTCGATGTCCTCGAGCGGGATCGCCTCGCCCGAGCCGAGGCCCAGGGCGGGGAAGTCGATCTCGTCGTAGCCGAAGGACGGGTAGAGCTCCGCCTTGGCCTCCTCGGTCGGCTCGACCGCCACCTGGTGGTAGCGGGGCAGGCCCGTACCGGCGGGGATGAGCTTGCCGAGGATGACGTTCTCCTTGAGGCCCAGCAGCGGGTCGCTGCGGCCCGACATCGCGGCCTCGGTGAGGACGCGGGTCGTCTCCTGGAAGGAGGCGGCCGACAGCCACGAGTCCGTTGCGAGCGACGCCTTCGTGATGCCCATGAGCTCCGGGCGGCCGGAGGCGGGCTGACCCGACTCGGCGACCGCACGGCGGTTGGCGTCCTCGAAGCGGCCGCGCTCGGCGAGCTCGCCCGGCAGCAGGTCCGTGTCCCCGGAGTCCAGCACGGTCACGCGACGCAGCATCTGCCGCACGATGACCTCGATGTGCTTGTCGTGGATGTCCACGCCCTGGGAGTTGTAGACCTCCTGGACCTCGTCCACCAGGTGCTTCTGGGTGGCGCGGGGACCGAGGATGCGCAGGACCTTCTTCGGGTCCACCGCACCCTGCACGAGCTGCGTGCCGACCTCGACGTGGTCGCCGTCCGAGACCAGCAGGCGCGAGCGCTTGGTGATCGGGTAGGCGATCTCCTCCGAGCCGTCGTCCGGCGTCAGCACGATGCGACGCGTCCGGTCGGCCTCGTCGATCGTGATGCGGCCGGAGAACTCCGCGATGGGGCTCTCACCCTTGGGGGTGCGGGCCTCGAAGAGCTCCTGGACACGCGGCAGACCCTGCGTGATGTCCTCCGCCGACGCGACACCACCGGTGTGGAAGGTCCGCATCGTCAGCTGGGTACCGGGCTCACCGATCGACTGGGCCGCGATGATGCCGACGGCCTCGCCGATGTCGACGAGCTTGCCGGTGGCCAGCGAGCGGCCGTAGCACTTGGCGCAGGTGCCCACGCGGGACTCGCAGGTCAGCACGGAGCGGACCTTGAGCGACTCGACGCCGGCCGCCAGCAGGCGGTCCAGCAGCACGTCGCCGATGTCCTCGCCGGCTCGACCGATGATCTCGCCGTCGATCTCCGCGTCGGTGGCCAGGGTGCGGGAGAAGACCGAGGTCTCCACCTTGTCGTGGCGGCGCAGCGCGCCACCCGTCCCCGGGACGCCGATCGGCATGGTGAGGCCGCGCTCGGTGCCGCAGTCCTCCTCGCGGACGATGACGTCCTGCGACACGTCGACCAGACGACGGGTCAGGTAGCCCGAGTCGGCGGTCCGCAGCGCGGTGTCCGCCAGACCCTTGCGGGCACCGTGCGTGGCGATGAAGTACTCGAGGACCGACAGGCCCTCGCGGTAGTTCGCCTTGATCGGGCGGGGGATGATCTCGCCCTTCGGGTTCGCCACGAGACCACGCATACCGGCGATCTGCCGGACCTGCATCCAGTTACCACGCGCACCGGAGCCGACCATGCGGAACACGGTGTTGCGGGCGGAGAAGTTCTCCTGCATGGACTTGGCGACCTTGTCGGTGGCCTGGGTCCAGATCTCGATGAGCTCCTGACGACGCTCGTCGTCGGTGATGAGGCCCTTGTCGTACTGGCCCTGCACCTTCGCCGCGCGCGCCTCGTGCTCCGCGAGGATCTCGGCCTTGTCGTTCGTCGCCGCCACGTCGGAGATGGCGATGGTGACGCCCGAGCGGGTGGCCCAGCGGAAGCCGGCCTCCTTCAGGGCGTCGAGCGACGCGGCGACCTCGACCTTCGGGTACCGCTCGGCCAGGTCGTTGACGATGACCGAGAGGCGCTTCTTGTCGACGACGCCGTTCTCGTACGGGTAGTCCACGGGCAGCAGCTCGTTGAACAGGGCCCGGCCGAGCGAGGTCTCGAACAGGAACGGCTCGCCGTCCACGAAGCCCTCGGGCTCCTGGCCGGCGCCGAACACCAGCTCCTCCATGCGGATCTTGACGACCGCGTTGAGGTCCAGGCTGCCCTGGTCGAACGCCATGATCGCCTCGGAGACCGAGGAGAACGCGCGACCGGCGCCGAGCGCCTCGTCCTTGTCCGACGTCAGGTGGAACAGGCCGATGATCATGTCCTGCGAGGGCATGGTCACCGGACGGCCGTCCGACGGCTTGAGGATGTTGTTGCTCGACAGCATGAGCAGGCGGGCCTCGGCCTGCGCCTCCGCGCTCAGCGGCAGGTGCACGGCCATCTGGTCGCCGTCGAAGTCGGCGTTGAACGCGCCGCAGACGAGCGGGTGCAGGTGGATCGCCTTGCCCTCGACCAGCTGGGGCTCGAACGCCTGGATGCCCAGACGGTGCAGCGTGGGCGCACGGTTCAGCAGCACGGGGTGCTCGGTGATGACCTCCTCGAGCACGTCCCACACGACCGGGCGGGCACGCTCGACCATGCGCTTGGCCGACTTGATGTTCTGCGCGTGGTTCAGGTCGACCAGGCGCTTCATCACGAACGGCTTGAACAGCTCGAGCGCCATCTGCTTGGGCAGACCGCACTGGTGCAGCTTGAGCTGCGGGCCGACGACGATGACCGAACGGCCCGAGTAGTCGACGCGCTTGCCGAGCAGGTTCTGGCGGAACCGGCCCTGCTTGCCCTTGAGCATGTCGGAGATCGACTTCAGCGGACGGTTGCCGGGGCCCGTCACCGGGCGACCACGACGGCCGTTGTCGAACAGCGAGTCCACGGCCTCCTGGAGCATCCGCTTCTCGTTGTTGACGATGATCTCCGGCGCGCCCAGGTCCAGGAGCCGCTTGAGGCGGTTGTTCCGGTTGATGACGCGGCGGTACAGGTCGTTCAGGTCGGAGGTCGCGAAGCGGCCGCCGTCGAGCTGCACCATCGGACGCAGGTCCGGCGGGATGACCGGGACGGCGTCCAGGACCATGCCCGTGGGCGAGTTGGTCGTGGTGAGGAACGCGTTGACGACCTTGAGGCGCTTCAGGGCGCGGGTCTTGCGCTGGCCCTTGCCCGTCTGGATGATCTCGCGCAGGTTCTCGGACTCGGCCTCGAGGTCGAAGGACTCCAGGCGCTTCTGGATCGCCGCGGCGCCCATCGAGCCCTCGAAGTAGTTGCCGAACCGGTCCTGGAGCTGGCGGTACAGCAGCTCGTCGCCCTCGAGGTCGGCGACCTTGAGGTTCTTGAAGCGGTCCCAGATCTGGTCCAGGCGGTCGATCTCGGCGTCGGAGCGCTTGCGGATCTGCGCCATCTCGCGGTCGGCGGAGTCGCGCACCTTGCGGCGCGCGTCGGCCTTGGCGCCCTCGGCCTCGAGCTCGGCCAGGTCGGCCTCGAGCTTCTGGGCGCGGGTGTTGATGGCGTCGTCGCGGCGGTCGACGTACTCCTTGCGCTCCAGGTCGATCTCGTTCTGGAGGTTCGGGAGGTCCTCCTGGCGACCCTCGACGTCGACCCACGTGATCATGTAGGCCGCGAAGTAGATGACCTTCTCGAGGTCCTTCGGGGCGAGGTCCAGCAGGTAGCCGAGGCGCGAGGGCACGCCCTTGAAGAACCAGATGTGCGTGACGGGCGCGGCCAGCTCGATGTGGCCCATGCGCTCACGACGCACCTTGGAACGGGTCACCTCGACGCCGCAGCGCTCGCAGATGATGCCCTTGAAGCGCACGCGCTTGTACTTGCCGCAGTAGCACTCCCAGTCCCGGGTGGGGCCGAAGATCTTCTCGCAGAAGAGCCCGTCCTTCTCCGGCTTGAGGGTGCGGTAGTTGATGGTCTCGGGCTTCTTGACCTCGCCGTGCGACCAGGTCCGGATGTCGTCGGCCGTGGCCAGGCCGATGCGCAGCTCGTCGAAGACGTTGACGTCGAGCAAGGGGTCCTACTTCCTTCGCTTGCCGGGTCGCGCGGGGCGCTGACCGGCGGAATGGAGTTGCTGCAAGGGGTGCGGGCGGCCCGCCGGCCCCCTGGGGGGCCGGCGGACGCTCGGCGTCAGATCTCGTCGACGGAGCTGGCCGCGTTCGGGCGGCGGGACAGGTCGATGCCCAGCTCCTCCGCCGCGCGGTACACCTCGTCGTCGTTCTCCCGCATGTCGATGGACACGCCGTCGCTCGACAGCACCTCGACGTTCAGGCAGAGCGACTGCATCTCCTTCAGGAGCACCTTGAAGGACTCCGGGATGCCCGAGTCGGGGATGTTCTCGCCCTTGACGATGGCCTCGTAGACCTTCACGCGGCCCGGGATGTCGTCCGACTTGATGGTGAGGAGCTCCTGCAGCGTGTAGGCCGCGCCGTACGCCTCGAGGGCCCACACCTCCATCTCGCCGAAGCGCTGACCGCCGAACTGCGCCTTACCACCCAGCGGCTGCTGCGTGATCATCGAGTACGGGCCGGTCGACCGGGCGTGGATCTTGTCGTCCACGAGGTGGTGCAGCTTGAGGATGTACATGTAGCCGACGGCCACCGGGTCCGGGAACGGCTCGCCGGAGCGGCCGTCGAACAGGCGGGCCTTGCCGTCGGGACCGACCATCCGCTCGCCGTCGCGGTTCGGGATCGTCGAGCCGAGCAGACCGGTCAGGGTCTCCTCCGGCACGCCGTCGAACACGGGCGTCGCGACCGGCACGCCGGGCGTCGACGACTTCGCGATCTCCGGGACCTGGTCGACCCACGACAGGTCGCCCTCGGCCAGCTCGACGTTCCAGCCCTGCTTGGCGATCCACCCGAGGTGGACCTCCAGCACCTGGCCGACGTTCATGCGGCCCGGGACACCCATCGGGTTCAGGACGATGTCCACCGCGGTGCCGTCCGGGAGGAACGGCATGTCCTCGACGGGCAGGATCTTCGAGATGACGCCCTTGTTGCCGTGACGGCCGGCGAGCTTGTCGCCGTCCGTGATCTTGCGGCGCTGGGCGATGTACACCCGGACGAGCTCGTTCACGCCGGCGGGCAGCTCGTCGCCGTCCTCGCGGTTGAACGTGCGCACCTCGATGACCGTGCCGGACTCGCCGTGGGGCACCTTGAGGGACGTGTCGCGGACCTCGCGGGCCTTCTCGCCGAAGATGGCGCGCAGCAGGCGCTCCTCCGGGGTCAGCTCGGTCTCGCCCTTGGGGGTGACCTTGCCGACCAGCACGTCGCCCGCGGAGACCTCGGCGCCGATGCGGATGATGCCGCGCTCGTCGAGGTCCGCCAGGACGTCCTCGGAGACGTTCGGGATGTCCCGCGTGATCTCCTCGGGGCCGAGCTTGGTGTCGCGGGCGTCGACCTCGTGCTCCTCGATGTGGATCGAGGACAGGACGTCGTCCTGCACGAGGCGCTGCGACAGGATGATCGCGTCCTCGTAGTTGTGGCCCTCCCACGACATGAACGCGACCAGCAGGTTGCGGCCGAGCGCGAGCTCGCCCTCGTCCGTGGCCGGGCCGTCGGCCAGCACGGAGCCGACCTCGACGCGGGCGCCCTGGTCGACCAGCACGCGCTGGTTGTAGGACGTGCCCTGGTTGGAGCGGCGGAACTTCGCGGCGCGGTAGGTGCTCGTCGTCGCGTCGTCGTTCGCGACCGTGATCAGGTCGGCCGACACCTCGGTGACGACACCCGCCTTGGTCGCGACGATGACGTCGCCGGCGTCGACCGCCGCGCGCCACTCCATGCCGGTGCCGACGAGCGGCGCCTCGGAGCGGACCAGCGGCACGGCCTGGCGCTGCATGTTCGCGCCCATGAGCGCGCGGTTGGCGTCGTCGTGCTCGAGGAACGGGATGAGCGCGGTACCGACGGACACCATCTGGCGCGGCGAGACGTCGATGTAGTCGACGACGTCGGCCGGGACGTCCTCGGTGTCGCCACCCTTGACGCGGACGAGGACGGTGTCGTCGACGAACCGGCCGTCGGCGTCGATCGTCGCGTTCGCCTGGGCGATGACGTAACGGTCCTCGTCGTCGGCGGTCAGGTAGTGCACCTCGTCGGTGATCTGACCGTGCTCGACCTTGCGGTACGGGGTCTCGACGAAGCCGAACGGGTTGATCCGCCCGAACGTCGCGAGCGAGCCGATGAGGCCGATGTTCGGGCCCTCAGGGGTCTCGATCGGGCACATGCGGCCGTAGTGCGACGGGTGGACGTCACGGACCTCCATGCCGGCGCGGTCGCGGGACAGACCACCCGGGCCCAGCGCGGACAGACGACGCTTGTGCGTCAGGCCGGCGAGCGGGTTGTTCTGGTCCATGAACTGCGACAGCTGGCTCGTCCCGAAGAACTCCTTGATGGAGGCCACGACGGGACGGATGTTGATCAGCGTCTGCGGCGTGATCGCCTCGACGTCCTGGGTCGTCATGCGCTCGCGCACGACGCGCTCCATCCGGGACAGGCCGGTGCGGACCTGGTTCTGGATGAGCTCGCCCACCGCGCGGATGCGGCGGTTGCCGAAGTGGTCGATGTCGTCGGTCTCGACGCGGACCTCGACGGCCTCGCCGTTGCGCGTGCCCGGCAGGGTCGCGACGTCGGCGTGCAGCGCGGCGACGTACTTGATCGCGGCGACGATGTCGTCCTTGGACAGCACCGAGTCGGCCAGGGGCACGTCGATGCCGAGCTTCTTGTTCAGCTTGTAGCGGCCGACCTTCGCGAGGTCGTAGCGCTTCGGGTTGAAGTAGAAGTTCTCGATCAGCGCGCGGCCGGCCTCGACGGTCGGCGGCTCGCCCGGGCGGATCTTGCGGTACAGGTCGAGCAGCGCCTCGTCCTGGGTCTGGACGTGGTCCTTCTCCAGGGTGTCGATGACGGCCGGGAACTGCGCGAACTCCTCGCGGATCTCCGACTCGGTCATGCCGAGCGCCTTGAGCAGCACGGTGGCGTTCTGCTTGCGCTTGCGGTCGACGCGGACGCCGACGTTGTCGCGCTTGTCGATCTCGAACTCGAGCCAGGCCCCGCGGGACGGGATGACCTTGACCGTGAAGACGTCCTTGTCGGACGTCTTGTCCGGGGTGCGCTCGAAGTACACGCCCGGGGACCGCACCAGCTGCGAGACGACGACGCGCTCGGTGCCGTTGATGATGAACGTGCCGCGCTCGCTCATGAGCGGGAAGTCGCCCATGAACACCGTCTGCGACTTGATCTCACCGGTGGTGTAGTTGACGAACTCCGCGGTGACGAACAGCGGCGCCGCGTAGGTGAAGTCCTTCTCCTTGCACTCGTCGGCCGTGTACTTCGGCGGCTCGAAACGGTGCTCGCGGAACGACAGCGACATGGTGCCGCCGAAGTCCTCGATGGGGGAGATCTCCTCGAAGATCTCCTCCAGTCCAGCGGTCTCCGGGACGTCCTGCCGGCCGGCCTCGAGAGCGGCGGCGACCCGGGCCTGCCACTTCTCGTTGCCGAGCAGCCAGTCGAAGCTCTCCGTCTGGAGCCCGAGGAGGTCGGGGACCTCGAGAGGCTCGTCGATCCGGGCGAAGGAGATGCGGCGGGAGATCGTACGGTTCGCGATGGCTTCGGACGTTGCGGAGGAGGTGCGCGAGGCAGCCAAGAGGGGTCCTTCCCAGCAGATCGAGTTCCCTGCAGCGGGCCCGGCGGTTCGCGACCCCCCGGCCTCGGACCCCCGTGCATCGCGTACTACGATGCCGGTGGGCGCGGGTTATACGGGGTCGCGGGCACAGGCCAGCGCAAAGCGCTAGCGTAGTCCAGGACTGGCCGGAAGTCCAGCGGGCGTGCTATGGCGCACGCCGCACCCGCTGCGCCGCCCGCCGCCCCCTCCCCCGCGCGCACTCCTGCGCGGCGCCGACCCCCGCGCCGAGGGTGCACGAGACACGTCCGGAGTGCCCGCAGCGGGGGCACCCCGGACGTGTCTCGTGCACCTACGCGAGCCGGGCACAGCGCAGGCCCGCACCCCCGAGGGGGTGCGGGCCTGCGCTTGAGGCGTCCCGGGTCTCAGCGCGCTAGTGCGCTGAGCCCGGAGCGGGTCACTTGAGGGTGACGGTGGCGCCGGCGCCCTCGAGGGCGGCCTTCGCCTTGTCCGCGGCGTCCTTCGCGACGTTCTCGAGGACGGGCTTCGGGGCGCCGTCGACGAGGTCCTTGGCCTCCTTCAGGCCGAGGGAGGTCAGGGCGCGCACCTCCTTGATGACCTGGATCTTCTTGTCACCAGCGGCCTCGAGGATGACGTCGAACTCCGACTTCTCCTCCTCGGCGGCACCGGCGTCACCGGCACCGCCGGCGGGGGCGGCGACGGCCACGGCGGCCGGGGCCGCGGCGGTGACCTCGAAGACGTCCTCGAACGCCTTCACGAACTCGGAGAGCTCGATGAGGGTGAGGCCCTTGAACTGCTCGATGAGCTCGTCGGTGGTGAGCTTCGCCATGATGGCGGTTCCTTCCGTTCGGTCCGCGCCGGTCACGTCGACCAGGCGGGGCAGTGTGGGGAGCGCTGGAGCCGGGGTGGCTCAGGCAGCGGTGTCGGCAGTCTCCTGCTTGGCCCGCAGGGCCTCGACGGTGCGCACAGCCTGAGAGGCGGGCGCGGTGAAGAGGTAAGCCGCCTGGAACAGCTTGGCCTTCATCGCACCGGCCGCCTTGGCCAGCAGGACCTCGCGGGACTCGAGGTCCGCGAGCTTGGTGACCTCCGCAGCGGTCAGGGCGCGCCCGTCGAGGACACCACCCTTGATGACCAGTGCGGGGTTCGCCTTGGCGAAGTCACGCAGACCCTTGGCCGCCTCGACCGGGTCACCGGTGACGAAGGCGATCGCGGACGGGCCCTTGAGCTCGTCGGAGATCCCCTCGATCCCGGCTTCCTTGGCCGCGATGGCGGTCAGCGTGTTCTTCACCACGGCGTAGTTCGCGTTGCCGCTGAGCGACCGACGCAGCGTCTTGAGCTGCGCGACGGTGAGCCCGCGGTACTCGGTCAGCACGGCCGCGTTCGACTCGCGGAACTGGTCCGCGAGCTCTGCGACAGCGGCTGCCTTGTCCGGCCTCGCCATGGCAATCCTTCCGAATGGTGGTGCCGCCGGTCGTCGTCCTCGACCCCGAACACGAGAAGAGCCCCGGCGCCGGCGCCGGGGCTCGCGGGACGCACGCTGTCGCGTGCCACCATCGAACTTCGTCACCTGCGCGGGTCTCCGCCGGAGCGGGACTTCGGGCGGCCCCTGGACGCGCCCCGCGGAGGCGGGACGAGCACGGGAGCCGACGACCTGCGGTCTTGGGCAGCGACCAGACTACGGCACGGTCGCCACGATCCCCAAATCCGCCCGGGCCCCGGCGCATGCCCGGCATCCGGGGGCCGCGCCGGAGGCCGAGGTCGTCACACGCGGACGAGGCCGTCACATCGGATGTGACGACCTCGTCGACGAGTGACGACCTCGCCGCACGGGCCGACGCACCGCCGCCCGGGCCGTCGCACCGCCGCACGTGCGCACCGCGTCCTACAAGCGCGCCGCCAGGAGCTCCGCGAGGTGCACGCCCTGGACCCCGGCGAGCTGGTCGGCCTGGGTGCGGCACGAGTACCCGTCGGCGAGGAAGACGTCCCCCGGGGCGGCGTCCCGCAGCGCGGGCAGCAGCGCGTGCTCGGCGACCTGCACGGACACGTCGTAGTGCCCCTTCTCCATGCCGAAGTTCCCCGCCAGGCCGCAGCAGCCCGCGAGCGTCGAGAACGACGCCCCGGCGTCGCGCAGCAGCGCCTGGTCCGGGGTGTACGTCATCACCGCGTGGTGGTGGCAGTGCGGCTGCACGACGGCCGTCACGTCGGAGAGGTCCGGCGGGGTCCACCGCTCCCCCGGCCCGATCGGCGCGGGCGCCGTGAGCAGCTCGGCGAGCGTCCGGGTCGCGCGGGCGACCGCGACGGCGCGCGGGTCGTCGGGCAGCAGGTCGAGCAGGTCGGAGCGCAGCACCGCGGTGCAGGACGGCTCCAGGCCCACGATCGGCACGCCGTTGACGGCGTACGGGCCGAGCACCTCGAGCAGGTGGGTGAGGCGCTTGCGGGCCCCGTCGAGCTGACCGGTGGAGATCCAGGTCAGGCCGCAGCAGGCGTCGTGGTCGGGGACGACCACCTCGTACCCGGCGTCCCGGAGCACCCGGACGGCGGCCACGGGGATGGACGGGGCGAGCGCGTCGCTGAACGAGTCCGTCCACAGCAGCACCGGCGGACGCCCCGACGTCCCGGAGACCGACAGCGTCGTGCCGTCGGAGGTCGCCGGACGCCCCCCGGGGACGTGCCCGCGCCGGACGTCGACCTCGCCCCGGCGCACCCGCGACCGGAACGGCGCCGGGGAGAAGTCGACCATCTTCCGCCGGGTGTCCATGCCGCCGAGCCGGAGCACGACCTTCGCCAGCGGGCGCACGCCGAGCACGGCGTTCGCGACCCGCGCGAGGCCGGGGATGCCGGTGACCAGGCGCGTCCAGCGGGGCAGCCAGCCGAGGGCGTAGTGGTTCACGGGGCGCAGCCGACCCCGGTACGTCTGGTGCAGGGCCTCGGCCTTGTACTGCGCCATGTCGACGCCGGCCGGGCAGTCCGAGGAGCACGCCTTGCAGGACAGGCAGAGGTCGAGGGCCTCGTGCACCTCCGGGGAGGACCAGCCGCGCGACACCAGCGTGCCGTTGGCCATCTCCTGCAGCACGCGCGCCCGGCCCCGGGTGCTGTCCTTCTCGTCGCGGGTCGCGAGGTAGGACGGGCACATGAACCCGCCCGCGGCCGAGGAGTCGGCGCGGCACTTGCCGACGCCCACGCACCGGTGCACGGCCGTGGTGAAGTCCCCGCCGTCGTGCTCGAACGCGAAGCCGCCGCGGGACGCGGGCAGCGGGTGCGCGTGCGGTCGGCGCAGGTCCGCGTCCAGCGGGCGCGGGCGGACCAGCACGCCGGGGTTGAGCAGGTCGTCGGGGTCGAGCAGGTCCTTGAACGCGCCGAACGCGGCGATGGCCCGCTCGGAGTACATGACCGGCAGCAGCTCGGAGCGGGCCCGCCCGTCGCCGTGCTCGCCGGACAGCGAGCCGCCGTGCGACGCGACCAGGTGCGCGGCGTCCGTCATGAACGCGCGCAGCGGGTCGCCGGAGCGCTCCATGGGCACGTCGAGCCGCAGGTGCACGCAGCCGTCGCCGAAGTGCCCGTACGCGAGGCCGTCGACGCCGTGCGTGGCCATGAGGGCCTCGAGGTCGCGCAGGTACGCGCCCAGCCGCTCGGGCGGCACGGCGGAGTCCTCGAACCCGGGCCAGGCCTGCTCGCCGGACGGGGTGCGGCCGCCGAGCCCGGCGCCGTCCTCGCGGATCCGCCACATCGCGGCGGCCTCGGGGCCGGGCGGGAACACGCCGACCGCGCGGGTCCCGGCGTCGGCGGCGAGCGCGTGCGCGCGCTCCAGCGCCTCGTCCAGGGTGTCGCCGCCGACCTCGACCATCATCCAGCCCGCGCCCTCGGGCAGCGGCGGCACGGCCGCGGCGCCCTTGACGCGGCGGACGACGTCGACCAGGCGGGCGTCCATGCCCTCGATGGCGAGCGGCCGGTGGGCGAGCAGCGCGGGGACGGCGTCCGCGGCGGTCGCCATGTCCGGGTAGCCGAGCACGACCAGCACCGGCGCGGCGGACACCGGCACCAGCCGCACGGTCGCGCCGAGCAGCGTCACCACGGTGCCCTCGGTGCCGACCAGGGCCTTGGCGAGGTCGGCGCCGTTCTCCGGCAGCAGGTGCTCCAGCGAGTACCCGGACACCTGCCGCCCGAACCGGCCGAGCTCGGTGCGCAGCGTCGCCATCTCGGCCCGCACCAGCGCGTCCAGGCCCGGCACGGGGTCGAGGCCCTTGCCGGCGGTGAACCGGCGGCCGCGGCCGTCGACCACGTCGAGCTCCAGCACGTTGTCCGCCGTGCGTCCGTACGCCACCGCGCGCGGCCCGCAGGCGTTGTTGCCGATCATGCCGCCGAGGGTCGCGCGCGCCTGGGTCGACGGGTCCGGGCCGAACCGCAGGCCGTGCGGCGCGGCCTCGCGCTGCAGCGCGGCCATCACCACGCCCGGGTCGACGCGCGCGGTGCGGGCCTCCGGGTCGATCTCCCGCACCCGGTTCACGTGCCGCGACCAGTCGAGGACGACGCCGGTGCCGACGGCGTTGCCCGCCACGGACGTGCCGCCACCGCGGGACGTCACGGGCGTGCCGAGCCCGCGGGCGACCTCCAGGGCCGCGAGGGCGTCGTCCACGTCGCGCGGGAACACCACGACGGACGGGACGACGCGGTAGTTGGACGCGTCGGTGGAGTACTCGGCGCGGCGGCGGGTCGAGTCGTCGACGCCGCCCGCGACCGCGGACCGCAGCGCGCGGACCAGCTCGGCGGCGGACGCGGCGGGCTCGGCGGCGGGGGCGGGCCCACCGCCCGGGGGGAGGGACGTGGCGGTCGTCACGCCGGTCAGTGTTCCACCGCCTCCGGCGGTGCGCGCCGCCGTCCACCACGCGAACGCCCCCGTCGCCCGGTGGGGGCGGCGGGGGCGTCGGCGCGAGCAGGAAGCCGGTCAGGACTCCAGCGCGGCGTCCAGGGTGATCTCGGTGCCGGTCAGGGCCTTGCTCACCGGGCAGGTGGCCTTGGCGTCCTGCGCGGCCTTCAGGAACCCGGCCTCGTCCAGGCCGGAGACCTCTCCGCGGACCTTCAGGGCGATCCCGCTGATCCGGAACCCGCCGGCCGGGTCCGGGCTGAGGGTGACGTCGGCGGAGACCTCCAGGGCCTCCGGCGTGCCGCCGGCCTCGCCGATCAGCGCGGACAGCTGCATCGCGTAGCAGGACGAGTGCGCGGCGGCGATCAGCTCCTCGGGGCTGGTCGTGCCACCGGCCTCGTCGGCCGCGCGCTTCGGGAACGACACGTCGTAGGTGCCGACCTTCGAGCTCGTGAGCTCCACCTGGCCGCCGCCGGCCTCCAGCGTGCCGTTCCAGGCGGTGCGTGCGGTACGTGTGGGCATCTCTGCGGCTCCTCACCAGACGGGGAGGGCGGCCGGACGACCACCCCCGGCCCCACCGTAGGTCGCGACCCGCACGGGCGCACGCGCCTGCTCAGCCCACGAACTCCCAGTGCCACGGCTCCGGCTTCGAGCCCGTCGCCCGGGCCCACGACGGCAGCGTCCAGCCGAACCGCTCGGCGTTCGCGAGCATCCAGTCGTGCTGGTCCGTGCCGAACGAGTACGCGCGCCCGCCGAGGTCCACCGCGACACCGCCGCCGTGGTTCGAGGTTCCCGGCGTGGCGCACAGGCTGCCCTTCTGGCGGCGGCACGCGACCTGCTGGCTGTACGACCGGTACGAGTCGGTGATCACCAGGTTCGTGCCGAAGGCGGCGGCGAACTCGACGTTCAGCTGCTCCAGCGCCTCGGCCGCGTCGCAGCGCAGCTGCTGCCCGGGGGCGAAGTCGAGCTCGCACAGCGCGGACGCGGGGATCTGGCCGTTGTCGTAGGAGTCGAGCGAGGTGCGCTGCGCCTCCTTGCGGGCGGCCTCCGCGGCGGCGGCAGCGGCGGCCGCGGCCTCCTGGGTCTGCTGGGTGACGACCTGGAGCTCGGCGGTCAGCGTCGCGACCCGCTCGACCTGCGCGGCCAGCAGCGTCGCCGCGGGGTCCGCGTCGGGCTCGTCGGCGGCGGCGGACGGCGAGACGGCGACGGTCGGCGCGGTGCCCTCGGCCGTGCCGGCACCGGCCACGTCGTCCGAGGTGGAGGTGGCGCCCTGCTCGGCGGCGGCGTCCGCCTGCGCGTCGGCGCTCGCGTCCGCGACGGCGTCGGCCAGGGACTCGCCCGCGAGGACGGGGGCGGGCTGCTCGGCGGGCCGCAGGGCGGTCAGCGCGGGCTGCTCGGCCTGCGTCGTCGCGATGAGCGTGTCGAGCTCCGCGACCGCCGTCGCCAGCGCGGCGACCCGCTCCGCGGGCACGGCCGACGCGACCGCGTCCGCCGTCGCGCTGCCCGCGTCGCGGACGGCCGTGCTCGCCAGCACCACGGCGTCCTGCCGCGCCTGGACGACCTCGACCGTGAGCGGGGCGGTCCCGGCGGCGGGCGCCTCGTCGGGCGCGGTCACCTCGGCCGCCTCGGTGCGGGCGGCCGGGGCGGGGGTGAGCGTGAAGGCGCCCACGCCGAGGGCGAGGCTCACCGCGACGGC